>CABSKV010000041.1 GCA_902478425.1 uncultured Coriobacteriia bacterium | reverse complement strand
GTCTACGGCATTTCCGAGACGCCCTCGTTCATTCTCGTCGATAACGGCGAGCTCATCGCCAAGCACGAGGGCTTCCTCACGAAGGACGAGATCCTGGCATTTGCCGAGGGCAAAGTCGACGAGCTCACGCCAAGCGTGGAGCAGTCGCTTAGCAGCGTCGCGTTCTAGCAGGACAGGCGAAAGCGCCTCTCCGATTACAAACCGAGCAGCTCGACCGCGCGTTTGAGCTCGGCCACGATGGGGATTTGCTGCGGGCATACCTTCTCGCAGGCGCCGCATTGCAGGCATTCGCTCGGCTTGCGCTTGTTCTTGCGCTCGCCGCCGACGATCCACTCGTTCTTGTAGCTGCCGAACATCGCATACGCGTTGAGTGCGAGCAGCGCGCCCGAAATGCCGATGTTGGCCGGGCATGCCTTCGCGCAGTAATCGCATCCGGTGCAGGGGATGAGGTCGAACTTCGCGAACTCGTCCTGCGCACGTGCGATCACCGCCTCCTCGTCAGCGCTCATGCGCTCGAAATCCCGCATGGTGCGGATGTTGGCTTCCATCTGCTCGAGGTCGCTCATGCCCGAAAGCACGACGGCGACATCGGGCTGGCTGGCGGCAAAGCGCAGCGCCCACGACGCGCACGAGCTTGCCGGATCGGCTTGCTCGAAGATGCGACGCACGGATTCGGGAGGGTTTGCCAGCAGCCCGCCGCGTAGCGGCTCCATGACCACGACGGGCTTGCCGTGTTTGCGTGCGACCTCGAGGCATGCATGGCTCTGGTGCACCGGGTTGTCCCAATCGAGATAGTTCACCTGGAGCTGCACGAACTCGACTTCGGGATGCGCGGCTAGCACGGCGTCGAGCGCATCGGCGCTGTCGTGGATGGAGAGCCCGAGGTGACGGATGAGCCCCTCTTCGCGCTTGCGCTGAGCGAACTCCCACATGTCGAAGCGACCGAACGCCGCCGTGCGCACGCTTCCCAAGTTGTGCATGAGGTAGTAGTCGATATAGCCTGCGCCCGTGCGTTCGAGCGAGGTGTCGAGCTGGGCGTATGCCTCCTGCGCCGTCTCGCACTTGAGCCACGAAGCCGCCTTGGTGGCAAGCAGGAACGCATCACGCGGATAGCGCTCGACAAGCGCCTTGCGCGTGGCTTCCTCGCTTCCCGGGTAAGCCCAGGCCGTGTCAAAGTAGTTGAAACCGGCGCCAAGGAAGGCGTCGACCATGTCGCTGAATTGCGGGATGTCAATCTCGCCATCGATCTTCGGCAGGCGCATGAGGCCGAAGCCCAGCTTGCCGCGAACGTCATCAAAGCAGGTCATCGAAGTACTCCTCAATCGAAATGAGCGGGGCGAGCAGCAGCGTGCCAACGTATGGATGTGCCTGCGATTCCAGAAGGCCGGTCTTGGGCACGATCATCGTGACGGTCTCATCGGCCATGATGCAGCCGCTTGCAGCCGTGCCGGTCTGCGCATTCAGACCACTGGGACAATCGGCTGCGACGATGCGCGTACCGTGGTCGTTTCTCGCCGCGTTTGCTAGGCGAATCCACGTGGCATAGGGCTCACTCACCTGGTCGTGGGCAAAACCCGTGCCGAGAATAGCGTCGACGATAAGGTCAGCACTGCCGAGCAGGCAGGCAAGCTCTTCATCTGACGGGGCGATGACAAGCTCGAAGTCAGTGGTGGATGCGGTTTCTATGGCGGCGGTGCGAGCCGGCTGCGCCGTAACCTCATTGGCTGCTGCCTTGCTCACGAGCGTCACGTTGCGACCCGTCGCGGCAAGCGCGCGAGCGGCCACCCAGCCATCGCCGCCGTTGTTGCCCGAACCCGCGAGAATGACGACCGTGGCTCCGGGCGCCGCATGTGCCTGCGCCGCGTGCGCGAGAGCACTTCCCGCGCGTGTCATGAGCTCGAGAAGCGAGGTGCCATCTTGCGCGATACGCTGCTCAAGCGTGACGACGTCTGCCACGTCGAGCACCGGGGCCTGCGCCACGCCCCCGTCCACACACTGCAAGTCGATGAGTTGCATAGGAGACCCTTCGAAATCGGATGTTAGGTTTGCGTCATTATCCCACAGGAAGGATTCCGCTAAGATGCAAGTAACCAAACGATGGGGACGTCATGGACGCACGTGAAATATATCTTGCCGGCGGATGCTTCTGGGGCACCGAGGCGTACCTGAAAAAGCTTCCCGGCGTCATCGAAACCGAGGCCGGCTATGCAAACGCGAACGTCGAGAATCCGAGCTACGAGGACGTGTGCACGGGTGCGACAGACGCGGCCGAAGCCGTGAAGGTCACGTACGATGCCGATGTGATCTCGCTGCCGCTGCTTTTGCAGGCCTACCTACGCATCATCGACCCCTTCTCACTCAACCGCCAGGGCAACGACGTGGGCACGCAGTATCGCACCGGCATCTACTGGACGGATCCAGATGACAGGCGTGCAGCGGAATCATTGCTCACGGAGCTTGCGCGCAAGACCGGCAAGCAACCGCGCGTGGAGGCAGCACCGCTCGTGAACTTCTACCCAGCCGAAGGCTATCACCAGGATTACCTCGGCAAGAACCCCTTTGGCTACTGTCACGTAAACCTTGCGGATGCCGATGCGTTCATTGCCGAGCATATGGCGGA
The DNA here is from genome assembly GCA_902478425.1 of uncultured Coriobacteriia bacterium. Taxonomy (GTDB): domain Bacteria; phylum Actinomycetota; class Coriobacteriia; order Coriobacteriales; family QAMH01; genus QAMH01. The sequence goes on along the minus strand of CABSKV010000041.1, from coordinate 10,099 downwards.
TTTCGAATCATGAAATAGGGAGGCCTCATGCCAAACGAAGTTCTGTTTCTGGAATATCCGAAGTGCTCAACTTGCAAGAAGTCCAAAAAATGGCTCGACGAGCATGGCGTGAGCTATACGGCGCGTCACATCGTGGAGGATAACCCCACTGCCGACGAGCTTCGTACGTGGCATGAGCGCAGCGGACTCCCCCTCAAACGCCTCTTCAATACGAGTGGCATGCTGTACCGCGAGATGGAGCTGTCGAAGAAGCTGCCGAATATGAGTGAAGCCGAGCAATACGCCTTGCTGGCAAGCAATGGCATGCTCGTGAAGCGCCCCCTGTTGGTAACCGATGCGACGGTGATTCCTGGTTTCAAGGAGGACGCCTGGATGCAGGCGCTGGGGCTATAGTCTCAGCTTTGCGAGCAGCCTCGCCGACCGCGCCTTCTCCGCCTGCGACGCGTAAATCACGCCCGTAGTCGCTTCCCCATCGCCTGCCCAACCTTAACCGAGCGGGTAGCGTTCCAGGTAGGGCGCGCAGCGGGCGCGGAAGCATGCCGCGAAGTCCTCGAGGTAGTCGAGCGCCCCTGACGAGACGCCCGTGTTGTCGAGATACGCGAACCCCATGACGAAGCGCGCCGCGCCTTCGATATGCGCCGTGGCAAGGCCCTCGTCAGGCTCGCTCAAGTAGACGCTCAGCGAATCGCTGAACGTGACGGCCTTGCCCCGCTGAATTGCCTGCGATATGCGGCCCAGCGACGATGAGTGCATGCGGATGTCCTCGAGTGGCTGGTCGCGAAACATGTCGCGGATGATCTTGTTGAGCAGCGGGTCGTTGTAGTAGACGACAGGTAGCTTCGCCACGCGTCTGAGGCTGAAGGCCCCCTTGTCGGAATGGATGAAATCCGATGAGCCGACCAGCATGATCTCCGTCACGAACATCGGGCGAAACACCACATGCGGAATGGCCGTCAGCTCGGGAACGTCGTTTTCGGGAAGGCATAGCGCGAAGAGCTCCTGCGTCGTTCCGGTCTTGAGCTCACTGATGATCTCCGCATACGAGTGCTCGATGACCTGCACGTCGTCAAGCTCCGCTTGCCTGAGCTCGTCTTGGAGAAGCGAGAGGAGCGAATCGGACACGAACGCCGTGGCATGCAAGGTGGCTTCATCCTCCCCGGCCTGCTTGCGACGTGGGGATGCCATGCGCCCGAAGGGCTCCATCGCCGCACGCAGCAGCTCGATGTCATGGATGCATTGCCGTGCATGGGGAATGAGCGCGTGACCGGCGTTCGTGAGCTCGAGTCGCGAGCCGGTGCGACGAAACAGCCGGCAGCCAAGATCGCGCTCAAGCGCCTTGATGGATTTGCTCAGGCCTTGCTGGGAGACGTAGAGCTTCTTTGCCGCATGGGTAAACGAGCCGCTCTCGGCAATCTCGAGAAAGTATGCCAAGGACTCCGACCGCATGGGACTCCCTTGCTGAAGTTCGCCAATGATGACGCGACAGCACGCGCATACGATGATACCGCTTCCGCATGCGCTATGCCAGCAACGGGGCGTTACAACCTGCGGTTGTGGGCTCGCAACTTCTTTCTGTTTGCGTTCTCCTATCTTACCCGCGGATAATGAGCGCAAGGCAAACGTCTGCCGCCATGCGGCGTCGAAGGGAGTGGTACCATGCCCATCAAGAAGACCCGAACCGTTTGCACCACCTGTCACGCCAGATGCGGAGTAATCGTCTACTCCGATGGCGATGAGATCGTCAAGATTGAGGGCGATCCTGACAATCCCAAGTCCTTTGGTGTTATCTGCGGCGCCGGCATGTCCGAGCGCGAGATCCACAACAATACCGAGGGCCGCCTGCTCTATCCGATGAAGCGCGTCGGACCGCGCGGAAGCGGGGAGTGGGAGCGCATCACCTGGGACGAGGCGCTCGACACCATCGCGAGCGAGTCCCGCCGCATCATCGAGGAGTACGGACCGGAAGCCATCGTGACCGGCCAGGGCACTGGCCGCACCACGAACCACTGGCACTGCCGCCTCAACTCCACCCTGGGCCTGGAAGGCTGGAGTCTCGTGCCCACGCACGTGTGCCTCATGCCGCACATCCTGCCCAACGCCATCTCGCTTGGCATCTTCTCTCCGGCTGACGGCGACCTGGCGAATTCCGGCACCATGGTGCTGTGGGGCCAGAATCCTGCCATGGAGCGCGGCATCATGAAGCGCATTCTGGACAACCAGAAGTCCGGTGCCAACCTCATCGTCATCGACTCGCGCTTCCAGGACATGTCCAAGCACGCCGACCTGGCCATCCAGCCGCGTCCCGGCACGGACGGAGCACTTGCGCTCGGCATCATGCGCGAGATCATCGCGAACGGCTGGTACGACGAGCAATGGATCGCCGATTGGACCTTCGGCTTCGACGAGCTCAAGCAGCGCGTCGAGGAGTGGACGCCCGAGAAGGTGGCTGATGTCTGCTGGATCAAGCCCGAGCAGGTCGTGACCGCCGCCCGCATGATGGGCCAAGACGGTCCCGTAGGCATGATGGTCGGCCTCGGGCCGGGCTGCATGCACACGAACGCCATCCAGAACGGCCGCGCCATCGCATGTCTCCAGGGCCTCCTGGGTCACATCGACGTGCCCGGCGGCGTGAACGTGCCCGTGGCCTTCTCGGTCATGCTGGATGACAAGATCACGCTGTGGGATTCGACGAAGGACCCGGGTCGCCCGGACCTCTTCACCTTTGGCGGAGAGAAGCACCCGCTGTACAAGTCCTTCGGCCGCTCCAACGACCCCAACTCCGTCTTCAAGGCCATGATCACCGGCGAGCCGCGCCCCGTGAAGATGTTCGTCGCCGTCGCCGACGACCCGCTGCTGTGCTACGAGGACGCCAACCTGACCTATCAGGCCATGACCAGCCCCAATCTCGACCTCGTCGTGGTGAAGGACTTCTACCTCTCGCCCACGGCCCAGCTGGCCGACATCGTGCTGCCCACGGCCGACTGGTCGGAGCGCTGCACGTATGACGAGGAGCTGGACGGTCCCTTCATCCTCGCCTTCGACCAGGCCGTGCCCGCGCCTGGCGAATGCAAGGACGACTGGTGGTTCTGGCTGCAATGGGGCAAGCGCATGAACCCCGAGCAATGGCCCTGGAAGGACGAGAAGGAAATGGTCCTCTGGCGCCTCAAAGAGTTCTACGACTTCGACCTCACCTGGGAGGAGTTCCAGGAGGTGCCGGTGCGCGTCGTCGGCAACGCCGACCTCACCGCCGAGCCGGTGTACAAGAAGTACGAGAAGGGCATGTTGCGCCCCGACGGGCAGCCGGGATTCCCGACTGTCACGGGTAAGATCGAGTTCTCCTCGCCGACCATGCAGCTGTTCGGATACGACCCGCTGCCGGATTACACCGAGCCGGCCGAGAGCCCCTATTCCACGCCCGAGCTGGCCGAGGAATACCCGCTCATCGGCTCGACGGGACATCGCGTCTACAGCTTCTTCCATTCCGCGTGGACCAACGTACCCGCCCAGCGCTACTTCTATCCCGAGCCGTTCGTCGTCATCCATCCGGACGACGCCGCCACCTACAAGGTGACCGATGGCGAATGGGTGACCATCTCCTCGCCGCGCGGCTCGATCATCTCCAAGGCGCTCGTGTCGCGCGAGGCCAAGAAGGGCGTCGTGTTCGTTCCGCGTCCTGCCTGGCGTGACGAATGCGAGGCGCTGGGGCTGCCCGGCTACGGCTGGGACAAGGCCAACGGCAACGTGCTCGTTCCGTCCGAGCCTGCCGAGCCTGGCTACGGTGCCACGGCCATGCGTTCTTTCCTCTGCAAGATCGAGTCCGGAAGGGGTGATCTGTAATGAGTCGTGTTGATGGTGGCGGAATCGCCATGCTTCTGGACCTGGACGATTGCATCGGCTGCTACGGCTGCGAGGCGGCGTGCAGGGAGACCCATCGCTATCCCTATCATGAGGATTGGCTGAAGGTCATTCGCCGCGAGCCGTTCCTAGTTGACGGGGAGCTGCGTCAGTATCACGAGGTCGCGCCCGTGCTGGACAAGTGCAAGGCGTGCTACGGCGCCGATCCGAATCCGCTGTGCGTGACGGGATGTGCCGCGCAGTGTCTCAAGATTGGTCCGCTCGCCGAGATCGTGAAGGAGGCAGCGGGGCGTCATTGCGCCATCTACACTGCCTAGGGGATCAGCGAGTTCGGTGAGAACGATCAAGAAGGCGGGGGTATCGGGTTGCCATAGGCCCGGTGCCCCCGCTTTCGTGCGTGTGTTTATCGTGTGGCGCGAATAAAAGTCTGCGCGCGGCACGCGAAAGCTCTAAGATGGATGCAGACGGGTTATGCTCGTCGCGCCGCTCATCGTTCGAAGGAGCATGCCATGCCGAAGATCGTCGTATCAGATACCGACCTCGGGGATACCGTAATCGAGAAGCAAATGGTCGAGGCCGCCGGTATCGAGTTTGCCGCGTTCGGAAACGAGGAAGACCGCGCTTCCGAGGCGCTTATCAAGCATCTGCAGGACGCCGATGGCGCCATCACCTCCTACGGCAACTACACGGCCGAGGTATTCGAGGCGCTGCCCAAGCTCAAGGTCGTGAGCAAGACGGGCACGGGCGTCGACAACATCGACGTGGCCGCCGCTACCAAAAACGGCACCGCAGTCTGCAACGTGCCCGGTTACGGCACGGAGGTCGTCTCCGATCATGCCATCGCGCTCGCGATGTGCGTGCTACGTCGCATCAACGAGATGGATGCCGACATGCAGCGGGGCGTATGGGACTTCCAGAGACGCCGCCCGCTCGGGCAAGTGCAGGGCCGCGGCTTTGGCGTGGTGGGCTACGGGCATATCGGCCGCGCCGTCGCGCGCAAGGCACGAGGCCTCGGCTTCGACGTCATGGTCTGGGACCGCAAGGGCGTGCCCGGTCGCTTCACGCCGGAGGACTTCCCGTACGTGAGTCTGGATGATCTGCTCGCCAAGGTCGACATCGTGAGCTTCCACACGGCGCTTACGCCCGAGACGCATCATCTGCTTGATGCGCAGCGCATCGCCACCATGAAGCAAGATGCCATCGTGATCAACACCTCGCGCGGTGCGGTAGTGGATACCGACGCGTTGGCTGACGCACTTGTTGCCGGCAATCTCTGGGGCGCGGGCATCGACGTATTCGAGGAGGAGCCAGTCTCGCCCGATGCGCCCATTTGCAAGGCACCGCATACGGTGCTCACGCCGCACGCCGCCTATTGGTCGGAGGAATCGGCCATCCAGCTGCGCAAGCGCTGCACGCAAAACGCCATCGACGTGGTACTCGGCAAGAAGCCCGAAAGCTGCGTGAACGCCGAGGTTCTTGCGCGCTAGCGGAGCGGCTTGTCGCGTCACAGCAGCTGTTTGAGATACTTTCCCGTCACACTTTCCGCGCATGTGACGATCTGTTCGGGCGTGCCGGCGCAGACGATTTCGCCACCCGCCTCACCGCCGCCTGGTCCCATGTCGATTACGTAATCGGAGTTCGCGATGAGGTCGAGGTCATGTTCGATGACAATGACCGTCGCGCCCTTGTCCACCAGCCTTTGCAAGACGCGTAGCAGCACCTCCACGTCTGCCGGATGCAGTCCGATGGTGGGCTCGTCGAAGACGAAGAGGGCATCTTGCTGCTTCTTGTGCATCTCTCCGGCGAGCTTGAGGCGCTGGGCTTCGCCGCCCGAGAGTGCGGGTGTCGACTCGCCGAGGGTGAGGTATCCCAGACCCAGGTCGGAGAGCGTCTGCAACTTGGCCTTTGCCTTGGGGATGCTCGTGGATGCCGTGCAAAGCAGCTCGTCCACCGTGAGCGCGAGGACGTCGGGTAGGGAGAGCTCCTCGGTCGGATTGTCGGGCGCGTCCGCTGGTTCTTCCACTTCGTCGCGACATCCGTCGATATCCTCAAATGGCAAGCGTATGCCATAAGCATCCTGGCCGTAGCGCGAGCCGTGACAGTCGGGACACATGATGTCGACATCGGGGAGGAACTGGACGTCGAGCGATATCTGGCCCGTGCCGTCGCAGGTAGGGCAGCGCAGGCTTCCTGTGTTGTAGGAGAAGGCGCCGGCCTTGAGCTTGCGATCCTTGGCGGCAGGTGTCGCGGCGAATGCCCGGCGCAAGTCGTCCATGATGCCGGAATAGGTCGCCACCGTCGACCGAACGTTTGCTCCGATGGGCGTCGCGTCGATGAGATGGACGCGCTTGATGCCCGGCGCGTCGATATTGCACACGTGCGGGGGCAACTTCTTGCCGTCAAGTGTCGTTTGCAGTGCGGGGATGAGGCTCTCGAGGATGAGGGTGGTCTTTCCCGACCCCGAGACGCCGGTGATTGCCGTCATGCTTCCCAGGGGAATCTTCACGGAAAGCGACTTCACGGTATGCAGGGGCAATGTCTCGAGCTCGATGACGCCTTTTTCGGACACAACCTCGTCATTTGCACGTTCGCGCACATGTACGTGCCTTGCGCCCGAGAGATAGGGACCGATGCGGGAAGCCGGGTCTGCCTCGATCTGTCCGACGGTGCCCTGGGCGATGACACGACCACCGCTTGAGCCCGATCCGGGGCCGATCTCCACGATGTAGTCCGTGGCCCTGAGCACGCTGAGATCATGGTCCACCACGACAACCGAGTTGCCATCGCCCATGAGGTCGTTGATGACGCCGAGCAGCCCCTCGACGTTGGAGGGGTGCAGACCGATGGAGGGCTCGTCGAGCACGTAGAGCACGCCGGTAGTGCGTGTGCGCACGGCGCGGGCCAACTGGACGCGCTGCAGTTCGCCGTTGGAAAGCGTGGCACCGGCACGGTCCAGGCTCAGGTAGCCGAGGCCGAGCTGCTGCAGGCGATGCATCGGCTCGTTCATCTCCGCGACTATCGCCTTGGCCATGGGACGCATGTCCCCGGGCAGCTTGTCCGGAAGCGTCGGGGCCCATGCCGCCAGTTCGTCGAGGGTCTGGGCCGTGGCTTGCGCCAGGTTCATGTCGTCCAGAAGGCTCGAGCGCGCCCTGGCCGAGAGGCGGGTTCCGTGACAATCCGGGCAGGTTCCCTGCTTGAGAAAGCGCGCAACGCGGGCAAGCCCCTTTTCGTCCTTCACCTTGGCAAGCGCGTTTTTCACGGTGTTGACGGCGCTGTAGTACGTGAAGTCGAGCTCGGTTGCGTGGTCCTTGTTCTTGGGCACGTAGAGGATGTGACGCTTCTCCATCGGTCCGTGCAGGACGATGTCCTTCTCGCGGTCCGTGAGGTCGCGATACGGCACGTCGATGCGCACGCCCATCTCCTGGGCGACCTGCGGCATGAGCGACCACATGAGCTGACGCCAGGGAGCGACCGCGCCCTCTTCGAGCGTGAGCGTGTCATCGGCGATGAGCGTGGACTCGTCGATTTCGCGCACGACACCCGTACCGCCGCAGGTGGAGCAGGCGCCCGCGCTGTTGAAGGCGAGGTCCTCGGCGCTGGGACCGTAGAACTTCACATGGCAGACGGGACATTCGAGCGGCTTTTCGGCAGCGACGTTGAGGCTGGGTGGCACGTGATGGCCGTTAGGACATTCGTGGCTACCCAGACGCGAGAACATGAGGCGCAGGTAGTTGAGCAGTTCGGTGGAGGTTCCGAAGGTGGAGTGTACACCGGGCGTGGAAGGGCGCTGGCGCAGCGCGATGGCAGCCGGCACGTGCAGCACCTCGTCCACTTGGGCGCGTGTCGTCTGGCTGATGCGGCGACGCGTGTAGGTGGAGAGCGCCTCGAGGTAGCGGCGGCTTCCCTCCGCGTACAGCACGCCCAGGGCAAGCGAGCTCTTTCCCGATCCAGATACGCCGGCGATGCCGACCATCTGGTGCAGCGGAATGTCGACGTCGATGTCCTTCAGGTTATGGACGCGCGCGCCGCGCACCTCGATGTCCGCCGGCTCGCGAAACGCGAGGTCACCGACCTCGCGGTTCGCCTCTTCATTCCTGTTCGACATATCTGTCCCTCATCGAAATCCAGCGTTGCAATGATGCGCGTTTCCAGTATCTTCAAGTCCCACGATACCCCACGACGAGATATTCCGCTAATTTCCCCTTGACCTTCACGTCGCGTCAAGGCGCAGGATACCTCTCGAAGATGCGTTTGGATCGCAACAGAGGAAGGAAACGTCCATGCACATGACCATCGGCCAGATGGCACGGGAAGCCGGGGTGAGCACGCGAACGCTGCGGCATTACGAGGAGCAGGGGCTGCTCGCTCCGCAGCGCACCGATGCGGGTTATCGCGTCTATGATGACGCAGATGCCCGGCAGCTCGCGCGGGTGCTCGCCTTGCGCGCATGCAATGTGCCGCTTCCCACCATACGCCGCCTCATCAATGCTCCGGATGCGGACCTCGCCAGCGCCCTCCGCGCGCATCTTCGTTCCCTCGAAGAGCAGGGAAGCTCATTGGATGCGGCGATCGCGAGGACGAAAGCCGCGTTGGCAACCGTAGAGAGGATGGAAGACATGTCGACGAAGGACGCCTTTGAGATGATGAAGGAGCAGGGCCTGCGTGATTTCGAGCAGGAGTTTGGCGAGGAGGCGCGTAGCCTGTATGGCGATGAGGCCATCGATGCGAGTAATGCGCGCATGATGGCACTCACCAAGGATGAGTGGGATGCGAAGGAGCTGCTGGAGGAAAGCATCAAGGTGCAGCTACGCCTTGCCATGGCTGCGGGCGACCCCGCGGGTGATGAGGCCCAGGAGTTGGTGCGCATGCACAGGCGCTGGATTGACCTGCATTGGGGCGAGGGCTACGACCCGGAGCAGTACTTTGCGCTCGTGGAGGGCTACCTGGCCGACCCACGTTTCGTGAGCTACTACGATTCCGCCGCGGGCGAGGGCGCCACCGAGTTTCTGGTGAAGGCGGTACGCGCCTCGAAGGGATAGGGGTGGACGAGCTTGCCAACGCATTGCTCGCCTGGTCGGCTTCCGTAGTGGAATGAGACAGCGTCTCTGAGCAATTGTCTCATTTGACCCTCAAAAATGTGGGGTCGCACCCGCAGAATCCCTGTGGTGTGACGGCTATCAGCATACTTCGGGCGCACCCTAGAATCTTTTTCATCATCCGATTCGAGGGAGGTTCCCATGGGTTATTCGATCGACGATAAGGTCAAGGTGCTGAAGAAGTCCCCGGCCGCTTGCGCGGTCATCACCGAGTATTCGCCCGGATTCGAGACGGATCCGCAGATGAAGCTCGTCGGCGGTCTGACCTTCCGCAAGCTCGCCTCGTTCCCGCAGGCCGGTCTGACCGAGGAGCAGGTTGCCGAGATTGACGAGAAGCTGAAGGCTATCGAGGAATAGAGCAGGCAAGAACAAGCCGGTGCGAGGGGGCTGCCACGAGGCGGCCCCCTTCGTTTTGGCTAGCTGCCCATGGCGTCGTAAATCTGCTGGGCCTTGAGCAGGATCTCGATGCGCAGGCGCTCGTCGGGATTCTTGAGGTCGCAGCCCAGCTCGCGCTCGATGCGCCCGATGCGGTCGAGCAGCGTGCTGCGGTGGATGAACAGGGCCTTTGCGGTCTTGGCAATGCTCATGCTATTTGCCAGGTAGCAGCGAAGCGTCTCGATGTAGCTCACGTTCGCCTCGCGGTCATGCTCGACGAGGCGCTTCATGCCATCGGTGAAGTACATCTCGAGCGGAAGGTCGCCGATGGCGTTGAGCACGAGCTTCATGAACGCGTAGTCCTGGAAGACGTAGCAGCGCGAGTCCTGCGTCTTGAACTCCGACCCCACGAGCGCGGCAAACGCCTGGTCGTAGTACAGGCGCACCTTGAGCAGGTCCGTGAACGCGTCGCTGATGCCGACGGTCACGCCCACCGCCTCGACGAACTCCTCCAGGTCGGCCTTCAGGCGCTCGAGATAGCCCCCATCCTCATCGCACAGGTCATCGACGCAGATGAGTCCGACGATGGACGCGCCGTGCGCAAAGGCGATGCTGTGGGGAAAGACGCTTTCCATCTCGGAGCAGATGTAGCCGTACGGAAGCGAGGCGAGATCCTTCGACAGAACCATCTTCACGCAAACATAGCGGCGCTTTCCGCCAAGCTTTTCGAGCCGCGAGCGTTGGGCCTGGTCAATCGTCACGCAATCCACGAG
>CABSKV010000040.1 GCA_902478425.1 uncultured Coriobacteriia bacterium | reverse complement strand
CCCGCCGTATCAATGATCACGACATCGCGCAGGTTGTCGATGGCATCGCGCACGCCCTCGGAGGCGATCTTGACGGGATCCTTGCCGTCACCACGGTAGACGCGCACGTCCATCTCGTCGCCGAGCGTCTGCAACTGGTCGGCTGCAGCGGGGCGGTACACGTCGCAAGCCACGAGCAGCGGGTTGTGACCCTGCTTCTTCAAGCGGTAGGCGAGCTTGGCCGCGGCGGTCGTCTTACCCGAGCCCTGCAGGCCCACGAGCATGACGACGCCGGGAATGCGGCTGCCGAAGGTGAGCTCGGCGGTCGTGCCACCCAGCAGCTCGGTGAGCTCGTCGAGCACGATCTTGATGACGTTTTGGCCCGGTGTGAGCGAATCCATGACCTCGGCGGTCAGGCAGCGCTCCTTGACGCGGCGCGTGAAGTTCTTGACGACCTTGTGGTTGACGTCTGCCTCGAGCAGCGCCATGCGTATCTCGCGGATGCCGTCGTTGATATCGTCCTCGGTCAGATGTCCCTTGGACTTGAATCCCGAGAACGCCTTTTGCAGCTTGTCGGATAGACTCTCGAACATCATTGCTCCTTATGAAAACCAGCGGCGCATCTTGTCGCGGAACGACTCCTGCTGCTCGGACTTCGACTCGGTCTCGGCAAACCACTCGTCAGCGGACATCGCGGCCTGCTCGTCCTCGTCGTCCGCTTCGTTATCGTCCTCGTACTCATCCTCGTCATATTCGGAACCGTCATCGACCTCGAGCCATATCTCGACGCCGTCCTCGTACTCTTCGTCTTCGGATTCGGGCTCGGGTTCAGGTTCAGGTTCAGGTTCAGGTTCAGGTTCAGGTTCCGGTTCAGATTCGGGTTCGGGTTCGGGCTCCGGTTCAGGCTCGAGCTCGGTCTCGGGTTCGGGTGCGGGCTCGGGCCAGATATCCTCTGCATAATCAATGGCCTCATGCCCGCCATCGGCCTCGTCGCGCATCTCGCCGAAGAGCGCCTCGGCATACTCACGCGGCTCGAAGGGCTGCAAGTCCTCGATGCCCTCGCCCACACCCACGCGCAGGATGGGCAGCCCGAGCTCGTGGCTTACCGCCACGGCGATGCCGCCCTTGGCCGTGCCATCGAGCTTGGTCATGATGACGCCATCCAAGTCGAGCGCCTTGTCGAACTCGCGCGCCTGCTGCAAGCCATTCTGACCCGTCGTGGCATCGATGACGAGGACGGTCTTGACGTCGATGTCCGCACGCTTGCGCGTGACGTTCACGACCTTTTGCAGCTCGCGCATGAGCTCGTCGGATGTGTGCAAGCGCCCCGAGGTGTCGATGAGCACGAGGTCGCTTCCAAGTTGCTCAGCGCGCTCGACGACGTCGTAGCAGACGCTTGCCGGATCGGCGCCGCGCTCGCGCTTCACGACTTCGACACCGCTGCGCTCGCCCCAGATGTCGAGCTGCTCGATGGCGGCGGCACGGAAGGTGTCCGCCGAGCCGATGAGCACCTTGCGCCCGCCAATCGACGCCTGGTTCGCGAGCTTGCCGACCGTCGTGGTCTTGCCTGCGCCGTTGATGCCCACGAAGAGCACGCAGACCGGACTCATGCGAAACGGGTCCGGGTCGGGTTCCGCGAAGAGCCCGCTGATCTCGTCGGCGAGCATGTCGAGCACGGCGTACGCGTCGGGCAGCGCCTGGCGTGTGGCCTGGTCGCGCAGGCGCTCGATGACCTCCATCGTCGCCCTGGCACCCAGGTCACTCAAGATGAGCGTTTCCTCCAGATCGTCCCAGAAGTCATCGTCGAGCTTGGGACCACGGCGAAACAGCACGTTCATACGCTCGTTGAACTTCGTCCTGCTTCGATTGATCTTGTCCTTGAACGCCATGTGAATCTCCCTTGCAAGCGGGCGCTACTGCGCTCCGCTGAACTCCTCGACGTCACGTGTCTGGCCCGAGTCCTCGGTCGACAGGCGAATTTGCTGGTCGAGCTTCTGCGACACGAGCTTGGACACGCCATCGCTTCGCATCGAGACGCCATAGAGCAAGTCTGCCATCTCCATCGTACGCCTTTGGTGGCTGATGATGATGAACTGCGTGGACGAGCGGATGCTGTCGAGATACGAGAGCAGGCGGCGCAGGTTGGTGTCGTCGAGGGCCGCCTCGACCTCGTCGAGTATGTAGAACGGCGTCTTGCGCACGCGATACACCGCGAAGAGCAACGCGAGTGCCACGAGCGATTGCTCGCCGCCCGAAAGCAGCGTCTGCTTGCGCACCTTCTTGCCGCGCGGCTGGGCATAGACCTCCACGCCCGTTTCCTCGGGATTATCCGGGTCCGTCAACTCGAGATGGCCGTTTCCACCGGGGAAGAGCTGGGCGAAGACTTCCTCGAAGTTGGCGTTGACCTGCTCGAAGGTATCGATGAAACGGTTACGCATCTTGCGGTCGATGGCCACGACGATGCGCTGCAGCGCCTTAGCGGCAGCTTCCAGATCCTCGAGCTGCACGGCGATGAAATCGCGACGCTCTCTGAGCTTGAGGTATTCCTCGACGGCAACGGGATTGACCGAGCCGAGGTTGCCAAGCTTGCGGCGCAGCTTCTCGGCGCGCTTCTCCTCCACCTCGCGATTTGCAGGCGGATCGAGCGTGAGGGCGATGTCGAGCAGCACGCCATGTGTCTCGGTGATGACGGCGATGGCGGCCTCGACTTTGACCTCGAGCTTGCTTTTCTCGATGCGCACCTGCGTGAGCTTCTCGTTTTCCTCGTCGAGCTTGACCTGCTCGGTGGCAACGGCCTCTCGGGCGGCATCGATGGTTTCGCGCAGGTCACCTTGGCCTGCTTGCTCGATCTGGGCACGGTCGCGCAGGACTTCCGCCTTCTCCTGCACGCCCTCGCGCAAGCTGTTGAACACGTCGTAGAGGGGCTCGACACGCAAACGCAGGATCTCGAGATTGCTCTCCGTCTCGCGCGAGACCTGAAGCGATTCCTCGAGCTGGGTAATCTCCCTCTTGAGCGATTCGATTTGCTTGCTCAGGTGGCGCTCGCGCTCGCGCACCGTGGCAAGGTCGACCTGGATGGTCGAAATCTCGCGCGTGAAGCTCTCCGCGCGACTCGTCAGCGCGGAGCTCTTCTCGCGGGCAGCCGCGGCCTTTTCGTCTAGCTCGGTCTTGCGGGTTGCGAGCTCGTTCTTGCGTTCGGTGAGCTCCTTGACCTTCGCGCGGCTCGCGGCAGTATCCTCGGCAAGCTTCGCGCGACGCTGGTCGATCTGGCTCTTCTCCTGCAGTTGCTCGGTAATCGTCTTCTCGAGACGTCCGACCTCCTCGCGCAAGCTATCGGCCTCGCCGGAAACTTGCGCAATGGATTGCGAAAGCTCGAAGTCGTCTGCCTGGGCAATCTGCAAGTTGTTGAGCGCCTTGTCGACATCGTGCTCGCCTTGCGTGATGGCCTTGATGGCCCCGGGCTCCTGCCCCTGTAACTCGCGCAGGCGGCGCTTGCGGCTCAAGACGCCCTCGGTATCGGTGACTTGTGTGCCGATGGTGACCTTGCCGTTGGGCCAGGCCACCACGCCATCGCGCGTGACGAAGCGCGAACCGGTCGTATCGGCTGCGGCGGCCTCGATGGCCTCGGTGGCCGAATCGAGCACGTAGACATCACCGAGAAGGAGCTCGGCAACGCGCTCGTGCTCGGGCGCGTATTCGAGCTCGTCGAGCAGACGCGTGCCAACGCTTGCACGCGTACGCTCGATGGGCGTTCCCGCAGCGCTGACGAGCGAGAGCTCGCCGCCGCTCACATCGGCTTGCAAGAGCTGGGCGACAAGCTCGGCCGACGCATGCGCGTCTTTCATCATGAGGCCGAACATGTCGGCGCCGAGCAGGTGCTCGACAAGGCTCTCGAACGCCGGCGGGGCAGTGAAAAGCTCGCTCACGGGCGAGAGCACGCCCTCATCGCCTTGGCGGCCGAGCGCCCAGGCAAGCAGCGGTCGCGATTCGTCGAGTGCCTTGTCGACATGCTCGAGACCCTTTATTTCGGCACGCAGCGAGCTGAGCTGCTCGCGCTTTTCCTCCAGACGCGCGCGGCAGTCGTCGTGGATGCGGACGCGGCTGTCGATATCGGACTTGGCCGCAAGCGAATCGGCTTGGAGCTGTGCGAGCTGCGTTTCGAGGTCTTCGAGGCGGCTGCGTCGCGCGGCGAGTGTGGTCTGCGTGGAGACGCGAGCCTCCTCGATTTGCGAGATGCGATTGAGCAGAATGCCGTCCTCGACATCGGCAGTCGACAGGCTCTCGCTCGCGCGCAGTTCTGCGAGCTCGCATTCGTCAAATTCCTTCTCGCAGGCGCGAACTTGCGCGTTTGCCTCTCGCAGCTCGCGCTCTGCCTGATCATGCAGCTCGCGTACCTCGTCGGCAGCAGATTGCTGGCTTTCAAGCTGGGCATTGAGCTCGTCGAGTTGCGCGGCCGTGTCGCGATGATCGGACTCGTAGCTTTCGAGCTTTGCGATGGTCTCGGTACGACTCGACTCCGAGCGATGGACCGCCTGGCGCAGCTCGGACAGGCGCGTCACCATGTTGCGACCCTTTTCCTCGAGCAGGAGCATGCCGGAGTCGAGGCGCTCGAACACCGTCTGGCAACGACGGCGCTGCTCGGCTATGTCGCCGGCGAACAGGCCCTTCTCCTCGAGGAGGTGCTGGTATTTCTCGAGCTCGCGGTTCTTCTCGTCGACGCGGAAGCGCGCGAGCTCGACGAGCGAATCGGCTTCCTTCTCGAGCCGCTCGGTCTCGCGCCACGAATCCTGGAGCCTGCGCAGGTCATCGACGGCAAGCGACAGCTCGACGGCCTTGAGTTCCTCGGAAAGCTGCTCGTGCTGGCGTGCGCGATTTGCCTGGCGCTCGAGGGGCTTGAGCTGCCGGTCGATCTCGCCCGCGATGTCGTAGACACGCTGCAACTCGGCATCCATGTTCTTGAGTTTGCGGGCGGAGCGTTCCTTGCGCTTCTTGTGCTTGAGGATGCCCGCGGCTTCCTCAATGAGCAGGCGGCGGTCTTCGGGACGGGCGCGCAACACGTTTTGCAGCGAGCCCTGCGAGATGATCGAATGCGTGTCGCGACCGAGGCCCGAATCGTTGAGGATGTCGAGCACGTCCATGAGACGCGAAGGCGAGCCATTGATGAGGTACTCGCTCTCGCCGCTGCGGTACATGCGGCGCGTGACGACGACCTCGTTGAAGTCGAGCGGCAAGGTGCCATCCGAGTTGTCGAGCACGAGGTCGACTTCGGCCAAGCCGACAGCCTGACGCGCTGACGAACCGGCGAAGATGACGTCTTCCATCGCCTGGCCACGCAACTGCTTGGCGCTTTGCTCGCCAAGCACCCACAAGACCGCGTCCGAGATGTTCGACTTACCCGATCCGTTGGGGCCGACGACAACCGTCATGCCCGGCTCGAGCGAGAGCACCGCCCGGTCGGCAAACGATTTGAATCCCTTGAGAACGAGTGACTTGAGATACACGTCAGGCCTTCTTCTTCCCGATCTTATCGAGCGCCGCCTGAGCAGCGGCTGCTTCGGCCTGCTTCTTGGATTTGCCGCTTCCCTCGCCGATGAGTTCGTCGTCGACGAACACGTGCGCGAAGAAGGTGCGGTCATGCGGAGGACCATCGTAGCCGACGATCTCGTACGTCGGCTGCCTGCCCTCGTTCTGCAGCAGCTCCTGCAGCGATGACTTGGGGCTTTCCGGCACCGAAGCCAAGCTACGGTCGGCATGCGTGAGCAACGAGCGCGACACCCACTCGTACGCGGCGTCCATACCGCCATCCAGATAGAGCGCGGCGACGAGCGATTCGTAGACGTTTTCGAGTGCCGAGGGCAGGCCGCGCTTGTCGGTGCCCGTTTCGCTCTCGCCGAAGATGATGCAATCGGCGATTCCCTCGTCATAGGCGACACGCGAGAGGCTCTTGCCCGAGACGAGCGAGACCTTGATGCGTGTGAGGCCACCCTCGTCGAGGTCGCGATACTGCTTGAACAGGAACATCGCCGTGATGGCGCCCAAGATCGAGTCACCCAGGAATTCGAGGCGCTCGTAATCGTAGAGCGTCTTTTCCTTGTCGAGCGCGGAAGGGTGCGTGATCGCGGCGCCGAGCAGCGGCTTGTCCTTGAACTCGTAGCCGAGAATCTCCTCGGCCTTGGCGATCTTATCGGGATGGGACTCGAGCACTTCCTCGTTGGCCATGCTAGAGCCCCTTTTCTGCCAAGGTGTCATCTGCCAGGGCGGCCGCAAGCCTGCCCGGCATGTCCTGGCGAACGGCGTCGGCCGTCGCGAGCACGCCGCTGCAGATGGCCTGCGCGTTGCTCGAGCCATGACCGATGAGGCAGACGCCCTTGCAGCCGAGCAGCTGCGCACCGCCGTACTTGTCGGCCGAGAGCTCGTCCTTGAACGCGGAGAGCGCGTCCTTGATGAGCAGGCCGCCTATCTTGGACTTGGTCGTCGAGTAGATCGTCTCCTTGAGACCGGCGAGCAATGCCATGCCGACGCCCTCGTAGACCTTGAGGGCGACGTTGCCGGTGAAGCCATCGGTGACGATGACGTCGAAGCCACCCAGGGCGAGGTTGCGACCCTCGGCGTTGCCCTTGAAGTTGGGAACCTGCTCCTTCATCAGCTTGTGGCAGGCTTGGGCGAACTCGGAGCCCTTCGTCTCCTCTTCGCCGATGTTGAGCAAGCCGACGCTGGGATTCTCGATGCCAAGCGTGACCTGTGCGTATACGCGCGCCATGCGGGCAAACTGGACAAGGTAATCGGGCTTGCAATCGGCATTCGCGCCCATGTCGGTGAAGACGACCTTGGCCACGGGCGACGGAAGCACCGTTGCGATGGCGGGACGCTTGACGCCCTTGATGCGCCCGATGACGAGCGTCGCAGCCGACATGCACGCACCCGTGGAACCCGCGGAGAAGAAGCCACCAGCCTCGCCCTCCTTGACGAGACGGCAGCCCACAACGATCGAGGAGTCCTTCTTGCGGCGCACGGCCTCTGCAGGATGCTCGCCCATCTCGATGACCTCGGTCGTGGGATGCGCGATGACGTTAGCATGCTCTGCGGCGAAGGGGACGATCACATCCTCGGGGCCGGTAAGGATGACGGTAATCGAGGGATCTTGGGCAACGGCCTGGGCCACACCCTCGAGGACGACGCCGGGAGCATCGTCTCCACCCAGCGCATCACATACGACCTTGACCTCATCCATGCCCATTCACCCGCCTCACGAGAAGTTTCTTCCCAGAATAAAGAAATAATCCTGCAAGCGGAAACCGTCTGCAGGATTACATGCAATGTGTAGATTTCCGTTAGTCCTCGACGACGAGAACCTCACGGCCCTTGTAGTAGCCACAGCTCGGGCAAATGGTGTGCGGAAGCTTGACCTCGCCGCACTGCGGGCAGACGGAACGGGGTGCCGTCCTGCACACGTCGTTGGAGGAACGACGGGAATGGGTCCTCATCCTGCCAGTTTTACGCTTGGGTACTGCCATCGTCTGTAACCTTTCTAGCAAGCGCGCCGCCATGACGCGCAGAATCTCTTAGAACACGCGAGAAAGTAATATATCACGCTTTGCTATCAGAGTGAAGAAGAAAAATGAAATGAGAAAGGCACTCCGGGCAGATTTCTCATCGGCGCACGAGAAGCGCGACGCTCTCGAGGTGCTTGGTGTGCGGAAACATGTCCACGCCCACGAGTCGCTTCACCTGATACGCAGGTGCAAGGAGCTCGATATCGCGCACCTGCGTCACCGGATTGCAGCTGATGTAGACGATACGGCGCGGCGCGGCGGCGAGCAGACTTGCCAAAAACTCCTCGGAAGCGCCCGCACGCGGCGGATCGAGTATGACGACGTCGAAGGCCTCGTCGGTCTTGGCAAGGTACTCCCCCGCATCGCTGCAGACGAAGCTCGCGTTCTTCACGCGATTGATGCGCGCGTTCTCGGCCGCAATCTGAACGGCGGACTCGACGCTCTCCACGCCAACGAGCTCGATGCGCGTCTGCTTGGCGGCGATGATGCCGATGGTGCCGATACCACAGTACGCGTCGAGCACGCGGTCGCCTTCGCGCAGCTGGGCCATGTCGATGGCCGTCTGGTAGAGCAACTCGGTTTGCGCGGGATTGGTCTGGTAGAACGCATCGGCCGGAATGCGGAACGTGCAGCCGCATAGCTCGTCCTCGATCCAGCCCTGTCCGTAGGCCGTCATCGAAAGCGGCCCGAGCACGGCGTTCGTGCGCCGCGTGTTCACGTTGAAGCTCACGCTCGCGATGGACGGATGTCGCTTGCGCAGTGCCGCGACGAAGGCCTTCTTGCGCGGGAACTCCTTGCGGTTGACGACGAGAGTCACCATGACCTGGCCCGTGTTCTTGCCCACGCGCACGATTGCGTGACGCAGCAGCCCCCTGCCCGTGTTCTCGTCGTAGGCCGGGATGTGAAAGCCCTGCGCGAGCTCTGCGATGCTGTTGAGGATGGGGCGTCCCACCTTGTGTTCGACCAGGCAATCGCGCATCTCGACAAGCTCGTGCGTCCCCCGCTCGTACATGCCGAATCGCGGCTTGCCATCCTTGCCGGGCGCAAACGGGCTCATGACCTTGTGGCGGTAGGCAAGCGGCTCGTCCATGCCGAGCATGGCATCCACGTCACGGCCAAGCGGCGCGAACAGCTCCTCGAGCATCGCGCGCTTGCGCGAGAGCTGGATGGGATAGGGAACGGAAAGCCACTCGCAGCCACCGCAGCGGGCGGCATGGGGGCAGATGTATGTCTTATAGCCCACGGGAGAGCGTCACTCGTCTTCGAGCTTGAGGTCCTTGAGGACCGCGAAGGGGTTGAGCGGGTCGATTTCGTCGTCTTGATCGCACGAGCACGGCCCCTCGTTGAGGTCGGCACCGCAACGCGGGCACAGACCGGCGCAATCCTCCTTGCAGAGGACGACATAGGGCGTCGCATAGACAAGCGCGGCGACGATGGCAGGGGCGATGTCGAAGCTGCCATCGGCATCGATGACCTCGAATTCGTCATCCTCGTAACCGTCGACGTCCTCAACTGGCTCGAGCAGGTAATACCCTTCGACGGCTCCCGAGACCTCGATGCTCGTCGGCGTAAGGCAGCGCGCGCATGCCGTGGTGGCAACGCAGCTTGCCTCTCCGGAAAGGACGACGCCCTCTCCGGTATTCGTCAGTTGGAGATGATAGTGAATGCCATCCGGCGTCTGCAGGTCCATGCCGCCCACGTGATACGAAGTCACGTCGAGCGTACTCTCGATAGAGCGCGTTGACGCTGCCTCGACTAGATCCGGATGAATGGAAACAACGAGCTGTTGCATTGCTCGACCTCCCAGCTATCGAGCCGCCGAGCAATGAACATATGCTAGTCGGTCATACCGCTGTTCAGGCGCTGGCGGCAACGCGTGACGTTCTTGAGAAGGTTGTCGAGGTTCGTCTCGAGGTTGGCGAAGATCTGGTCGGCGTAATCCTCGGCACCGACGCGCATCTCGCGTTCGCGTGCCATGGCGTCGTCGATGACCTCCTGGGCACGCTGCTCGGCGAGGCGCACGACCTCCTGCTCGCCAGCGAGGTGCTCGGCCTGACGCTCGGCGTCCTCCAGAATGCGGTTGGCGTCGATCTCTGCGGCCTCGATCATGCCCTGACGGTCACGCACGATGATGCGGGCCTGGCGCAACTCCTCCGGGAAGATGTCGCGAATCTCGTCAAGAATCTCAAAGATGGGGCCAATTTCGACCTGGCGCTTCTGGCTATTGCCCAAGACAGGCTTGGACTGCTCGATGCGCTCGGCAAGCTCGTCGAGGAGCTCCTCGATACCTGCGTCGTCCATACTGGGACTCCTTTACCTATCAGTTACTACATTTGAGCTGCACTTCTGATTGTGGCACCAGATATGCTAATTGCACATGGTAACACATAATGCAAACAAATGTCCTGTTCGGCTGCAAACGGGGCAACGCGCCCTACATCAGCACGTCTCGAGCAGGCCCGATCACCCTACCGACACCCGCATGCTCACGTACGGCCTCGACACCGTTTGCAAGCCTGTAGCCGGGCATGATGTCGAGCAGGGGCGTCACGACGAAGTCGCGCTCGAGCGCAAGCGGGTGGGGTAAATCGAGCTCTTCGTCCGCGCAGACGACACCCGAGTAGTCGATGATGTCGAGGTCGAGCGGCCGCGGGCCGTTCTCGACACCGCGCACGCGACCATGCTCGTCTTCGAGCCCATGTAGCACGCGCAGAAGCTCGTGAGGCGAAAGCGTCGTCTGGACAGCCGCGACGGCATTGACGAACGGAGCCTGTGCCTCCAGATACGCCGGTTCGCTCATGACGTATTCGGAGACGGCGCCGATCCAGATGTCGGGATCGAGTCGCAGGCTGGCGAGCGCATCGTCGATGTGCTCGCAGCTGTTACCCATGTTAGAGCCCAGACCGATGATAGCCCGGTGCGAATCGCGCAGCATCTCGCGCGTCTCGACCACGTTGTGCGTGCGTACGACACGCGCGCCCTGGTCGACCATGAAAACCGCGCACAGGGCAGATGCGCGATCGCGCATGGCGGGCGTGCTCTCGGCGGTAATCGCGCCGATGAAGGACTTGCGGCTCACTGCGGCCATGAGCGGATGGCCGAGTTCGGCGAAATGCGCCGTTGCCTGTATGAGCTCCAGATTGTGCACGACGTTCTTGCCAAAGCCGATGCCAAAATCGAGGCAGATGCGCTCGGGTTCGATGCCCTCCGTCGTTAGGCGCGTCACCATGCGCATGAGCTCCTGCTCGACATCGAAGACGACATCATCGTAGGCGGGAGCTTCCTGCATGGTCTTGGGCGTGCCGCGCATGTGCATGACCACCAGGCCGACATCGCTTCGTGCGGCCACATCGCGCATGTCAGCATTGCGAAAGCCGGAAACGTCATTGATGATGCAGGCACCGGCATCGACGCATGCGGCGGCAACGGACGCATGGCGCGTGTCGATGCTCACCATCGCGCCCTGTGCCGCGATCTCGCGCACGACGGGCAGGACGCGCTCGAGCTCGACCTCGGGTGATACCTCCTCGGCACCGGGGCGAGTCGATTCGCCGCCCACGTCGATGATGTCCGCACCGGATGCAAGCAACCTGCGCGCGTGTTCGATCGCCTCGGGCGCCGTGGCGTGCATGCCGCCGTCACTGAAGGAATCGGGCGTGACGTTGCAAATGCCCATGACGAAAGGCGAGGAAAGATCGAGGTCGAAGGGGCCGCAATGCCATTCACGTGCCCGCATGGGAGGCCTACCTTCCTTGTCGGATAAGGCTGAGTGCCTCGGCGCGCGTCTCGGCCGAGGTGATGAAGCTACCACGTACGGCGGAAGTCGTCGTCTTGGAGCCTGGCTTCTTGATGCCGCGCATGCTCATGCACAGGTGCTCGCATTCGAGCACGACGAGCACTCCCTGCGGATCGAGTTCCTCGACCAGCGTGTCTGCCACCTGCGAGGTGAGGCGCTCCTGCACCTGCGGACGACGAGCGAACAGGTCGACCAGGCGTGCGAGCTTGGAGATACCGCAAATCTGGCCAGAAGGATTGGGGACGTAGGCCACGTGAGCCACGCCATAGAACGGCACGAGATGATGCTCGCAGATGGAGTAGATGGGTATGTCGTGGACGAGCACCATCTCCTGATGACCCTCGTTGAACTTCTTCACGAAGAGCTCGGCTGGATCCTCATGCAGGCCGGCGAGTATCTCCTCGTACATGCGCGCCACGCGCGCAGGCGTCTCGCGCAGGCCCTCGCGATCCGGATCCTCGCCCACACCCTCGAGGATGAGGCGAACGCCCTCTTCAATCTTCTTCGTATCCACGTTCTGCGCGTCCTAGCTCTCGTCTGAATCTGGTGATGGTGGCGTCGTGGGCGGTGCGAGCCTGTCTGCAGAATGACGGCCCATGAGCTCGTGGGGAGCACCGACGTTCTCCGTGCCGCGCACGAGATCCTTGTTGTCCTGCTCCGCCTCGGCGGGATGCGCCTTCTCCCACTCGACGTACTCGTCCCAGGTGTTGTCGAGCAGGGCCTCGACAGCCTTGCCCTCGATGGTCTCGCGCTCGAGCAAGACGCTTGCCATGAGCTCGAGCTGGGCACGGTTCTCGGTGAGGATGCGATATGCCGTATCGTGCGCCGTCGTCATGAGACGTGCGACTTCCTCGTCGATGGTGTTGGCGGTCTCCTGGCTGTAGTCGGGCGTCGAACCGAAGTCGCGGCCGAGGAAGACCTCCTGGTTGGGTTCGCCGTAGACCTGATGGCCCAGGATGTCGCTCATGCCATAGCGCGTGACCATGGCCTTGGCCATCTTCGTCGCACGCTCGAGGTCGTTGGAGGCACCCGTCGTGACGTCGCCATCGTTCATGATCTCCTCGGCGACACGGCCGCCCAGGAACATGGCGAGGTTGTCGATCATCTCGCTCTTGGACTGCAGGAAGCGATCCTCGCTCGGGATGGAAAGCGTATAGCCAAGTGCCTGGCCACGCGCGATGATCGAGATCTTGTGGATGGGATCGGTGTGGTTGAGCAGGTGGCCAACCAGCGCATGGCCCGACTCGTGGAAGGCGATCGTCGTCTTCTCCTTGTCGGTCATGATGCGGCCCTTGCGCTCGGGACCGGCAACGACGCGCTCCATCGACTCGGTGACCTCGTCGTTGGTGATGACGCTCTTGTTGCGACGTGCGGCGAGCAAGGCGGCCTCGTTGAGCAGGTTGGCGAGGTCGGCACCCGTAAAGCCACTCGTGAGCGAGGCGAGCGCTGCCAAATCGACGTCGCTT
>CABSKV010000039.1 GCA_902478425.1 uncultured Coriobacteriia bacterium | reverse complement strand
TTCCCATGAGCGGGCATACGCCGCATTGCGAACACGTCGTGAAACTGCAATCGGGCGTCGTCTCGCCCGCATGGGCACGCGCGCGCTCGGAACGCAGGAACTCCTCGCTCACGCCGGCGGAGATGTGGCTCCAGGGCAGCGGCGCTTCTTCCTCGTACTCGCAGGCCGCGCGCTGCATGATGGGAATACCACATACGTCACCGGCTTGTTCCCAGGCCGCGAAGGTGAATTGCTCCGTCCACGCGTCGAAGCGGGCACCGCGACGCCATGCCTCCTCGACGAGCTCGGCGCACTCGCGCCCGCCACGTGCCAAAACGGCCTCGACATAGCTCGTGTCCGAATCGTGCCAGTGCAAGTTGATACCCTTTTGGGGGAAGCTCGCCCGCAGCACCTCGATGCGATGGGCGATCTCGGGAAGCGAAATCTGGCGATCCCATTGAAACGGCGTCATCGCCTTGGGAATGAACAGCGCGACCGAGACGTTGAGACGCACGTTGCGCGGCTCGCCCTCGGGGATGGCATCCTTGGCGGCCGCATACACGCGTCTGCATAGCGCGCCGATGCCGGCAACATCTTCATCGGTCTCACCGGGCAGGCCAATCATGAAGTAGAGCTTGAATCCACGCCAGCCCGCCTCGATGGCGCCAGTCACAGCACGCAGCAGGTCGTCTTCGCTCACGCCCTTGTTGATGACATCACGCATGCGCTGGGTGCCGGCCTCGGGAGCAAGCGTGAGGCTGCCCTTCTTCTCGCCCGCCGCAAGTCTCGCAAGCTCGACGCCGAGCGCGTCGACACGCTGGCTCGGTAGGCTCACGCTCTTGCCCGTCTGCGAGAAGCTCCTGTTCAGACGCCGGAGCATCTGCTCGATGGTCGAGTGGTCCGTCGAGGAAAGCGAGGTGAGCGACACCTCGTCGTAACCCGTGGCGGCAAGGCCGTCCATGACCGCCGCGATGACGGTGTCGGCATTGCGCTCTCGCACGGGACGATAGATCATGCCTGCCTGGCAGAAGCGACAACCACGGTTGCAGCCGCGCAGTATCTCGATCGCGAGGCGATCATGTACGAGCTCGCAGTACGGGACAATCTGGCGTGGCAGCGCCGGCTGCGCGTCAAAGTCGCGGATGATGCGCTTCTCGACGTGCGCGGGCGCATCCTCGTCATGTGCGACTACCGTGGTGTATCCGCGCATGGCAGGTGCCGAACCCTGCGGGATGATCTCATGCTCCTCGGTCTCGTAGAGACTCGGAACGTAGACTCCCTCGATGCGCGCAAGTTCGCGCAGTATCTGCGCGCGTGTCGCACCCTGTGCCTTGAGCTCGCGATGCCTGAGTGCGACCTCCACATCAAGCTCCTCGCCCTCACCCACGAAGATGAGATCGAAGAACGGCGCGAAGGGCTCGGGGTTGTATGCGCACGGACCACCGCCCATGACGAGCGGATCATCCTCGCCGCGGTCCTCGGCATGCAACGGAATGCTGGCAAGGTCGAGAAACTCCAAGACATTTGTCGCGCACAGCTCGTGCGGCAGCGTGATGCCCACGAAGTCGAACTCGCGCACGGGCGTGTAGGTCTCGAGCGAAGCAAGCGGCAGTTCGTTCTCGCGCATGAGCGCGATCATGTCGACCCAGGGCAGATAGGCGCGCTCGCAGTAGATGTGCTCGTTGGCGTTGAGGCAGTCGTAGAGGATGGCGATGGCCTGGTTGGCCTGGCCGATCTCGTAGGTGTCCGGATACACGAGCACCGCGTGATAGTCGGCTGCCTCCTTCTCGGAAGGCGCAACGCTTCCCCACTCCTGGCCGAGATAGCGCGACGGCTTCTCGACATGGGGAAGAAGCGGCGCATAGCGTTGCCACAGATTGGATTCCCGCACGTTACCTACCACCAAGCCGGCTTTGAGACAGCGCTAGGCGTGCGCGGTCGCGTCGCTCACGACGGTGCCGACCAGATCGGCACCCTTGTCGACAATGGGAGCCGCCTTCTTCGCGGCCTTGGCGGCGACATCGGAAAGGCCATGCAGCTTGCCGTTTTCCTCGTAGTACTCGATCGCGGCGATGGCCATCGCCATCGTGCCCGATGCGGCAACGGCAGGCTTGATGGCCCAGCCCAGCATGGGCGCGCGTGCGACGAGCTGGCGTGCGACGGCACGGCAGCCGAAGCCGCCTGCCATCACGGCGAGCACCTCGCCGAGACGCTCCTTGCTCATCTCCTTGCCGTACACGGCGGCAATCTGGAGCACCATCTTGGCCTGGTTGAGCGCGATGAGCGGCATGTCGGCACCCGGCACGAAGAAGACGAGGCCGATGGCGCCGTTCTGGATGGTCGTCTGCTTGGCGAGCTCGACGGCGAGCGGATGGCGCACGAAGGGAAAGGCGCGTGCAAGCGACAGGCGCTTGTCGGGCACGTTTTGAACGATCCAGGTGCCGAGCTGCTCGAGCGGACGCGGAACGTCATCTTCGAGGTCGACGTCCACGAGGTTCTCGAGCTCGATGCCCCTACCAACGCCAGGAGCCTTGGCGGTGCCGGTCACGGTGGGCGCGGCATTGACGGCAAGCGTCATATCGGCATACGCCTGGGCGGATGCGCGATCGTTGGCGAAGTAGGTCTTGCCGCGTTCGATGACGACGACCGCGGGAACGCCCTGTTCCTCGGCAGCATGCGCCACATCGCCCAGCAACAGCGAGTCACCGCCGACGATGACGACGAGATCGTTGTCCTTGGAGATCACGGGGACCTTCTTGTCGAGCACGGTATCCGTGACATGAGCGTTGGAGGACACGTCGACGAAAGCGGCAATCACCTTGTCGACGAGCACGTTACTCGCCGTCGGGTCGAAGACGAGCTCGACACGCGAGGGTAAATCGCGCTGCTGCCCGATGCTCGTAAGCGCACCCAGCAGCTTGTTTACGTCAATTGGCATGCTCGGCATAACGTGTCCGAACCTTTCTTCCTCTAGGCCAGGGCCTCATTGCGTCGCGACCACACCGATAGGAGCAGCCCCACGCAGATGAAGTTCGTGAACATGAACGAGGAGCCATAGCTCATGAACGGCAATGGGATGCCCGTGATGGGCATGAGCCCCAAGTCCATGCCTATGTTCTCCACGATCTGGAACAACCACATCGCCATGATACCAGCTGCGATGAGCGAGCCAAACAAATCCGACGATGATAAGCCTATGCCGAGCACCGTTATGAGCAGCGCAAGGTAGAGCACAAGCAATATGAACGCCCCCATGAAACCGAATTGCTCGGCGTAGACGCAGAAGATGAAGTCGGTCGCGGACTCGGGCAGAAAGCCACCCGAGGATTGCGTCGCGTTGCCCCAGCCCTTGCCGACAAGCTCGCCACTTCCGACGGCGATCTTGGCCTGGTTGAGGTTGTAGGCGTCATCGGCGTATTCCGGATTATCCGGATCGACGAAGACGAGCAGACGGCTCATCTGGTACTGCTTGATGAGCTGCACGTCACCGCCGGTCCAGTCGCTCACCACACCGTTGAGGCCAAGCAAGGCCGCAACGCCGACGACTGCCGTGACGACCGATATGATGAGCCATCGTCGGGCCACGCCACCGATGAGCAGGATGCAAAAGCCGACGATGAGGATGACGAGCGCCGTCCCCAGGTCCTCGCGCATGAGCAGCACGAAGGGGATGAGCAGGATGCCCAGGAGCTTGAGGAAATCAGCGCCCCTGACGATCGAGCCCTGGTACTGCGCCGTTGCCGCGCCAATCGCCAGGATGGTCACCGGCTTGGCGAGCTCGGAGGGCTGGAAGGTGAGCGAGCCGATCTTGATCCATGACGTCGCGCCGTTGACCTCGTGCCCGAGGCCGGGAACCATCGGCAGCAGGATGAGGATCATGTCGAGGACGATGAGCGGAATGACCAGGTTCGCCAGGCGACGATAGTCGAAGAACCAAACGCCCACCATGACGACGATGCCGATTCCCACGCCCACAATCTGGCGTGTGATCGAGTAATCCGTCTCGGTCCTCGTCACCGCGTACAAGGTGACGAGTCCGCAAATCAAGATGAGCGCGACCACGACGAGCAATATGATGTTGGCCGGAATAGAAAACGAGCGTTTCTCGCCCGAGCCAGCCAAGCTGGCAGATGCGGTACGCACGTGAACCTTGGGGGATTTTCCAAACGAAAGCTTCGGCATGCCCGGATCAGCGCTCCTCGGTCGCGGAGCCGGAGACATGCTCGGCAGGCAGGCCGAAAGCGGCGGCGAGCACCGAGCGCACGGCGGGCGCGGCGCACAGGGCACCCGATCCGCCTTCCTCGATACAGCAGACGCACACGTACTCGGGAGCCTCGGTCGGGCCATAGCCCACATACCAGCCGTAATCATCCTTGCCGGCGACCTCGCCGGTGCCGGTCTTGCCCGACGTGGTGATGCCCATGTCCTCGAAGACGCGACGCACCGAGCCATCCGCGACAACGTCCCTGAAGCCGCTGCGCATGATCTCGATGTTCTTCTCGTCGAACTCGGGCTGAATGATGTTGCCCTGATAGCGGGCACCGTCAACTGCCGTCATCGTGCCGTCGGTCGAGATGACGGAATGCAACAGCACAGGCTTGGGAACACGGCCCGTGGCAAGGCCCGCATAGCCGCAACAGATCTGCAGCGGCGTCACGAGCAGGTCGCCCTGGCCGATGATGAGGTTCGAGAGATCACCCGGTAGCCATGCCTGGCTCTCGGGGGCATCGCGGTTGAACTTCTTCTTCCATTCCGGCGTGGGCACGCGACCCTCGGCCTCGCCGGAAAGCTCGATACCCGTCTTGGAACCGAAGCCCCAGCTCTTGAGGTAGTCCTGCAGGGCCGTCTCGTTCTCGTTGTACTGGTAGAAGTTCTTGGCGATCTCGTAGAAGACGACGTCGCAACTCTCGACGATGCCGTTATGGAAGCCGATCGAGCCGTGGCCCGTCGTCTTCCAGCACTTCTGCGGCCACTCCTCGCCAAAGCCCGTCCACGTGCCCTCGCACTCCCACACCGAGCTGTCGGTGACGAAGCCGTACTCCAGGCCAGCCAGGCCCGTGAAGCCCTTGAAGGTCGACGCCGCCGGATACAGGCCGGCGATGCAGCGATTCGACAACGGATAGGCGGAGTCCTCGCTCGTCATCTCCTCCCACACGTCCGACGAGATACCGCCGATGAACTGGCTCGGACTGTACGTGGGGGCCGATGCCATCGCGATGATTTCGCCCGTGTTGCAGTTCATGCAGACGATGGCGCCGGAACGCGCGCGGTCGTTGCCCGACATGGCCGCGTCCGCGAACGCGCGACGCAGCGCCTCCTCGGCAACCTTCTGCACGTTGGCATCGATGGTGATGCGAATGTCGTTGCCCTGCACGGGCTCGACCGAATCGACGGCGTTCACGACCTCGCCGGCAGCGTTGACCTCGACGCGCTTGATGCCGCGATCGCCCTGCAGATACGACTCGAAGGCCTGCTCGACGCCGTCCTTGCCAACGATATCGCCCGACTCGTAGGTAAGGCCGTTGACTTCCTTCTTGAGCTCCTCTTGCGAAATCGTGCCCGTGTAGCCGAGCACGTGCGCCGCGAGGTCATCGTTGGGATAGGTGCGCACGGTACGACTCTCGATGCGCACGCCGGGAAAGGCGTTGGGATGCTCGGAAATGTAAGCGACGGCGCGGTCGTCGACATCGAGCGCGATGACGCGGTCGGCCTGCGCGCCCTGCGTCTGCGAGGCAGCCAGCTCGGAGATGGTCTCGCGGGGAATGCCCAGCACATCGGAGAGCCGCTGCAGCACGAGCTTGTCATATTGCACGTCGGCGCTCGCGAGCACGGCGAACGTCGAGCGATTGCCGACGAGCTCGACGCCGTTGCGGTCGAAGATGCGCCCACGCGGCGCGACGGTGGTGTACTCGTTGATGCGATTGCCTTCGGCCTTGGCCGTGTACTCTGCGCCCGAGATGACCTGCATTGACCAGAGCTTGACGATGAGCGCACCGATGCAAGCACCGATGACGGCGACGAAGCCGAAGAAGCGACGGCGCGTCGGGCCTTGGGAATCGCCACCTTGCCCGCCATGGGCCTCGGTGCTCATGGCAAGCTCGGAGGCGTTGCGCGTGTCGATGGGAATGCGCGTGGGCCTGCGCCGTCCGGAACGGACGACGAAGACGATAATGGCGATGGCCACGACTATGAGAAGAACGCTGATTGCCGCAAAAATTGCCGCTGTCATGCACTCATCTCCTTATTTGAACCGCGACTTCATGCGAGACATGCTGCGCATGGCGCCCTCGCGACGCTCGCCCAGATGCGTGGGCATTCCCGCGCTCTCGTCGGCGATGACCAGGCCAATCGTGACAAGCGCGATGATGACGAACACGGCCGTGTACAGGGCCGAGGGAAGCGAGTAGCTCAGCATCGTGGACATCACGCCACCGCCCTCCGAAGACGTGAGCATGGCGGCGATGCCGTAGCCGACCTCAGTGATGAGCGACGAGAGGACGGCGACGATGATCGTGGCGATGGGAGTGAGCAGGTCTATGCTCTCGCCCGCGACGCCAACGACAAACGCGATGAGCGTGAACACGAGCGCCATGCAGCCGATGGTACCGCTGCCCATGAGGTCATACAGAAGTCCCAGCGCAAAACCCGTGATGCTGCCCGCACCCGTGCCCGAGCGCATGCTGATGAGCAGCACGGAAATGAGCAGGAAGTTAGGCGAGCTGCCCATGATGGCGATGGCCGGGGAAATGCCCGCCTGCAACAAGATGCAGAGGATGATGGTGACGAGGTAGACGACCTGCTTACTCACCTGCCTCACCTCCGCCCGTGCCGGAGCCTTCGCCGGACCCGCCCTGCTCGCCGCCACCGGACTCTTGCTGCTTTGCGGCTTGTTCGGCGGCCTTGCGTTCTGCCTCGGCGCGCTTGTACGCCTCGTTTGCCTCATTGAGCAGCGCCTTGGCAACGGCGCCGACCTTGGCAGACGATGCGTTCACCGAGTTAGCGGAATCAATAATCGTCTGCAGCAACTCCTCGTTCAAAACGCGCGCGGTCTCGGACTCGTTGCCGGTCAGGACGAGCACCTCCTCGCAAGCCCCGATGTTGAAGAGCGGCTCGATGATGATGCGGTGATAGAGCTTGGACGAATCGGCCTCGATGGCGCGCACCGTGCCGACGACGATGCCACGCGGGTACGTGCCGCCGCTACCCGACGAGATGACGATGTCGCCCTCGCCCACGGCCGTGTCGATCGGGACGTACTCGAGCGTGAGCGTTCCGTCATACGCGCCGTGCATGATGCCATGCGCACGGGAGTTCTGGATCATGACGGCGACAGAGGAGCTCGCGTCGTTGATGAGGCGCACGACGCTCGTGGAATCGGTCACCGACTCGATCTGCCCGTAGAGGCCGCAGGTGCTCATGACGCCCATGCCGACACGGACGCCATCACGCGAGCCCTTGTTGATGGTAGAGGTGCGATCCCACCCGGTAGTCGTCGAGGTGACCTCCGCACTCAGCGTCTCCAGGCCGTAGATATCGGCAAATTGCATCATCGCGGTAAGGCGCTGGTCTTGCTGGCGGTACTCCTCGAGCTCGGCGACGAGCGTGCGCAGCTGGCTGTTCTCCTCCTGCAGGCGCGCGACTTCCTCGTCGACATTGACGACGCCGATGTTCGCGAACGGTGTCGAGATGAGCGAGCAGACCTGCTCGACTGGCTTGGTCGCCGTCTGCACGATGCCGCGTGCGACCGCAAAGGGACCCGTGCCCGCAAAGCGCACGGACAGCGTGATGAGCATGACGGATATGATAATCAGAACAATCGGAATCCACCAAAGGCCCGAGCGTCTGTTCTGACTCTGTTTGCCAAACGAGAGTCCTGGCATGAAGCGTTACCTCTGCTGCATGTATGACTGCGAGAGAAAATCAGGGGCCTCGAGAACCATCGCGCAGCCCTCGACGACGTTGATGAGGGCCGTTTCCGATACGTGGACGGGGACGCCGATTTCGGCACGCAGGCGTTCGTCGAGACCGCGTAGCATGCCACCGCCGCCCGTGAGCGTGATGCCGTACTCCATAAGGTCACTTGCCAGATCGGGCGGCGTCTCGTCGAGCGTGTCCTTGACCGCCTGGATCATCTTGGCAATGGGCTCCTCGAGAGCCTCTCGCACATCTTCGCTTTCAATTCGTACGGTACGCGGCAGACCCGACAGGAGATCGCGGCCGCGCACCTCAACATCGACTTCCTCGACAAGCGGTGCTGCCGAGCCGATGGTGATCTTGATTTCCTCTGCCGTGCGCTCGCCAATGGCGATGTTGTAGTGGGTCTTGGCGTGCTGCACGACGGCCGCGTCGAACGCATCGCCCGCGATGCGGATGGACGTCGCGTTGACGATGCCGCCCATGCTGATGACGGCGACTTCGGTCGTGCCACCGCCGATGTCGACGACCATCGAACCGGTCGGGCTGTCGACGGGCAGGCCGGCACCGATGGCGGCTGCCATGGGCTCTTCGATGAGGAAGGCCTGGCGTGCGCCGGCGGTGATGGTCGCCTCGAAGACGGCACGCTTCTCGACGGAGGTGACGCCGCTGGGAACGCAGACGACGACGCGCGGCTTGGGATGCCAGGGCATGCGCTTGCCCTGCGCGCGCGAGATGAAGTAACGGAGCATGGCCTCGGTCACGTCGAAGTCGGCGATGACGCCGTCCTTGAGCGGACGCATGGCGATGATGCTGCCCGGCGTGCGGCCCAGCATCTCCTTGGCGTCGGCACCGACGGCCAAGACGCGCTGGTCTTGCTTCTCGATGGCGACGACCGAAGGCTCGTTGATGACAATGCCCTGGCCCCGGACGGATACGAGCGTATTGGCCGTACCGAGGTCGATAGCCATATCGCTACCGAAGTTGCCGAAGAGTCTGTCTGTCAGCGACATAGTCGCTCCTTACTTTATCTGGTTCATATTTGAAGCGTGGCCTGCAAGTGTAGCACGGCTGCATTTTCCAGACCGCAGCTGCCACCAAATCTGAACCTATTCCACATAACTAGCTACGATTTCACACGTACAAGGTAACGAACGGGGCCCGTCGTCATAGACGGGCCCCGCTTCAAGGCGATCTTAGCCGAAGAAGACGCCAATCTCGCGCTCGGCGCTGGCAACGGAGTCGCTGCCGTGGATGACGTTCTCGTCCATCGTCAGGCCAAAGTCACCGCGAATGGTGCCGGGAGCTGCATCAGCCGGGTTGGTGGCACCCATGAGCTTGCGCACGGTGGCGACGGCGTTCTCGCCGCTCACGACCATCTTCACGACCGGACCGCTCGTGATGTAGGCGATGAGACCCTCGTAGAAGGGCTTGCCCTCATGCTCGGCGTAGTTGGCCTTGGCGAGCTCCTCGCTCACCATGCCGAGCTCCATGCGCTCGACGGTGAGGCCCACGCGCTCGAAACGGTTCACGATCTCGCCGATGTGACCATTGCGAACGCCGTCCGGCTTGATCATGGTGTAGGTCTTCTCGATCATCTTGCTTCAGTCCTTTCACTTTCGCCTGCGCCATCCTGGCGAGGCCTTATCCAACGTTTCTTCTACTGTTCGCTCGGGAAGTACAGCTGAACGAACTGGATAGCCCACGAAATGCCGTCACGCGTCAGCACGACCTCGTAGTCGATATTGCCGCCCTGCTCGAGCGTCGCGTTCACGAAGACCGCGGTCTGGTTCATGCTGCGCTGCACGGCCACGACCTCGTACGAGGTCAGGTCCTCAAGCGATGCCTCCTGGGCACGCTGCATGCTCGGGCTCACGTCCTTGGCCCAGTACTGGCTCGTGTCCCCATCGTCCTGGACGGCGGCGAAGAAGTCCTCGGTGACCGTCTCTTGCAGCGGGTATCCGTAGCCGAGCACGTAGGCGGCGACTGCCGCGCCGGCAATGAGGATGCAGATGAAGACGAACGCGATGGCGATCTTGAGACCGCAGCCACGTGCCCTTCGGTCCTGCTTCTTGCCCTTGCGCGCGTTGTTGTTGATCTGCTGCTCGCTAATGTCGAAGAACGCCGTGTCCTCGGGCGAGGGCATGTGCATCTCGGTGGACTCCATGACATCGACGGTCTCGCGCGCGTCGGCGTACTCGTCGCCAAAGTCGAAGGAGACGCCGTACTCGTAGCCGGGTTGCTCGTTGTAGTTGAAGGGAGTCTCGTCCAAGCCGGAATCATAGACTTGCTCGTCCGACTCTTCGCCATCTGCGGTGATGGCTTCCTCCTGGTCGAACTCGATTTCGCCCGTGGACTCCACATCGAGATCTTCCGCATCGCCGAGCATCTCGGGCAAAGCTTCCATCGCGATCGTCTGCGCCTGGGAAGGATCGAGGGTTCCCTCCTCGTCACTCTCAGCGTCGATTTGCTGCATCTGCTCGGTTGCCTGCGAAGTCATCTGCTCGGCATCGGTGCGCGGGGCGAACGGGTCGAAGTCCTCGTCGTCTTCCGGCGAGCTCACGTCCGTCGTGACCGGCGGGATGTAGCCCGTATCGAGAATGCCGGGAGCACGGGCGTCGACACGCTCCTTGAGAGTGCGCGCGATCTCGTAATCGTGCATAGCCAGCGACGGCAGTTCGCCGCCGATCTCCTCGGCCTTCTCGAAGGCGTTGAGCGCACGTGACAGGCGGCCCTGCGCCATGTAGGCCTGGCCCAGGTTGGCGTAGGCCTTCGCGCGGGCGCGATCGTCGAGGTCGAAGTCGAGCGCGGTCTCGTACACCGAGACGGCATCTTCGGGACGACCAAGCTCCATGAAGCAGACGCCCAGGTTGACGAGAGACTTTGCCGGAGCCGGATTGGCCGGGTCGAGCGCTGCCTCGCGATACGCGGCGCCAGCCTCGACCATGTTGCCGAGCTTGAGCTGCGCGGCGCCGATGCCAGCATAGGCCTTATAGGGCGTCGTGTAGATGGGATAGTCGAGAGCACGCCCAAATGCTTCGAGCGCGTTCTCGTAGTCCTTCGTCCCCAGCAGCGCCGTGCCCAGGTTGACGTAGAGCGACGGCTTGCGCTTCTCGGGACTGCCCGTGAGCGCCTTGAGGTAGTACTCGGCCGCCGAGCGCGGATCGTTGCTCTTCACGTAGCAATTGCCGATGAGGTGATAGAACTTGCTGAGGTCGGCGGGCGCGAGACCTGCAACGTCATGCGTGCAGGTGATGAAACCCTCGAGGGCGGCCTTGTAATCGCCCTTCGCGTAGGCCTCCTGCGCCTCTTTGAAAACCTCGACTTTCATGTTGGAAAGCTCCCTTTGGTAGACGTGCGCCTACTAGTCTGCGTTTTCGATCGTGATGTTCTCGATGATGCTGCCGGCACGAAGCTTGCTGATGACGTCCAGGCCCTCGATGGTGTCGCCGAAGACCGTGTAATCGGTGTCGAGGAAGTGCTGGGGGCCGAGGCAGAAGTAGAACTGGCTGCCAGCGGAGTCGGGCATGGAGCTGCGCGCCATGGCGAGCGTGCCGTCCTCGTGCGAGTTGTTGGGGTTGGTCTTCCACTCGCCCTTGATGGAGTAGCCGGGGTTGCCGGTGCCCGGCATGCCGTCGGGGCCGCTCTTGCCGGCGGCGACATCGGCTGCGGACATCTCGCTCGTGTTGGGGCAGCCGCCCTGAATGACAAAGCCCGGGACATAGCGATGGAACTTCAGGCCATCGTAGAAGCCCTTCTGGGCGAGCTCGACGAAGTTGCCGACGTGAATGGGTGCATCCTCGCCGTGAAGCTGGACGCGAATCGTGCCCTCATCAGTGGTGATGACGGCGATTTCCTTGCCATTCGGCTTATATTCCGGCGTATACAGAGCCATGGGTCCTCCTGAGTTAGTGCGTATCGAAGTTGCTAAACTCTATGATTTTAGACGATAAGTGAAAAGACGGCAAAAACGCGCCCGTAGACGGGACAAAACGCGGCTGGCGCGTTTTGTCCCTGCGATTTTGATGGCGCCCCCTGCGGGATTCGAACCCACGGCCTTTTGCTCCGGAGGCAAACGCTCTATCCAGCTGAGCTAAGGGGACCGGCCTGTAAATCTACCACAACTAGGAGGACTTCGTGAGAATCGAGACCGTCTCGACATGGTAGGTCTGCGGGAACATGTCGACCGGGGTCACGCACTCCACCTGATAACCGCCGGCCTGCAGCTGCACCAGATCGCGCGCAAGTGTCGTGGGATTGCATGACACGTAGGCGATGGCTCGGGCGCCACTCTCGCAGAGCCCCGTAATGGCCTTGTCGTCCAAACCGCTGCGGGGAGGATCGACGACGATCTTGTCGGGCGTGCCCAGCCCGCTGAGCTCGCGTGCCGCATCTCCACCGATGACCTCGGCATGCAGCTTGTTGCGCTCGAGGTTGCGACGCAAATCGCGCACCGAGGAGCCAGCCGACTCGACCGCCGCGACGGATTGCGCCTCGTGGGCAAGTGGCAAGGTGAAGGTGCCGGCCCCCGAGTAGAGATCGAGCATGTAGTCGAGCCCATCGGTATGAAGCCCCTCGAAGACGAGTCGTGTGAGCACCTCGGCCCCCGGTGTGTTCACCTGGAAGAACGACGGTGCGGAAATGAGCATGGTCATGCCGTTGACGGCCTCGGTCCAGTAGCCATGACCGCGCAGCGATTCGACGCCGGCGACCTTACGCTCCTTGGCCGATCCCTTGAGCAGCACGCGCGTGACGCCCAGGTTCTTGACCGCCATGCTCTCGCCCACCACCTGCGCGACGCGCGCTCGCGGAAAGCGCCCCGTGCTCGTCCAAAGAGCGACCTCGACATCCTTGGTGCGCGTCGACACGCGAATGCCCACGCGCTCGATGCCCAGGTTCTCGTTGCCAGCGGCAAAGCGCAACGCACCCGTAAGTGCCTTGGGGGCCTGAGAGAACTTATCGGGGATGAGGGGGCAATTCGAGATGGGAGTGAACGATCCGCCGCGTGCATGCATGCCGAGCGTGAAGCGGCCGGCGATATCGAGCCCGACCTCGAACTCGACCTTGTTGCGGTAATGCCACTCGCGCTTGCTCGCGACGCAAGCGGGCACGTGCGCCTCGACCCATGCGGCGTC
>CABSKV010000038.1 GCA_902478425.1 uncultured Coriobacteriia bacterium | reverse complement strand
CGTGGGAACTTCTGGGCGCGGTGCGCAACGCCGGCGCCATCTTCCTCGGCCCCTGGACGCCGGAGGCCGTGGGCGATTATGCGGCCGGCCCCAACCACACGCTTCCGACCGGCGGCACCGCCGCGTTCTCGAGCCCGCTTTCGGTCGACGACTTCGTGAAGAAGAGCTCGGTGCTGAGCTACTCGTTCGACGCGCTCGAGACCGACTCCGACGCCGTCATGACGATGGCCGCGCGCGAGGGATTATGGGCGCACGGACGCTCGGTCGACCTGCGACTCAAGTTCATGGAGTACGTGACCGACCAGCTCGCCGGCGAGGATGACGAGCACGAATGCGGTTGCGGGTGTGGCTGCGACCACGACGAGGAGTAGACGCGCATGAGAGAGCTGCGACGCAGCGCGGACGCGCTCGTGGGGATGCTGCCCTACGATCCGAAGTACAAGAAAAGCAATACGTTGCTTTCTGCGAACGAGAGCCCGCTCAACGTGCCCGACGAGGTGCTTGACGCCGTCATCGAGCGCGTGCGCACGCTCGACTTCAACCGCTATCCCGACCCGCTCGCCAACGCGCTGCGCGTCGCGATCGCCGAATGGCATGGCCTCAAGGCGGCCAACGTGCTCGTCGGCAACGGCGGCGACGAGCTGCTCTACGACATCTTCGTCGCCTGGGGCGGCCCGGGGCGCTCGCTGTTGACCTTCCCACCGACCTTCTCGGTATACGAGACGAACGCCGTGCTCACGAACACGCAGGTCGTCAACATGCCGCGTCGCGAAGGCGACTGGTCCATCGACGCCGACCGCGCCTGCGAGCGCCTGGCCAAGGGCGACATCGACATCGTCGTCATCACGAACCCGAACAACCCGACGGGCACGATGACGCCGCTCGAGGACATTCGGCGCATCCTGGACGCCAGCGACGCGCTTGTGCTCGTCGACGAGGCGTACGGCGAGTTCGCGGACGAGAGCGCGGCCAAGCTGCTCGACGAGTACGAGAACCTGCTCATCCTGCACACCTTCTCGAAGGCGTATCGTTGCGCGGGCATTCGCCTGGGATACTTCCTCGGCAACATGAGCGTCATCAACGAGTTCAAGAAGGTGCGCCAGCCCTACTCGGTCGACGCCATCAGCCAGATCGTGGGCGAGGAGGTTGTGCGCAACCGGTTGCTCTTCGACGAGGGCATCGAGCAGACGCGCACCGAGCGCGACCGACTTATCGCCGCGCTGTCCGAGTTCGACAAGGTGACGGTGTATCCGAGCGAGGCCAACTTCGTCATGATCAAGCTGCCGTTCGCGATGCGGATGTGGAACGACCTGGACGAGAAGCACTCGGTGCTCGTGCGCAACGTGTCGGGCGAGAACCACCTGGCCGGCTGCCTGCGCGTGACCGTGGGCACGCCCGAGGAGAACGACCGCTTCCTCGACGCGCTCAAGGTCGAGCTCGACGATTTGGCGAATCAGCGCTGAAAGGAAAGATATGGAGCGAATTGCCGAGATAACGCGCACGACGCGCGAGACCGATATCACGATACGGCTTGACCTCGACGGACGCGGCAAGACCGACATCGATACGGGCGTGCCGTTCTTCGACCACATGCTCGACGCCTTCGGGCGCCACGGGCTCTTCGACTTGCGCGTGCGTTGCGTGGGCGATGTGGACGTCGAGGCGCATCACACGGTCGAGGATTGCGGCATCGTGCTCGGGCAGTGCTTCGCGCAGGCGCTCGGCGATTGTCGCGGCATCGTGCGCTACGGCTCGATTCTGTTGCCGATGGACGAGGCGCTCGTCATGGCGGCGGTCGACATCTCCGGGCGCGGTCAGCTGCACTATGACGTCGAGATGACCTGCCCGCTGCTCGGCAGCTTCGACGTGACGCTCGCGCAGGAGTTCTTCATCGCGCTGGCCGCCAACATGGGCGCGACGCTCAACATTCGCTCCGTGACCGGGCGAAACATGCATCACATCCTCGAAGCGGCGTTCAAGGCTGCCGCGCGTGCCATCAGCGCCGCCGTGGCCATCGATCCGCGCATCGCCGACGTGGTGCCCTCGACCAAGGGCGTGCTGTGATGGCTGCTTCGATTGCCGTCATCGACTACTGCAAGGGCAACCTGGCAAGCGTGCAGCGTGGCCTTGCCGATGCGGGCTTCGACGCGCGCATCACCGACTCGGCCGCCGACATCCTGGCCGCCGATGGCGTCGTGCTGCCCGGCGTGGGCGCGTTTGCCGACGCGATGATGACGATGGAGGAGACGGGACAGGCCGACGCGCTGCGCGAGGCCGTCGCCAGCGGCGTGCCCTTCCTGGGGATTTGCCTCGGCATGCACCTGCTCTTCGACTGGGGTGACGAGGGCTGCGAGCCCGGCGAGCGTCTGGCGGGCCTGGGAGCTCTGCCCGGTCACGTCGAGCGCATGGCCGCGATTGACGCGAGCGGCGCCAAGCACAAGATCCCGCACGTGGGCTGGAACTCGGTCGAGTACCGGGAGCTCGAGGAGCACGCCGGATCGACGCGGCTCTTTGCCGGCATCGAGGACGGTGGCTACTTCTACTTCACGCATTCGTATTGCGCGGTGCCCGATGACGCGGCCGATTTGGTGGCGACGAGCGAGCATGCCCGGCGCTTTGCCGCCGCGGTGGAACGCGACAACATATTCGGCGTGCAGTTCCACCCCGAAAAGTCCTCTCACCTGGGATTACGCCTCCTCGAGAACTTCGGCAAGATCGTTGAGAGCGCGTAAACTTGCTCAAAATTAGATGTTTTGACCAAGAAAGTTGATTTGACCAAGATACGGGAAGAAACGGCAGGTAGAAGATGATTCTCGTCCCCGCAATCGACATACTCGATGGGCGCGCGGTGCGTCTGAAGAAGGGCGATTACGCGCAGGTGACCGTCTACAACGAGGATGCCGTCGCGCAGGCGCGGCTCTTCGAGGAGGCTGGTGCGCAGCGCATCCACATCGTCGACCTCGACGGCGCGCGTGACGGCGCACCCACGAACATCGACGTCATTTCGCGCATCGCCCGCGAGACGAGCGTCGAGATCGAGATCGGCGGCGGCATTCGCAGCATGGAGACGCTCGAGCGCTACCTGGACGCGGGGGCGACACGCCTCGTGCTCGGCAGCGCGCTCGTGCGTGACCCGGCGTTTTGCGAGGCGGCCGTGGCGGCACATGCCGATAACATCGTCGCCGGCATCGACGCCAAGGACGGCATGGTCGCCATCGAGGGCTGGCGCGAGGGCACGTCGACGCCGGCGGTCGAACTCGTCGCCGAGCTCAAGGACCGCGGCATTCACGAACTCGTCTACACCGACATCGCGCGCGATGGCATGCAGACGGGCATCGACGCGGCCGCTTACGGGCGACTCGCGCAGGTCGCGGGCTTCCCGATCACGGCATCGGGCGGCGTGGCGACGCTCGCGGATATCTACGCGCTCGGCGAGCTTCCTGCAGGCAGCATTGACGGCGTCATCACCGGACGCGCCATCTACGAGGGCGCGTTCACGGTCGCCGAGGGCATCGCCGCGTGTGAGGAGGCCTCATGCTGACGAAGCGCGTCATTCCCTGCCTGGACGTGAAGGACGGGCGCGTCGTCAAGGGCGTGAACTTCGTCAACCTGCGCGATGCGGGCGACCCTGTCGACCTGGCCAACGCATATGACGAGCAAGGCGCGGACGAGGTCATCTTCCTCGACATCACCGCGACGCACGAGGGGCGCAAGACGACCATCGCGATGGCGTCGCGCGCGAGCGAGGAGGTGCACATTCCGTATGCCGTGGGCGGTGGCTTCAAGACGGTTGACGACATGCGGCAGATGATCGCCGCCGGTGCCGACAAGGTGTCGCTCAATTCCGCCGCGCTGGCGGATCCCTCCATTATCACCGCCGGTGCGCTCGCCTTCGGCAGCCAGGCGATTCTGGTCGCTATCGACGCCAAGAGGGCCTCAGATGGCTCGGATAGGTGGACGGCGTACGTGCACGGCGGGCGCAAGGACACGGGTATCGACGCCATCGAGTGGGCGCGCGAGGCGGCGCGGTGTGGTGCCGGTGAGATCCTGCTCACGAGCATGGACTGCGATGGCTCGAAGGACGGCTTCGACATCGCGCTCACGCGCACGGTCGCACGCGCGGTCGACATCCCCGTCATCGCGAGCGGCGGCGTGGGCAAGCTCGAGCACTTCGCCGAGGGCATCATCGAGGGTGAGGCCGATGCCGTGCTCGCGGCCAGCGTCTTTCACTTCGGCGAGCTCACGGTGCGCCAAGTTAAGGAGTACATGGCGAAACAGGGGATACCGGTGCGGTTGTGATGTCGGGCGTCGATGGGATATGCGCCGAGGCTCAGAAACCCATTCGCCTCGGTCGCATGTCCCATCGACGCCTAGGCAGTGTTTTGCCTAAGACGGTATCTCCTGTTTCGCCGAAGATAGGGGTGGGTAAAATTGTGTCAGGAGCTTGGCGACTGGCACAATTTTTGTGCGCTGGGTATGTGGGGGATGTAAACGGAATGTTAAATGCGGCGGTTCGCGACGCTTCTGCGCGAAAATGCGGTACGCTGCTCGGGAATGTCTGAGGGACGGATGCCTCCGTGCAGACGGTCCCGCACTCGAGAAATGGGGAAGATATGCTCGTCGAAGGAAAGAACGCCATCGTGACCGGCGGAACGCGCGGAATTGGCTTGGCCATCGTGCGCAAGCTGCTCGAGAACGGTGCGAACGTCGCCATTGCCGGATCGCGTATGGAGACGGCCGAGGCCGCGGTCGCCAAGCTCGTCGAAGAAGACGCGACGCTGGCCGACCGCCTGCTCGCGATCGCTCCCAACCTGAATGACCCCGACGCCGTTGCCGCGGCGTTTGCCGAGGTCGTGGATGCCTTCGGGAGCCTCGACATCCTGTGTAACAACGCGGGCGTGAGCTCGCGCACGCCGCTCGTCGACTACACGGTCGAGGAGTTCGAGCGCATCGTCGACCTCAACCTCAACGCGGTGTTCGTTTGCTCGCAGGCTGCCGTGCGCATCATGCTCGGGCAAGAGAGCGGTGTCATCATCAACACGAGTTCGATGGTGAGTCGTGACGGCCAGCCTTCCGGTAGCGCCTATCCGACGACGAAGTTCGCCGTCAACGGCCTCACGCTCTCGCTCGCCCGCGAGCTTGCGGGCAAGGGCATTCGCGTGAACGCTGTTGCCCCGGGCGTCATCCACACCGATATGGTCGACGCGCTGCCCGACGAGGTCATCAAGCCGCTCATCGCGACGATTCCGCTTGGCCGCATGGGCGAGCCCGAGGACATCGCCAACGGCGTCGTCTTCCTCGCAAGCGACATGGCGAGCTACATCTCCGGCGTCGTGCTTCCCATCGACGGCCTGGCCCGCACGTAGAAATGAGACAAGTGCTCAGTCTCGC
Organism: uncultured Coriobacteriia bacterium; assembly: GCA_902478425.1. Taxonomy (GTDB): domain Bacteria; phylum Actinomycetota; class Coriobacteriia; order Coriobacteriales; family QAMH01; genus QAMH01. The sequence continues at coordinate 7,849 of CABSKV010000038.1, read as the reverse complement.
TGTCTCATTTCCCCGGTCAGAGAGCTAGGCCTCTCGACTTTGCATGAAATGACAGGGGCTAGCGCACTTGGACACCGGCGAAGCGTTCGGCGTTGTGCCAGAGCATGGCGTCGAACTCTTCGTCGGAAAAGCCGAGGCCGCGAAATGCCTCGTATTCGCTGATGGGGCTCCACATAGGGTGGTCGCTGCCCCACATGACGCGATCGACTCCCCACATACGTACGAGCTCGGCCGTGTGGCGGTCGCCCATGAGCGGTTGCGAGCTCGAGGTGTCGATGAAGAGATTCTCGTATTTCCCCAGGTGATCGTACCCCTGGTCGTAGATTGACCAGCCGCCGAAGTGCGCCGCGTCCACTATGAGGGCGGGGAAGGCGTCGAGCACGCGGGCGAGGCGGCGCGGGTGCGAGAAGTCGTGGCGGTAGTCGCCGGTGTGGATCGTGATGGGCAGGCGACCGGCGATGATTTCGTAGAACTCCATGAGGCGCGGGTCGTCGGTGTCGACCATCTGCGTGTCGGGGTGGATCTTGAAGCCGTGCAGGCCGAGCTCGATGGCGCGGTTGGCCTCGGCTTCCTTGTCCTCGAAGTCCGGGTGCATCGTGCCGAATCCAATGAACTCGGGATGCTGGCGCGCCTGCTCGGCGATGAAGTCGTTGATGCTGGTCACGGCACGAGGGCTCGTGGCGACCGAGTGCACGATGAAGTGCGTGATGGGCGAGTTGCCTGCGCAGGCGAGCAACGCGTCGGGCGTGCCGGGGCTGCAGCCGCCGCCATCGTACATGTCGACACCGTAGAACGCACCCACGGCATCGACTGCCTTGCTCGCGATCTTCTCCGGATATATGTGCGCGTGCGCATCGATGACTGCCATGATTCCTCCTTTGATGATTGCACTCTACCCCAAAATTGCGAGTTTGGGGGAGATAAATGGGTAAACATCGAGTTACAGAGATATTAGTCGCATGGGTATTCTAGACAGTGCGTCTAAGATGGGATGAGACGCGGAAGTTGCCCACAAGACAATTCTCGCCGGGGCACTTTTGTCTGGTTATGGGACAAATGACACGAAACCAGACAAAAGTGCCCCGGCGAGAATTGTCTGGTTTTGTCTCATTGGGTGTAGAGTGATGGGCATGGAGTACACGCGACACATACACGAGATCGAGCCGGTGTTCGACGAGCGCTCGCGCGTCTTGCTGCTCGGGACCTTTCCGTCGCCCAAGTCGCGTGAGACGGGCTTCTTCTACGGACATCCGCATAACCGCATGTGGAAGGTGCTGGCCGCCGTGTACGGCGAGGATGTGCCGCAGACGGTCGAGGAGCGCCGGGCGTTTCTGCTGCGAAACCGCATCGCGATGTGGGACGTGCTCGCGAGTTGCGCGATCAAGGGCGCCTCGGACGCGAGCATTCGCGATGCCGTGCCCAACGACCTCTCGCGCATCCTCGATGCTGCCCCCATCGAACGCATCTACGCGACCGGTGCGAAGGCGTACGAGCTATATCGCCGCTATCTGGAGCCTGCGTACGGGCGGGAATGTGTGCGGCTGCCATCAACGAGCCCAGCCAACGCGGCAATGGGGCTCGACGAGCTCATCGAGGTATATGGGGTGTTGACGTGTAAAAGGGCCTGACCCTTTTACACGTTAGGCGAGCATGTCGAGGGCCCATTGGGCGGCGACGACGGCGCCGGGGGCGAGCGCGCTTTCGTCGATGTCGTAGTAGCAGCTGTGTTGTGGGTGCGTCGCGCCCGTGTCCGGGTTCTTGATGCCCGTGAAGACGAATACGCCGGGCACGTATTGCAAGTACTCCGCGAAATCCTCACCAGACAGCGTGCCTTGGTAGCGGGCGAGCGCCTCGCGCCCGTAGCAGCGCTCGATGGCGTTCGAGGCGACACGTGCGACTTCCTCGTCGTTGATGACGGCGGGGTTGCCCTGCGTGTACTCGATCTTGATCTTGGCGCCGAACGCATCCACGAGGCGGCCGCAAATGCGCTCGAGCTTGCTGGCGATGAGCTCGCGCATCTCGGGGTTCCAGGTGCGAACCGTGCCCGTGATGTAGGCGCTGCCGGCCATGATGTTGCGAGCAGTGCCGCCGTGTATCTCGCCGACCGTGACGACGACGGGCTCGAAGGGTGACGAGCGACGGCTCACGAGCAGCTGCAGCGCGTCGACGATCTCGCAGGCGACGACGATGGCGTCCACGCCTTTGTGCGGCATCGAGCCATGCGCGCTCACACCCTCGATGTCGATGCGGAACCAGTCGGTGTTGCCCATGCGGCCACCGGGCTCGCACGAGAAGCTGCCGGCGTCGACCTCGCTCCACACGTGCTGGCCGAAGATGGCGTCGACACCGTCGAGCGCACCGGCGGCGATCATGTCGCGTGCACCGATGGATATCTCCTCGGCGGGCTGGAAGATGAGGCGCACCTCTCCGCGCAACTGGTTGCGCATCTCCATGAGTATGCGAGCGGCTCCAAGCTGCATCGCCATGTGGCAATCATGCCCGCAGGCATGCATGACCCCGTCGTTTTGCGAAGCGAAGGGGAGCTCGGTCTTTTCGGTAACGGGTAGCGCATCCATGTCGCAGCGTAGCGCGACGCGTCGGGCGGGCTGGCCGTCCTCGTCGTAGGCGCCGGGTGCCTCACCGCGTATGGTCGCGATGATGCCGGTGCCGATGAACTCGTCGCGCTCCTCGCACTTGTCGGCGGGGTGCGGACCGGTCACGAGCTCGTAGGGGATGCCGAGTTCGTCGAGGCAACCGCAGATGTAGGCGCTCGTCTCGTGCTCGGCGGCCGAGAGCTCGGGGCGCTGGTGGAAGTGACGGCGCAGGGCGATGATCTCGCTGGCGTAGCGTTCGCCCAGCTCACGGGTCTGCTGCGATGTGTCGTGCGTATCGGACATGGCTGGCTCCTTCATCGGGAATCACGGCCTTATGATACAGCGATTGCGGAGCACGGATGAATGAGACAAAACTGCCCCGGCAACTTTTGTCTCATTTGGCTGGCAGCAGGCTCGTGAGCTTTCCGTTGGCGATGAGCGTGACCTTCTTCGTCGCGCGCGAGATCGCCGTGTAGAGGCGGTGGCGGGCGAGCAGCTCGTCGGGGTAGGCGCGGTTCTGGACGTCGGGGACGATGACCTGGTCGAATTCGAGGCCCTTGGCGAGTCTGATGTCGAGCAGCAGCACGCCACGCTCGGGTATGGCCTCCTTGCGGGCGGGGATGACGACGGGCAATCCCTCGAGCATCGTCTCGAACTTGGCCATGCGACGCGCGTCCGGCACGATGATGGCCGCCAGGCACTCTGCCTTGAGCGCCTCCTCGACCGCCTTACGCAGCTGCACCTCGTAATCGACGTCGTCGGCGCACTCGATGATGACCGGCGCGATTCCCGCTGGCTGCACGGACTCGACGCGCACGCGCTCCTCGTCGTCGAGCAGGCTCGTGAACAGCGCCGTGATCTCGGGCGACGAGCGGTAGCTCGTCATGAGCTCGCAGGTCTCGACCGAGCCGCAAGCACGCTCGAAGACCCCGCGGACCTGCGCGAAGCTCGCCGTTCCCTCGCGAATCGCCTGGTTCTCATCGCCGAGCAGCATGAAGTGCGCCTTGCCGAAGTATCGTGCCAGGCACATGAGCTGTGCGGCGCTGTAGTCCTGCACCTCGTCGATCATGACGTAGCGCGCGTGACGCATGCCGCCGCCGACGAGCGCGAGCTTGAGGTAGAGCCATTCGATTGCGCTCAGGTTCTCCGAGCCGGTCAGGCGCATGCCGATGGCATCCAGGCGCAACCAGCGGCCATCTTCGATCTCGTGCTCGATGCCCGCATAGCGCCAGCGCAGGAAGCGCTCGGTGTAACTCGCGAGCTCGACCTCGTCCATATCGCCGATGTAGACGTTCTCGCCGAAGCAGTCGATTTGCTCGGTGTCGGAGAGATCGCTGATCATGTCCTGGTATTTCTCGGATTTGGCGAGGCGTTTGATGCGCTGCTCGAGGCGGTCGGTCAAATCCTCGATGACCAGGGCGCTCTTGTGTGTGCCGGTGGGGAGGTTCTTGAGCTTGCTCCACGCGCCATGCGCCTGAGCGGCGGTGATGACGGGTTCGCCCTCGATGCGTATGTCGGTGAAGTCGCCCTGCTTGAGCTTGAAGTCGGGGAGCTTCTCGTCGATGGCGCGCAGTGCGTCGGTGCTCACCTCGCGCCCCAAGTCGCGGCTGCCGAGCCCGAGGCCGGTCATGAGCGACTCGAAGGTGATCGACGAGGGGTTGCTCTCGCCCATCTCGGGCAGCACGTTCTCGATGTAGCGCTGGAACACCGGATTGGGCGTGATGAGGAACACGTCTTCGGGTTTGAGCGTCTCGCGGTGCCGGTAGAAGAGATAGGCAATACGTTGCAGAAGAACCGAGGTCTTGCCGGAACCCGCGATGCCGCTGACGAGCAGCGCCGGGACGTCCTCGTGGCGGATGACCTCGTTTTGCTCCTTCTGGATGGTGGCCGTGATGGCCGATAGGCGCGACGAGCGGTCCTTGGCCAGCGCGGCGAGCAGCAGCTCGTCTTGGATGGCGACCGTCGTATCGAAGAGCGCCTTGAGCTGGTCGCGCTCGATGTCGAATTGTCGGCGCAGCTTGAGCTCGCAGTCGATGACACGACCGTTGGCCTCGTAGCTCGTCTTGCCGTTTTCCTGGTTGTAGTAGACCTCGGCGATGGGGCTGCGCCAGTCGACGATGAAGTGGCGATAGTCGTCGTCGGTCATGCCCACGTTGCCGATGTAGATGTCCTTCGGCTCGCTGCCAGGCTTGAACTGCAGCGTGACCTTGGCGAAGTAGGGTTGCTTGAGCAGGAGCTGCGCGCAGTGCAGGCGCTCGGTCGTGACGTCGGCAGCGAGGTTATACGTGTCGATGATGCGGTTGACGGCTTCGAGCTCGGCCATCGTCTCGACGTGGATGTCGGTGTCGAAGTCGAAGCTGAGCTCGTCGGTGATGAGGTCCTTGTCGGAGGCGACCTCGTCGAAGATGCGTGCGAGCTGGTCTTGCAGGCTGCGCTCGATGCTTTCGAGCTTCGCGTACGTCGTGCTCAGATGCTCTTGTTCGGCTTCGAATGTCTTGTCCATGCTGCCCCTTTTGGCTGCTGCGTTTGAATCCTGCATATCTTTACGTGAAAAACGGATAATCAATTGTACTCGAGTGCGGCGAATGTGGCTATGGCGAGATGCTACTATGTGTGCATGGACATGACGCTGGTCATAGTGATATGCGTTGCTCTTGTTGCCGTGGCGGCGATTGCGGTCGTGGCCATCGTGCTCATGCGCAAGTACCGGCGCTCGCGTGAGATCTTCCTCAAGTTCGACACGATGGCCGGGCCGTGCAAGGTCTTCACCATCGAGCGCAAGGATGGCCTCGTGCGCGTGATGAACGTCGCGGGAACCATGCAATCGGCTACCTATCTGGATGACGATACCTACTGTGACCTGGCCTATTCGTACACGCGCGACTACGACTGCATGTTCTTTGCCGGTATCCCCGTGCGCGACGTGCTCGTCTTGGGCGGAGGTGGCTACTCGTACCCCAAGCACCTCATTGCGCATCGCCCCGAGACTTTCGTGACCTGCGTCGAGATCGACCCCGTCATCACGGCGATCGCGCATCGCTACTTCTTCCTCGACCGGCTCTTCGAGGAATACGACCTGGACGAGACCGGGCGCTTGCAGCTGGTGCAAGGCGACGCGCGCGTGTATCTCGAGGAAGCGGACGAGCGCTACGACGCTATCGTGAACGACTGCTTCAGCGGCATGAGCCTGGTCGAGAGCCTGGTGACGCGCGAGGCCGTGCAGCTCTACCATGAGCACTTGCGCGAGGGCGGCGTCTATCTGGCCAACGTGATCGGTGCGGTGGAGGGCCCGCGATCGCGCACGATGCGCCGCATCATGCGCACGCTCGCAAGCGAGTTCGCGCACGTCTACGTGCTGCCGGGGCAGCCCTCGACGCTCTCGAACTGCGACAACAACGTCGTCATCGCCACCGACGACGACTGGCGCTTCACGGGCGCCATCGAGCTCGAGGCGTGGGAGCTCGCGGGTGCGGAGCTGCTGCTCGACGAGAACGCGCGCGACGAGGACTGGGTGGTCCCGACGGCGTAATGAGACAGGGCGTCAGTCTCGCTGTCTCATTACGCAGGTCAACGCGTTAGAGGCGCGTGGCGACGGCCTCGATGAAGCCCTCGGTGGAGAGCACCGTGGGGTTGGGCAGCGTCGTGATGCGCGCGAGGTCGCCGGTCATCTGCCCGTCTTCGATGCACGACAGCGTCGCGCGCTCGAGCTTGTCGGCAAACGACACGAGTGCCGCGCTGTCGTCGAGCTCGCCGCGCTTGCGCAGCGCACCACTCCACGCGAAGATCGTCGCGACGGAGTTCGTCGAGGTCGGCACGCCCTCGAGGTGCTTGTAGTAGTGGCGCTGCACGGTACCGTGCGCGGCCTCGTACTCGTAGTAGCCGTGGGGGCTGACGAGCACGCTCGTCATCATCGCGAGGCTGCCGAACGCGCTCGAGACCATGTCGCTCATCACATCGCCGTCGTAGTTCTTGCAGGCCCAGATGAAGCCGCCTTCGGACTTCATGACGCGTGCGACCGCGTCGTCGATGAGCGTGTAGAAGTACTCGATGCCAGCCTGCTCGAAGCGCTCGCGGTACTCGGCGTCGAAGATGTCGGCGAAGATGTCCTTGAAGCGGTGGTCGTAGATCTTCGAGATCGTGTCCTTCGTCGAAAACCACAGGTCCTGGTTGGTCGACAGCGCGTACTCGAAGCAGCTGCGTGCGAAGCTCTCGATGGAGGCGTCGAGGTTGTGCTGGCCCTGCACGACGCCGGGGCCGTCAAATTCATGCACCAGGGTGCGCATTTGCTCGCCGCCGCCGGCCGGCGTGAAGACGAGCTCGACCGTGCCGGGACCGTCGATGCGCATCTCGGCGTTCTTGTAGACGTCGCCGTAGGCGTGACGGGCGAGCGTGATCGGCTTCTTCCAGCAGCTCACGCACGGCTCGATGCCCTTGACGACGATGGGCGCGCGAAAGACCGTGCCGTCGAGCAGCGCGCGGATCGTGCCGTTGGGGCTCTTCCACATCTGCTTGAGACCGTACTCCTCGACGCGCGCGGCGTTGGGGGTAATGGTTGCGCATTTGACGGCGACACCCAGGCGCTTGGTCGCCTCGGCCGCGTCGATCGTGACCTGGTCGTCGGTCGCGTCGCGGTGCTCGAGGCCGAGGTCGTAGTACTCGGTCTTGAGGTCGATGTGCGGAATGAGCAGCTCGGATTTGATCAGCTGCCAGATGACGCGGGTCATTTCATCGCCGTCCATCTCGACAAGCGGGGTTTTCATCTCGATTTTGCTCATGAGTCTCTCCGTTGCTTTTGGGTGCGCGCGGCGGCGCGTTTGCGTGCGTTGGTTGGTCATTGTAGCGGTAAAACGCGCGGCGCGGGGCAGATGGGCTATAGTTAATCGCATGGAAATCTTCGGCGACACCCTCATGTTTGGCAGCGTACGCTCCGCGCCCGATGACCTCGACCTTGGCGACCTCGAGGTCAAGACCGGGCAGGATGCGGTCTACGCGATTGCGGAGGTCATGGACCGGCAGCGTCGCGAGATTGCGGAGCGCCGGGCGCGTGAGGACGGGCGCTGTAGCGAGCCATGCTGCGAGACGACGGGTGACGGCGTGAGCTGGGAGTTCGTGGTCGTGGACGGCGAGTTCGCGCGCATCGTGGGCTGCGAGCCGCCTGAGGAGGCACCGCGCGTGCTGGCGGTGCCGGGCGAGCTCGGCGGCCTGGTGGTGCTCGAGCTGGGTGCCGGAGCCTGCGAGCTTTTGGGCGGCGTGGA
>CABSKV010000037.1 GCA_902478425.1 uncultured Coriobacteriia bacterium | reverse complement strand
ATCTACGAGGAGGACGAGGAAACTGCCGATATCTGGCAGGAGGTGGGCGTTCCGGCTAGCCATATCTCGCGCCTCGGTGCCGATGACAACTTCTGGGTCGCCGGCCCCACCGGTCCGTGCGGCCCGTGCTCCGAGCTCTATTACGACCAGGGAGAGGGCGTTGGCTGCGGTAGCCCGGATTGCAAGCCCGGCTGCGATTGCGACCGCTTCCTCGAGTACTGGAACCTCGTCTTCACGCAGTTCGATCGCCAGGAAGACGGCACGATGGTCCCGCTCGAGAAGAAGAACATCGACACCGGCCTGGGCCTCGAGCGCATGGCCGCCATCATGCAGGGCGTGAGCTCCAACTTCGATACCGACATCCTCCACAGCCTTATCGAGGTCGGCGAGAGGCTGAGCGGTCGCCGCTACGGTCAAGACGAGCTCACCGATCTCTCGCTGCGCATCATGGCCGACCATTCCCGCGCCATCGTCTTCATGATCGGCGACGGCATCTTGCCCTCCAATGAGGGTCGTGGCTACATCCTGCGCCGCCTGCTGCGCCGCGCCGTGCGCCATGGCCGTCTCATCGGCATCGAGGGTCCCTTCCTCAAGAGCTTTCTCGACGCCATCTGCGACGAGATGGGCGCGGTGTACCCCGAGATCATCGAGAACAAGGCCCTCATCGAGAAGGTGCTGCTCTCCGAGGAGGAGCGCTTCAACCGCACCATCGACACGGGCATGCACTACCTCGAGGAGACGATCGAGGGCATGAACGAGGGCGACGTGCTCGATGGCGTTGCCGCCTTCACCTTGCATGACACCTACGGGTTCCCCGTCGAGCTCACGGCCGAGATCTGCCTCGAGCATGGCATCGACGTCGACATGGAGGGCTTCGAGCGCGAGATGACGGCCCAGCGCGAGCGCGCACGCGCGGCTCGCAACGACGAGGCCTGGGATGGCTTCGGCGACATCTTCACGCATATCCTCGACGTGCATGGCCCGAGCGAATTCGTGGGCTATAAGGAAGACGAGTGCGACGCGCGCATCGTCGACATCATCGTCGATGGCGCCATCGTGGACGAGGCCCATGAGGGCGAGCAGGTTGCCATCGTGCTCGACAAGACGCCGTTCTACGGCGAGATGGGCGGCCAGGTGGGAGATACCGGCACCATCTCGAACGACCTGTGCACTATCGTCGTCGAAGACACCAAGCGCCCCGAAGAAGGACTACCCGTCCACTACGGCGTGGTGACGAGCGGCAGCATCCACAAGGATGACGTCGTGCATGCGGCCATCGATTGCCGTCGCCGCGCGTTCATCGCCCGCAATCACACGGCGACGCACATCCTGCAGCGCGCTCTTTCCGAGGTGCTTGGTGAGCACGTCAAGCAGGCGGGCTCTCTTGTCGCACCCGATAGGCTGCGTTTCGATTTTACGCACTTCGAGCCCATGACCCACGAGCAGATCCTCGAGGTCGAGCGCATCTGCAACAACATCATCATGTCCGATTTGCCTGTGTACGCCTACGAGACCTCGCTCACAGCGGCCCGCGAGGACGGTGTCCTGGCGCTCTTTGGCGAGAAGTACGGAGAGTTCGTCCGTGTCATCGAGACGGGCACCTTCTCCAAGGAGCTCTGTGGCGGCACGCATGTGGGCAACACGAGCGAGATCGGCCTGTTCAAGATCGTCCAGGAGACCTCCATCGGCGCCAACACGCGTCGCCTCGAGGCCGTCACGAGCATCGAGGCCTACGAGTACATGTCGCGTATGGAGGAGGAGCTACGCGAGGCGGCACGCTTCCTCAAGGTGCCGCCCCTTGACGTCTCCGAGCGTGTCGCCAAGATGCAGGCGCGTCTTGACGAGCTCGAGGGCATGCGCAAGCGTCGCATGAAGGCCGCGGCCGAGGGCAGCGTCAGCGACTTCATGGAGCAAGCTGCCGAGCTCGATGGCTACAAGCTCATCATCGCCGACCTGGGTGAGGCACTCGTCCAGGGCATGCGCGAGATGTGGGATATCGTCAAGCAGCGCAGTGGTGGTGCGCCCTTCGCGGTCGTGCTCTTCGCGCGCAACCCCGAGGGCGGAAGCCCGCTCATGCTGGCGGCAGGTACGCAAGGCGCTGTCGACGCCGGCTTCAACGCCAAGGACGTCATCGGATTCGTCGCGCCGCTCATCGGTGGCGGTGGCGGCGGCAAGCCGGCGATGGCGCAAGCTGGTGGCAAGAACGCCGACGGCATCCCTGCTGCCATCGACAAGGCCAAGGAGCTCTTCGGCGTCTAGGCCCGTCTTAATGCACATGCGCGTCATGGGACTCGACATAGGGAAGAAGCGCATCGGCGTTGCCGTCGCGAACACGACGACGGGCATCGCCACTCCCTTGCGTGTCATGGACGCGCACGAGGTGCTCGACAACGCACGAGCTTGGCGCATGCTGGTGGAGGACAACGAGCCCGAGCTACTCGTCTGCGGGCTTCCCAAGACGATGCGGGGGAGCGTGGGGCGTCAGGCGACGCACATTCGCGAGCAGGCCGAGCGCATAGCGCAGGCATGTGAATTACCCGTTGAGTTCGTGGACGAGCGCCTGAGCAGCGCCGAGGCCAAGCGCCTTCTACGCGAACAGGGCCTGTCCGAGCGTGACATGCGCGGTAAAATCGACAGCGTGGCCGCCTCGCTCTTTCTCGAGACCTGGCTTGCCGCGCATGTCGAAGACAAGATGGAGGAACGATGACCCAAGGTCAGCATTACGCTGCATCAAGCTATACGGAGAAGCGCAGGGGCAAGTCGCGCAAGCGCACGCTCGTCATCGCGGTGGTCGTGATCGTCATCATCGCCATTATCGGCTTTGTCGCCTACCAGAACCTCTTTGGCGACAAGACGGGGCAGGTCAAGCAGGGTGCCGAAATCGAGGTCGTGATCCCCGCTGGCTCCTCGACCGATCAGATCGCCTCCATACTGGTCGATGACGGCGTCATTGCCTCGGCTAACGCGTTCACGAATCGCGTCAAGCAGCTCAACCAGGTCTCGAGCCTGCAATCTGGCTCGTATCTCATGATCGGCGGCGATGATCTCGACAACATCATCAAGATGCTCGCCAGTGGCCAGACGGGCAGGCAGCTTGTCATCCCCGAAGGCTATAACCTGCGCCAGATCGCCGATAAGGTCGAGGCCACATGCGGTATCGACGCCGAGGAATTCTATGCCCAGACGCAGAAGGCTTCCGACTACGTCGCCGAATATCCGTTCCTCGAAGGCGTCTACAATAACTCGATGGAGGGCTTCCTGTATCCGGATACGTACCGCGTCGATCCTTCCGCAACTCCCGATGACATCATCCGCATGATGCTCGACCAGTTCGCCGAGCAGATCGCCACCGTCGACATGAGCTACGCGGCCTCGAAGAACCTCACGCTCTACGATGTGGTGACGCTCGCCTCGATGGTCGAGAAGGAATACCAGGCCGAAGACGACAAGGCACCGATTGCAGCCGTCTTCTACAACCGCCTGCAAAAGGGCATGACATTGGGTAGCGACGTGACCACCTATTACGCCGTCGGCAAGGACATGACCGAGGAACTCACGTTCGAGGACCTGGCAAGCGACAGCCCTTACAACACGCGCAATCCCAATCACTACGGTTTGCCGGCTGGTCCCATCTGCAATCCGTCGGTGGCGACCATCCGGGCTGCGGCCAATCCCGCGCAGGTCGACTACCTCTACTTCTTCTTCTCCAACAAAGAGGGCAAGACGATGTTCTTCGTGAATGACGCAGACTTCAACGCCGCTTGGGCTCAGTACGGTGATTAGCCGATGATGAGCATCAGGCCAGACGCCTACTACGTGTCGGTACTCGACATCGATCCCCAGACGCTCGTCGAGCAAGGGTATCGTGCCGTCCTGCTCGATCTCGACAATACCCTTCAACCGCGCGGTGCGGCGGGGCTGTCCGACGAGGCCATCGCGTGGGTCGAGTCGCTCGAAGATGCGGGCCTAGGCGTGGCTCTCATCTCGAACACCGCGCATGAGCGCGTCATCGAAGCCGCCCTCGTGCTCGGCGTGCCCCTCGTGCGCAATGCGATGAAGCCCTTTGCGCGTGGCTATGTGCAGGCATGCGCGATGCTTGGCGTTGCCTGCAACCAGGCCGTGATGATTGGCGACCAGAGCTACACGGACGTGCTCGGCGCGCATCGCGTGGGGATGGACGCCATTCTCGTTGTTCCGCAATCCGGCTCGGATCCGGTGCATACCCATTTCCTTCGCATGCTCGATCGCAGGTCCGTGCGCGGCATGCGCGCCATCGGGAGCAGCTCATGAACCCGGAGTTCGTGCTCATTGGCGACCCGGTGGCCCACTCGCTTTCTCCCGTCATGCACAACGCGCTCTACCAGGAGCTCGGCAAGACGAAGTGGCCGTTCTCGCGTTGGCACTACAGCGCGGTGCGCTGTGCGAACGAGGACGAGGCCGCCTATCAGATCAGTCTCGTGCGTACGGGTCGCTATCGGGGCATGAACATCACGATGCCCTACAAGAAGCTCGCCTTCTCGTGTGCCGACTATGCCGATGCGGGCGTCATCGCCGCAGGTGGCGCCAACGTGCTCGTACGCGATGAGGACCTCAAGCTCTGCGCGTACAACACCGACGGTCTCGGTGCCGTACGGGCGATCGAGCGCGTGACCGACACGCCGCTGACGGGTGCACGCGTGCTCATCTGCGGTACGGGTCCGACTTCCCTTGCCATTGCCGCGGCATCCGCCCAGGCGGGTGCCCGAGAGGTCACGTTGCTTTCGCGTGACGAGGCCAAGGCGTTGTCGTGCGTGAACCGCATACGCACGAGCATCGAGCCTCACGAAGCGAGCGTGCTGCATGGCAGGAGCTACGCACGGGTGGAGGCGCTCGTGTCCAAGGCCGATGTCATCGTCGATGCCACGCCGCGGGGCATGCACCCCGATGACGAGGCGATCGTAGACACGAGCCTGCTGCACAGAGGACAGGTCGTGCTCGATACCGTGTACGGGCACGGTGAGACGGCGTTGCTTGCCGGTGCCTGGCAGCATGGTGCGACGTGCATGGACGGTTTGGAGATGCTCATCGAGCAGGCGGCGCTTTCGGTCGAGATATGGGCCGATGCGATGGCGCTCCCCGTCGAGGTCGACCGCGATGTCATGCGTCGTGCAGCGCTGCATGCCAATTCGTGACACAGCGCTCTGGTAGAGTCCGGATGAGAGAATGAAGAGATCACGAGGAAAGGTGAGGCGGGATGGCAGCTGGTTCTCCTTCGCAAGATAACCTGTTCGATTTGACGGATGATGCGCCAGCCAGCGCGCCGGCAGATGCCATCGAGCGCGTCAACGAGCTACGTGCGACCTTGCAGCGCGCCCGCGACCAGTATTACCTCGAGGACGCCCCTGAGCTTCCCGATGCGGTCTACGACTCGCTCAACCGCGAGCTCGCAGACCTCGAGAATCGCTATCCGCAGCTCAAGACGGTTGATTCGCCCACCCAGACCGTTGGCGGCGGCGTGGCCGAGCAATTCACGCCTGCCGCCCACCAGCATCGCATGTACTCGCTCGAAGACGCGATGGACCTCGACGAGCTCGATGAGTGGCTCGCGCGTACGCGCGAGGCGGTGGGCCATGGCCTGTCGTATTGTTGCGAGCTCAAGATCGACGGCTCCTCGATTGCCCTCACCTACGAGCGCGGCATCCTGGTACGCGCCGCCACACGTGGCGATGGCTCCGTAGGCGAGAACGTCACAGCTAACATCATGCAGGTCAAAGACGTCCCCAAGCACCTCACCATAGAAAGCGGCGCCATGGGCTTTGCCCAGCCCATCGAAGTGCGTGGCGAGGTATACATGCCCCGCTCCTCCTTCGAGCGCCTCAACGACGCCATCAGCCTCGAAAACGACGAGATCATGCTCTATAACGCCGAGGTCGATGCCGGCGAGCGCACCGGGCGCAAGCTCGCCCTCAAGAAGAGCTTCGCCAATTGCCGCAACGCCGCAGCAGGATCGCTGCGCCAGAAGGACCCTGCGATTACGGCCGAGCGCGACCTCGCGACCTTCATCTACGCCATCGCAGAGACGACGCAGCTCGACGTGAAGAGCCAGCATGAGTTCTTGGAGTGGCTGCATACGGCGGGTTTCACGGTCAATCCCAACATTCGCGTGGTCGATAGCGAGGCGGCGGTGCACGAGTTCTGCAAGAACGCGCTCGAGCATCGCGGCGATCTCGACTACGACATCGACGGTGTCGTCGTGAAAGTCGATGATTTTGCGTTGCAGGCCGAGCTTGGCTTCACCGCCAAGGCACCACGCTGGGCCATCGCGTTCAAGTTCCCGCCGGAGGAGAAGACGACCATCCTGCGAAACGTCGCCGTGCAGGTGGGGCGTACCGGTGTGCTCACGCCCGTGGCCGAGTTCGATCCCACGACGGTGGACGGCTCGGTCGTCTCGCGTGCCACGCTGCACAACTACGATGAGCTCGCGCGCAAGGACGTGCGCATCGGCGACACCATCATCATCCACAAGGCCGGCGACGTCATCCCCGAGGTCGTCGGCGCGGTCATGTCGCTGCGCCCGCCCGATGCCAAGGTACCCGAGGTGCCCATGACCTGTCCGAGCTGCGGTTCGCCAGTGTTTCGCGATGGGGCCTTCCTGCGCTGCGACAGCGCCGAGTGCCCCGCGCAGCTCCAGACGCGACTCGAGCACTGGGTCTCGCGCGGTGCGATGGACATCGATGGTTTGGGCACCAAGATCATCGAGAACCTCGTGGCATCCGGCCTACTCACCGATGCCGTCGACTTCTACAAACTCGACGTTGCCACGCTCGCAGAGGTGGCGACCGGCGACGAGAAGAAGGACGGCTCGCCGCGTGTCTTCGGCATCAAGAACGCCACCAAGGCCATCGAGCAGATCGAGGCCTCCAAACAGCGCCCCTTCGAAAACGTGCTCTTCGCCATCGGCATTCGCAACATAGGCAAGACGACGGCAGAGGCGCTCGCCAAGGCCTTCAAGACGATGGATGCCCTCATGGATGCGAGCGAGGCGCAGCTCTGCCAGGTGGATGGCGTCGGCGAGGTGGTCGCCGAGGGAATCCGCGAGTTCTTCGACACGAGCGACAACCGCGATTTCATCGAGCGTCTGCGCAGCGTCGGCCTGCAGATGGCCATCGACGAGAGCGATGCCAAGCCCCAGACGCTTGCCGGGCTCACCTTCGTGCTCACCGGGTCGCTCAAGCGCTACGATCGTGCCACGGCAGAGGAGCTCCTGCGCGCCTACGGTGCCAAGACGAGCGGCAGCGTGAGCAAGAAGACCTCGTACGTGGTGGCAGGGCCCGGCGCTGGCAGCAAGCTGCGCAAGGCCGAGGAGCTCGGCGTGCCGGTCCTCGACGAAGATGCGCTGGTCCACATCATCGACACCGGCGAGGTGCCGAAAGGATAAAGCGCCTCGCGTGTGCAACCGCATGCTGGCCACGTTCGCCGTCTAACCCAAGGCCGCTATCTCATTCCAGCTCCTAGCCTGCTCCGGAAATGCTCCGGTCTCACTCCGTTTCTATTCCGAAATCGTTCAGGTTCTCGGGGTGGTTGGCTCTGTTCGCTTTCTTGCACAATTGCGGTCGTTGGCTGCGTACTCGAAGGATGCGGGAAGGAGCGGTGGCGTCATGATAAGGGCACGTGCATGTTTGTGCACAAGGAGCAGGGGAGTGCTGCTTTCGGCTGCGCTCGCAATCGCGATGCTCGCATATATGGTGCCTGCGGGCATCATGACGAGGGCAGCGTGGAGTGACGAGCCGGTAGATCAACCAGTCAACGAGGCGGTCAATGACGAGCAAGAAGATATCGGCGGAGCAGCCGCAGATGACGCATGCGGCGATACTGCACTCGATCATCAGTCGCCCGGTTCTACGGATACGTCAGGTGCAGGAGAACTGAATGATGAGGAACGCGGCATCATCGAAGGCCTCGCGTCAGTGCGCGCACGTCTTGACGAGGCGCTTGTCACGCTCACGGCAGACTTCGACGTGTTCGATACCGCCCGCAACGCGATTGCAAAGATGGCATCCATGCGTGATGACATCTCGGGGCCCGCAGAGGACATGCAAAAACGTCTTGATGAGCTCGAACGTGCCAGACATGATGCGCTCATGCTCATCAAGATGATTCAAGACGAGCTCATGCAAAGCGGGGATTATGGCACTCGCGCAATCATCACGGGCGCCTCGACACCTGCTGATGTCGAGCTGCGGCAAGAGATGCTCGAGCGTCTCATGATCGCCGAGAGCGGCCAGATCCGCAAAGTGCTGGGCGACCAGCGTCGTTTGCGCGTGGCCATCGCGCTGGATGCGGCAAGCTCATCACAAGCACGGCGGGAACTGCATGTCTTGGTGCAACCGGTAAACAAGGCGGCATACGAGGTGGAGAAGAGGTGCTCTCGGGTGCGGCAATGCGTACGAGATGTTCAGCTTGCAGTCGAGGGCATGCAGGATGCTTGTGCGGTGCTTGTCACGGCAAGGGCGGATATGCTGGCGGCAGCGAAAGCCGCCTCGCGAAGCGTCGAGAATGCCGAGCGCGCGGTCGGTACCTGGTATGACGAGCTTGATGTGCGGGCGGGACTCTCGACCGCCGTCTCCTTCGGCGAAGGCGCCAGCTTCTCGTTACCCGAAGAGGAATTCGTCGATATGTGGGGGTCTGCGATTGACGCGTTTTTCGAGGAGTGCTCGAAGACGATGGGGGACCTGCCGTTACAGGGCTACGGGCACAAGATGGCTGCATCGGCCTACCGATACAAGATTGACCCGCGTCTGTGTGCGGCGGTGAGCATTGCCGAGTCGAGCGGCGGGCAGAACTGCATCCGGGCGTGCAATGCCTGGGGCTGGGGCGCGGCCGATAGCGACCCGTACGGGCTTGCCGCCGAGTGGAACTCGTTCGAGGAGGCCATCGAGGCATGGCACGAGGGAATGGCGATGTCGACGAGCGGGCTTGCGGAGGCTGCGTCCGTGAGCGCCCTGGGAGCCATCTATTGCTCCTCGCCATTATGGAGCGCCACCGTCATCGAGCAGATGAGGCTCATAAGCAGCTTTGCGTGACGGGAAGCACGGCTTTCGTGCTACCATGCCTGCATGCTAAACGAGATTTATCAATTCATCGATCCGGTCATCGTCACCGTCGGCCCGCTTTCCGTGCGCTGGTACGGGCTCGCCTATGTCGTGGGTTTCATTCTCGCAGGTCTCGTCGTCTACTTCTATGCCAAGCGCTGGAAGCTCAACTTCTCCGGCTATGACGTGCTCGTCTTCGTCTGCTATTGCGCGTTTGGCGTCATCATCGGCGCGAGACTTGGGTACTGTCTCGTCTATGGCGATGGCTATTATCTTGCGAACCCCCTGGAGATACTTGCCCTCAACAATGGCGGGATGTCCTTCCACGGCGGGCTCGTCGGTATCGTCATCGCCGGCATACTGTATTCGATCGTCTACAAGATTCCCTTCTTCACCCTGGCTGACCTCGTTTCCTGCGGCGTGCCGCTCGGCCTTCTTTTCGGACGTTGCGCGAACTTTGTAAACGGCGAGCTCTACGGTGCCCCGACGAGCCTGCCCATCGGCGTCGATTTCACCGGTACGGGCGTCATGTACCATCCCTCCCAGCTCTACGAGGCATTGCTCGAGGGCCTCGTCATCTTTCTCGTGCTTTTCGCCCTTTCCCGCAAGAACAATCCGCCGCGACCGCAGGGCTTTTTCCTCGGCATGTTCCTGCTTCTCTACGGTATCTTCCGCGTTCTCATCGAGTTCGTGAGGCTTCCCGATGTGCAGATCGGCTACTTCTTCGATACCTGGGGAACGATGGGGCAGCTTTTGTCCCTTCCCATGATCATCGCCGGTATAGTCTTGCTCGTTTGGTGCGCCGTCGCCAAGCGTCCGCAGCGAGGCAAGCCATCGCATAGCGCGTGATTTGGACGCTACACGAACCCATGCGGGAGTGTTAGAATACTGCGGTCTATCCAATAGCACGGGAGGATTCACTCATGTCCGGACATTCTAAGTGGGCAACCACCAAGCATCGCAAGGCGGCGCAGGATTCCAAGCGCTCCGCGATGTTCTCCAAGCTTAGCCGTATCATTACCGTCGCAGCAAAGACCGGCGGCGATCCCAATCCCGAGAACAACGCGTCTTTGGCCGCTGCCATTGCCAAGGCCAAGGGTTATTCCATGCCCAAGGACAAGATCAAGGTCGCAATCGACAAGGCCTTTGGTTCCGGTGCAGATGCGGCCAACTTCGAGGAGGTCACCTACGAGGGCTATGGTCCCGCTGGTATCGGCGTGTACGTCGAGTGCCTGACGGACAACCGCAATCGCACCGCCGCTGACGTTCGCAGCGCCTTCTCGCATTCGGGTGGCAACCTGGGTGCGAATGGCTCCGTTGCGTACATGTTCGACCGCAAGGGGCAGATCACCGTCCTGAAGGAGGTCGAGACGGGCGACAAGAAGAACCCCACCGCTCCCAACGGTGCAGCCGCCGATTCCGATGAATTCGAGATGGCCGTCATCGAGGCGGGCGCGGACGATTACGAAGAGGCCGATGACGAGTGGGTCGTCTTCACCGAGCCCAGCGACCTCATGGCCGTGCGCAGCGCTCGAGGAGCAGGGCATCGAGGTCAAGGGTGCCGAGCTCATCTTCGAGCCCAATAACCCCACGGCTGTCTCCGTCGCCGATGCCAAGAAGGTGCAGCGCCTCATCGACAAGCTCGAGGATTTCGATGACGTCCAGAACGTCTACAGCACGATGGATATCACCGACGAGATTGCCGCAGCTCTCGACGAGGAGTAATCCCCCTCATGCATACGTGACAAGAGGGCCCCGTGCGATGCGCGGGGCCCTCTTTCGTCACACGAACGGGTCATCGTGATGGGCGATTGCCTCGAGTGTCTTTCTGCGACGATGCAAGGCATAGGCAATGCAGATGCACGTTCCCGCAAGCATCGCGAGTGCCATGAGAAGCACGCGTGTCCAGAGGTCACCGGTGAGCACGGTTGCCCCCTTTCCGCTCAAGCCAGATGAACCTGCGGGAGCGTCGAGCGCCACATCCGGATCGACCTCGCTGCTCGTTACCGTCTGGGCGACGTCTTCGAGGTCGGTGTGCTTGGCGATTACGTTGCCATCGTGCTCGAGCGTCTCGAAGGCGACGAGCACCTGGCTTGGCTGCGTGCTCGCATCAAAGCTGTACTCGACGTCTGTCGAGCCTGATACCTCCTGCGGTACGAACGGTACGACAGCGTGGACGGGTGTGCCGCCCGCGCTGAGCACGCTGCCCGTCTCCTTGTCCATGAGCACGCCCTTGAGCTCGTATTGTTCGCCCGGGACGAGGTTTGCGTAATTGACGGTGTCGGTAATCGTCACGTTCTGGCCGCTCGCATCGAAGATCTTGTCCCCGTCGGCTTTGTCGATTGCGTTCGAGCTGAGTTTCACGGTCTTGACGGTCTGCAGCTCGTCATCGAGATCCTGATGGTTCGCGATCACCTCTCCGTCTTCGTCGACGAGCTTGTCGAAGGCGACGATGTCATGACCTACGATGCCGCTCGTGTCGACGGGAAGCTCCATGCTGACGGACCCCTCGGCACTATCGGGCGCAAATTCGGCACAAACAGTGACGGCCTTGCCCTGGGCATCGCGCAGGACATTGCCCGTCGCCTTGTCATTGAGCGTGCAGCTGGCCGTGTACGTCCGTCCCGGCTTGAGACCATCGTAGCTGATGCGTTCCAGGATGGTCGCATCCGTGCCCATGACGTAGTTATCGAGGTCGGTGGCGTCGAGTGCTATTGCGGTGATAAAGGGCTCGACGTCGAGTGTTTGCTCGGCGACATCGGCGCCATTGGACGTGACGACCATGCCATCGCTTGCCACGAGCTCGGGGTGCACCACGATGCTTTCGCCTGCAAGTGCGGAGGTATCGAGTGGGACATCCAGCTTGGCCTTGCCATTTGAGTGCTGCGGCGAGAGTTCAACGAACGCGAAGGCAGGTGACCCATCGGGCCCCGGTACGCTCTCGCCCGTGCTCTGGACCTGTGCCGTGCAGTTGATGCGATAGCTCTTGCCGACGACGAGGTTTTGATAGCTGACGGTCTCGGTTACGAGGGAATCTTTCGTGGGGCGGATGAGCTTGTCGGCGTCCTGTGCGTCAACGGCGACTCCCGTGATCGCCGGGCGCGTGTCGATGATGTTATCGAGCTTGACGGTGAATCCATCGCGATTGATCGAGAACTGCGTCGTGACGAGATTCATGCCCTCGTTGGCGGCACAGGGGAGCTCCTGTAGCACATAGGAGCCGTAGGGGAGCGCGCCGCGCATATCATCAGCATTGCTGCGCATGCCAGCTGCATCCATCGAGAACCAGGTCCCCGCCGTGCTCGTGAGCTTGCTTTCGTCAAGCTTGTAGCTCCCGTCGACATGGGCAAGGATTGCCGAATCGCTTGCGTTCGTATTCATGCTATGCACCATGCGTGCCGTGTTCGATGAGTAGTCGCCGTACTCGTTCGTGACGACGACATGGCTTTCGACGCGCTCGTTACCTTCGCCGTTGGCGTACGAGAGGAGGAAGGGTATGTTCGCAAGCGCGATGCCGTTCTCGTCCGTCTTCCTGAACATGACGTCGCCGCGCATCACCTGCATCTCCTCCTCGAAGGGCTCGAAGTCGAGCAGGGGCTCGCCTTGTGTCCTCGACTGCTGCTCGATATCGCAGCTCAACACGCTGTTTACGGGTGTGAAGCCGGCGGGAGCATGGTCGACCATCACCGTGTAATGGCCGAGGGGCATGACAAGAAGGCCGTGAGGCCCTTCAAAGAGGGGCGATCCGCCGGTCAGATACTCGGGGGCAAGGTGAACTTCGCCTTTGTCATCTGACGTGAAGGTCCAGCTGCGGGTAGGGCCTGCGAGTACGTTGTCATCATCGAAGCTATCGTAATAGGAGACGGTGTAACTCGCGGCGCCGAGTTGGGCTCCGGCAATGCTCGTCGCGTTACCGGTCTCGGCATTGATCTCGCGCACGATAACGTCAGGTGCGCTGAATTCGGGCGCCGCGCTCGTCTCGACGGATGCAGCTGAGCCAATAGTGACATCGACCTGGTAGAGCTGGGCCGACAGCGCGAAGCCCGGCGATGCCAATTCCTCCTTGATGAAGTAGCGCCCGGCGGGCAGGGGAGAGGAGGTCGCGTGACCGTCTTCATCGGTTATGAGCTCGCCGGACCTTTGGGTGCATTGATAGTCCGAATAGATGCCGAAGCGGGCGCCGGCAAGAGAGTAGAGCGCGTTGCCATCGCTTAACTTCGGAAGTTCGCTCGCATAACCGAGTTCGATGCATCCTTCGTCATTTGCCACAGATGGGGAGGCTGAAAACGCGGGGATGCAAAAGGCGATGGTGAATATGAACGTCGCCATTATGACGGTGGCGTTGCGCCAGCCGGAAAGATGTGGGTGTCTGCGTGTTCTCATGCGCACGTCCTTTCGAGCAAGTCGTATGGTCTCCTTTGTCAGTGCTGATGTTGCTCTGACGAAGTGAGAGCAAGGCTAGCTCGTGAACGTACGAGCGAACCACCCCGAGAACCTGCACGTTTTCGGGGCGGACGCAGAGCGTGTTCGGAGTAAATTCGGAGCAGGGTCGGACGTACCAGACCTTCGGCCTCTTGATGCCCAGGTCCTATGCTTCCGGGAATGGTCTTCCCAGATGCTCGAAGGCCTTGCGGGTGGCCTGACGCCCCTTGGGCGTGCGATTGACGAGGCCTTGCTTGAGCAGGAAGGGCTCGTAGACGTCCTCGATGGAATCTGCTTCCTCGCCAAGTGCGCTTGCCAGTGCCGAGAGACCGACGGGACGGCCCTCGAAGGTGTTGACGAGCATGTCGAGTATGCGATTGTCCATGGGGTCGAGCCCGAGCTCATCGACTTCGAAGAAGGCGAGCGCCTCGCGGG
>CABSKV010000036.1 GCA_902478425.1 uncultured Coriobacteriia bacterium | reverse complement strand
GGGAATAGGAGATGCCGCGACGGCGCGCGCCAGAGACTCGTCGTTGAAGGGCATGAGGTCTTCGTAGGAACCGCCGCCACGCACGAGCAAGATGACATCGGGGGCAGGCTGCGCTGACCAGGCGGCTTCGAGGCCCTGGATGATACGAGCGGGGGCGTCTGCGCCTTCGACCGGGACACCGCAGATGAGGAGCTCCCCCAGCGGATAGCGGCGACGCAAGGTGCGGATGACGTCATGCACGGCCTTGCCACGCGGAGAGGTGACCACGGCGATGCGCTGCGGCAGGGCGGGAACGCGCCGCTTGCGACTTGCATCCATGAGGCCCTCGGCATCGAGCTTGCGCGCGAGCTGGGCGACCTGCATACGCAGCTTGCCCTCGCCCGCCAGCTGCATGGACGACACCGAGAACTGGAGACGCCCCTTGGCGGGGTAGCACGAGAAGTTGCCCGTGAGCTCGACGAGCATGCCCGCCTGCAAGGCAACGCCGCTTGCGTTGTAGCGGTCGCGCCACATGATGCATGGCATGGAGCAACCGTCATCATGCACGGAAAAGTACGCGGCCTTGTAACCGGGTTTGTCGTTGAACTCCGAGACCTCGCCGATGACGGTGAGGCGAATCTTCTCGAGACCACGCTTTGCCGCGTTCATGGCCTGCGTCACGGTATATGCCGAGCTTTGCTCCGAGTCTTGCATCGCACCTACCTTCGTGCCCTTATCGAGACATGAACACAGTACACGAGGGGTGTGACATGAAAACGCGCGTCACTAGTCACCGCGAACCATGCCGAGGAAGTACAGGAGCTGCATGACGCTCGTGAGGGCAGCTGCAACATAGGTGAGGGCCGCAGCTCGCAGAACCGTGCGCGCGCCATCGGCGGTGAAATCGCCCGGCACGGCCAGTGCCTGCGTGGAAGCCGTGACGGCGCCCGAACTCGAGCCCGTGATGTAGGCAAGCGCTCGACGCGAGGCGTTGAACTCGACGGGCAGCGTGACGATCTGGAAGAGCACGGCAAACGCGTAGAAGATGATGCCGAGCCACACCAGCTGCATCATGTTGAGGAAGATGCCGATGAGCAGCAAGATGAGCCAGGTACTCGAGCCGAAATTGGCAATGGGAACGAGCGCCGAGCGCACCTTCATGGCGGCGTAACCCTGGGCGTGCTGCACCGCATGGCCGCACTCGTGGCAGGCGATGGCCATAGCCGAGACGGATGCCTGATCGTAGACGCCCTCGGACAGGCTGATGACCTTCGTACGCGGGTCGTAGTGGTCACTCAGCGAACCTGCGACGGCACGTACCTCCACATGCTGCAGGCCGTTATCGTCAAGCATGCGGCGGGCTATCTGCGCGCCGGTCAGGCCCGACTCGTTGGGAACGGAAGCATACTTGCGATACGAGGAATTGATGTATGCCTGCGTGCCAAAGCCAAGCACCATCGTGATGAGTATTAAGGCGAGATAGGACATGGGTACCTCCTCGGTCGATTACATGCATCTATCATATCAGCGTATAAGGCCGAGGGGGTAACCGTTTTATGGCGGATTTGGACCTACGCCTCGCGTTGCGCGACTTCGATGGCTCCCCCATCTAGATAGAGGGCAAGACGACCCTCGAGCAGGTCAATGAGCTCATGACCCACGATGTCGTAGCGCCAGCCTTCCATGAGCGCGAGTCCTTCGCGATGTCCGCGCACGAGCTTGGAGAGTTCGGAATGCGTCGCGATGAGAGGAGCGGCCACGTCGTTTTGCTTGGCGCGCATCTCGAGCAGGGACGAGAGCAGCTCGACGGCGCCATCGGCTTCGACATCGCCCTTCGGGCTACGCTCGAGCTTGGGCCACTGGTCCTGCGGCATCTCCTTGCCGCGGCTCACGGCCTCGAGTATGTGGTTCACGTCGCGGCCGCTGAGCTTGTTGGCAAGGCCACGAACCTCGAAGAGCGCCTCGCGCGTCTTGGGGGCCTTGCGCGCGATCTCGACGACGGCCTCGTCGGGAAGCACCCACTTGCGGGGCAGGTTGCGGCGTTGCGCCTCGGTCTCGCGCCATGCCGCGACCTCGCGTGCGACGGCGAGCTGACCGCGCGAAAGTGACGAGATGCGCTTGACGCGACGCCAGGTCTCGCGCGGGTCGACATCGTAGCTTGCAGGGTCGGCAAGCGCGGCGAAGTCCCGTTCGCACCAGGTAAGGCGCCCCTTCGCGACGAGCTCATCACGCAGATGCTCGTACACGCTGGGAAGGTAGACGACATCGTCAAGCGCGTACTTTATCTGGCTGTTCGTGAGCGGACGCTTGGACCAATCGGTATAGCTGTCGGCCTTGGCGAGCTTCACATCGCAGACCGAACGCACGAGCGGACCGTAGCCAACCTGGAGCGGATGACCCAAAAGCGAGGCGGCAACCTGCGTATCGAACACCGGAGAGGGAGTCACGCCCGTCTCGTGATACAGAATCGCGATGTCCTGCGTGCTCGCATGGAATATCTTCACGCAGCTCTCGTCGGTGAGGATGGGAACGAGCGGCGAGAGATCGGGCACTGCAAGCGGGTCGACGAGCGCGGACACCGTGCCATTATTCAGCTGAAGCAAGCAGAGCCTTGCGTAATAGGTCTTCTCGCGCATGAACTCGGTATCTATGGCAAGCACGCTCGACCCCTCGAGCTCGGCTGCCAGCTCCTCGAGCTGCGCTTGCGTCGTGACAAACTTACTCAATCGAAGGCTCCTTGTCCTTTGCCTCGTCAGCCATGGCCCTCTCCCGCACATGGCGCTGCTTCATCGTGAGAAGCGAGACGATGAAGGCGAAGATCATCATGCCGTACAGCAGCGTGCTCAAGGGAGAGCCGGCGATGTACTCGATATGGAACGACTCGAGCACGAGCTCGCAGCCCACGAGCACGATGAAGGCGAGCGCGACGATCTTTATCTCGAAGTTGCGGTTGATGAAATCGCTGATGGGATCGGCGAAGATGATCATGATGAGCACGGCACCGATGACGGCGATGATCATGACGACGATCTGGCCGGACAGACCCGCCGCCGTGATGACCGAATCGAGCGAGAAGACGATGTCCATGACCATGATGGTGAACACGGCCTGGCCAAGCCCGATTGTCTTGCGCGGCTGCGGCGCCGTATGCTCGTGCGTCGGAGCATGCTTGGCGGCGTGGAAGGACTCGCGCAACTCGCTGATGCCCTTGAAGATGAGATATGCACCACCGAGAAGGAAGACGAGGCTGTGCACGGTGAAATCGGTGTGACCGCCTTCGATGCCGAAGGGCAGCGTGAACACGACGACGTTGATGGACATGATCCAGACCACAGCGCACAGCAGGATGCAGCGCATGATCATGGCCGCGGCTAGACCGAGTCTGCGTCCGATGTGCTGTTTGTTTTCCGGAAGTCGGTCTGACGTGATCGCGATGAAGACGAGGTTGTCAACGCCGAGCGCCAGCTCCAGGAACATGAGGACGACGACCTCGCCCCAACCATCGATGGTGGCGAGGGGCGCGAAAAACGATGCGAGAAAATCCATGCTGGCTCCAAGGGCAAGGCGAGTGCCCATATGTCGTGCTTTGCGTATGACAAACGCATGCCATTATACGGCAATCGCGCATGATGATGATGTCAGTGTTGAAGGAAGACGCCGGGATGAGCGAACGGGTTACAGCTCGTTGTTCTTGAGCGCCTTCATGTCGGCCTTCGTGATGTTGTAGCGCGCGAGGTGGTCCTTGTACTCGTCACGCAGCGTCCAGTACCTGTTTGCCTTGGGCACGACGATGATCATGGCGATGACGGCAATGGCGAGCGGGGCGAAGTTTATGACATCCATGGACATGTTGACGATGCCCGTCATGGACAGGATGTAGAGGGCGACGATGAGAAGAAGGCTGAGGGCGAGGATGCTGATGACGAAGCGAAGGGTCTTGCGTAACTCCTCGCTCATGTTGATGGCCTGACGCACCTCTTTACGGCGCTTTTTGCCCACATGCTCTTCGACCACGTGCCCACCTCAGCCCATACGTACCGACGCGGCAATTCTACCAGCTTATGCACCTGCAGTGGACAATTCACAAAAGAATGACACGAGCTTCCGCATGGCGCAAAGCGGGTGGCCGGCCATACAGCCGACCACCCGTCTCGTCTTGCGCCAATCGGGCGTTTGCTACAGCTTGGAGACCCACAGGCCGTGGATGTTGCAGTAATCGAAGGCCTCGATGACCGCATCGTCCGGGGCGAGCGAAAAGACCGCCTCGGGGGCATCGCCCGGATTGAGGTGCACGAACTGCAGGCCCTTCTCGGTATGCAGGCAAATCCACTGGATGTAGTGCTCCTCGATCATGGGATGCGGCGCCTCGCCGACCTTGACCGTGACGATCTCGCCGTCAATCTCGATGACGGGGACGTGCTTCTCGGCCGCGCCATCGGAAGAATCGGCGATGAGCTCGGTCATCTTCTCGCCACAGCAGAAGGGAATCGGGCCCCCATCGATGATCTTCGTGATGATGTTTCCGCAAATCTCGCAGCGATAGAACTTGATCTCTTCCATGACTGCTCCTCTCTCTAAATGAGTAGTGGTGAACCACATGCGAATAGTATACACCTCTCGGGAGAATAAAGGAGCCTCAGATGGTGAGATCGGCCGCCTCGATTTCGATGACCTTCGCGAGGTCATCGTAACTCATCTCGATCTGGGTGCCGATGCGTCCGCCCGAGAACAGGATGGTGTCGAAGAGAACGCAGGTCTCGTCAATGAAAGTGCGGAAGAACTTCTTCATCCCGAGGGGGCTACATCCCCCATGTACGTAGCCGGTGAGCTCGAAGAGGTCGCGCGAGCGCACCATCGCCACCGACTTTTCGCCGGCGGCACGCGCCGCCTTCTTGAGGTCGAGCTCTGCGGCGACGGGAATCATGAAGACGAGATGCTCGCCGCTCTTGCCCTGCGTGACGAGCGTCTTGAAGACGTGATCAGGATCCTCGCCCGCACGCTGGGCGATGTCGACGCCCGTGTCGCTGCCCGTCGCATCGACGGCGTGGATGACATGCTCGACATGCGCGGCATCGAGGATGCGCATGGCATTCGTCTTGTTCTCCTTCTTCTTAGACATCCTCGGGCTCCGGCGTCTCGCCCACGAGCAGCTCGACGACTCGCTCGAAGCTATCGGGAAACTCGTCTTCGCCTTCGGATTTGAAGGTGCTCGTGCGCTTCGCGATCTTCGTGTCGAAATCGACCTCGATGCGCCATTCGGTCGCCGTGACGACGAAATTGCCCTGCGAGGGCTTGTAGACGCGCTGCCAAGCAAACAGCCCAGCCTCGTCTAACGCGGCGATGAGTTTGCGCGCCTCGTCCTCGTCCAAGTCGACCTCTTCGATATCGGGAGTGGTACGCCGAATGAGCATCTGCGCACCGGACGGCACCTGGCGATAGGCCGCCGAACGCGGATAGGGCAAGTCGGGATCGACCTCGATGAACTCGATGCCACGCACGTGCTCGTATGTGCGCAGCTCGCGCGGGACGTCATATGATTGGGCAGCTCCAAATGGCAGTCCAGGCATGGCTCGATCCTCCCTGTCGCCCTCGTGGGCGCATCGATTACGTCAGACCCCATCTTATCGCAATGGCAGGGCGAACATGAGGTTTCTGCGTGAGCTGGACCTGATACCCACAGCATGGGGTATCATGTGTCCCACTCCGCAAGCTTCAAGAGTTTGGAACGCGTCATGAGAATATTCGGCCTTGGTCTTCCCGAGCTGCTCATCATCTTGGCCATCGTATGCATACTCTTTGGTCCTGTCCTGTTCAAGAAGCTCAACAAGCAGGTCAAGGCAACGGGCAAAGCCGCCAAGAAGGGCATCGAGAACGGCGCGAAGGCCGCCGGAAGCGACGTCGACCTCGATCACATCGACAAGAACGCCGTGCTCGACAAGGTCGAGAGCTTCCAGGACCGCGTCGACAAGATGTTCGAAGATGACGACGAGAACGAGCCTGCCAAGACGGCAGACAAGACCCCCGCTTCTACCAAAGCGGCCGAGAAGGACGAGAAGCCGAGCGCCTAATGCTCGTGACTATGGGGATGGTCGTGCCCGTGGGTCTGGGCGGCATCCGTCGTCGTGACGACGAGCTTGCCGTGCAGCACGCCTTTCGTGCCGAGTAACGCATCGGCAATCGAGCGAATCACCCTGCTCTGCCCCCGCATCAAGACGACCTCGAGGCAATTTTCCTCGTCAAGATGCACGTGTACGGTCGAGACTATCTCGTCGACGTGCTCGTGCTGAATGGCATCGAGCTTATCGCGCAAGTCATTGGAATGGTGGTTGAAGACCATCGTGAGCGTGCCAAAGATGCTCGAATCCGGATCCTCGACCTCCTCCTCGATGAGCGCACCGCGCACGAGGTCGCGAATGGCCTCGGAACGGTTCTTCGCGATTCCGCGCCGCGCCGTGTACCTGTCGAGCTCGTCCATCAGATCCTCAGGCATCGCCACCGAAAAGCGCACGAGTTCGCTCATGGTTATTTCCTTCCCTCGAATGTCGCCTTGTGGATGAACTCGCGCATCTTGCGCGCCGCTGCCGGGTTGACCTTGGGCAGGCGGTCATCGATGAGCTTGAGCATGTTTTCCTGGTCCTTGGGCACGAGGCCCTCGAAGCGCACGATATCGGTATCGTGCGAGCAGTTGACGTACGTCTTGCAGTCGAGGTTCGCGATGAAGGTGCGTATCTCCTCGATCATCTCGATTTCGTCAGGCGGCGTCCAGCTGCCATCTGCGATATCCGCCGCAAGCGGCCAGGTCGGCGTCGGCGTGATGGTCACGATGAGGATGTGGCCCGGTGCTGCCTCGCTGAAGGTCTTGGCACTCGCGATGGCGTTTTCCTGCCCCTTGCCGGCACCGGCCATGCCGGTGAGGTAGAAATACGTGAAGTCGATACCGGCGTCGTGCAGGCGCTTGCCCTGTTCGGCGACGTCTGCCGCCGTATGGCCCTTCTCCATGAACGCAAGTGCCGGATCATAGCCGCTCTCGGCGCCGATGCTCAGGTCATCGACACCGTATGAGGCAAGCAGCCTGAGGTCCTCGTCGCTCTTGCTCTTGATGTCGTCAATGCGGCAAAAGCCGCCGAAGCTCGTGATGCTCGGCAGCTTCTCCTTGATGAGCTCGAGTATGGGCACGAGGCGCTCGGCCGAAAGCGCATACGGGTTGCCGCCCGTGAGGTTGATGCGATGCTGGTTGGGGCGGATGGTCTTCGCGAGCTCGTCGAGGTCCTCCTCGATCTCCTCGCGTGGGGACATGCGAAACTCGACGTCGCGAAAGATATCGCAGAAGTGGCATTTGTTATGCGTGCAGCCCGTGACGATTTGCAGCATGGGACAGTTCATGACCGACGGCGTCTGGTGTTGCGGTTTGGTATAGCGCATGGTAGCTCCCTACACGAAGACATGGGCGATCGCGTGACCCGCAGCGCCCATTATAGGCTCTCACGCCTTGCGCCGACGCGTTTGCTTGCGCACCATTTTCGCAAGGCGCTTGGCCTTGTCGACGGCCCAGAGATTCCAGATCTGCACGGCGGCGGTGACCACGCAGATGCCGGTGGCTATGCCCGCTGCGTACAGCATCGTCATCTCGCCGAACTCGAGACATGCCGCGCCGTTGCCGCTCACGGCGTTGTACATCGTGTAGTACAGGCCGCGTCCGGGAATGAGCGGAATGACCGCGATGATGAAGAAGACGACGACGGGCGTGCGCGTGATACGGGCCAGCACCTCGGCATAGACGGCGGCGAAGATGCTCGCAATCACACAGGGAATGAACACGCCATCGATGTACATCATGAGCATGTAGTCGATCGACCAAGTGAGCACGCCACCCAAGGTCGCGGCCGCGATGTGACGCTTGTTCACGTTGAAGAACAGCGCGAAGCCGAGCGCCGCGATGAGCGTGACGACGACCATGAGGGGAGAGGGCAGGTCCATGCTCGCCTCCTAGAAAAACGTCGCGATCCAGAGGGCGGACATGAAGCCGAGCGCGAGCGACGTGGCCCACAGCAGGCTCTCGATGAAGCGCATGACGCCGGATATCGTGTCTCCCGACAGCATGTCGCGCGTCGCGTTCGTCATGGCGACTCCCGGAATCAGGAGCATGATCACGCCGATGATCGCCATGTCGATGGAAAGCGCGGGCAGGAAATGCGCCACGACGCAGATGAGCAGGCCGGCGGCAAGCGCCGTGACGAAATTGAAGACGATGGTGTTGGGCGTGATGGGCCTGAAGTACTTGAGCGATGCGCAGACGAAGAGCGCGATGATGGCGGACATGATGCCATCGAGCAGGGTGCCGCCGAAGAACACGGCAAAGCCGCCAGCTGACAAAGCGCCACCTAAATAGAGGGCGACATTTGAGAAGGGCTTGCCCTTGATGCGATCGAGCCTCCTGCGCAGCTCCTGGGCCGAAAGCGGCGTCTGGCAGCACTCATCGCAGAGCTTGCTCAGGGCCTCCAGGCGATCGAAGTTCGTCGAGCCCTCGTTTGCGATGCGCCGGGACATCGTCTTCTCGATATCGCCCGGAAGCGTGATGGTCACGATGATGACGGCTGTGATGACGAGGACGTTCATCTTGTAGGCACCGTAGGCCTTGCCCATGCGCGCGAGCATGTACTCGACGGTATGAACGTCGGCACCGGACGTGAGCATCGCCTCGCCGATGTCGAGCATATACGAGAACACGTCGAAGTCGACGACGAGCGTCGTATCGCTTGCGCTTGTCTCTATCGTGGCCGTCTTGGACCCCTTTTCCGCGATCGACGTGAATGTACCACCCTATGATACGTGTTCAGGCCCGCATTCGCACTCGGTTCCATCGCTTTCGCCTTCGCAATAGACCGCATCCTCGGGACGACCCTCGAGATATGCCTCCATGGAATAGCGGGTGATGTCGCTGCGATTGATAATGCCGCAGATCTTGCCATCCTCCATAACCGGCACCTTCTTGAGGTGATTGTCGGCCAGCACGCGGCACACCTCGTCGATGCTCTCGTGCACGTTGACGCTCAGGAAGTTGCGCGTGCCGATGGTGGCGACGGGCTTTTCCATAAGCTCCTCGAGCTTCTCGTCATAGCCGCGCTTGTCCTGCGCCGTCATGGCAATGAGCGCAACAGGATCCATAAAGGACCTGGAATTGCGCGCGAGGTTCTTGAGTATGTCACCATCGGAAATGAAACCGACGGGCCTGTCATCGCGATCGACGATGGGACAGGCGCTGATGCCCTCGTTGATGAAGAGCTGCATGGCGGCCTGCACCGTGTCATCGCTATGCAGCACGTAGACGTCGCGCTTCATGATGCGCGAGAGCAGGCTCTTGTTGTCGCTGGCAGCGCCATGCTCGCCAGCGAGCTCACCCTCGACACCCGTCGCCTCGATCGTGCCGGGCTTGCCCTTCACGAAGATGATCGTGAGCACCGCGCCTATGACCACGAGCGCCGTGCAGATCATGAAGGCGATGTTGAACGCCGTCATGGATGCCTCGACCGGCGGATTGGAGCCGCCTATCTGCAGCTGCGCCGCCGTGTAGATCGAGACGATGAGCGCCGTGCCGAGCGAACCGGCAACCTGGCGCAGCGTGTTGTTGATGGAGGTACCGTGATTCATGAACTTGGTATCGAGCGCGTTCATGCCCCAGGTGGTGATGGGCATGTTCACGAGCGCCATCGAGAACATGCGCACGGCGAACAGAATCGTGATGACGGCGATGGGCGTGGCCGTGTCGACGAACGCGAAGCCCAGCGTCGTAGCCGCAAGCAGGAGCATGCCGACGATGCCCATGACGCGCGCACCATGCTTGTCGAAGATGCGCCCGGCGATGGGGTTCATGATGCCCATGATGATGGCGCCCGGCATGATGACGAGACCGGACACCGTGGCCGAAAGGCCCATGAGGTCCTGGATGTAGATGGGCATGAGCACGGGAGCCACGAGCAGGGACGCCTGGACGAGCATGCCGATAATGGTCGCGATGAGAAAGTTGCGGTTGAAGAGGATACGCACGCGCAGCATCGGTGTCTCGAGATGCAGCTGTCTGAAGAAGAACCAGACGATGCAAGCGCAGCCGACAAGGATGGTGATACCGCTCACGAGGTCGATGCCATTGGAGCCAAAGACGCTGAAGCCGTAGAGCAGACCGCCAAAACCAAGCGTGGAGAGCACGACGGAAAGCGGATCGAGCGCAGCGTCGCCCTTGGTCGTGGGGCTTTTCTGCTCGATGAGGAAGGCAGCGGCGATGACGACCGCGGCAACCAAGCCGGCAACGACGTAGAACATGACATGCCAGTTGACCGTATCGACCATGATGCCGGAAATCGTGGGACCGATGGCCGGGGCAAAGGCGATGATGAGGCCGAAGACGCCCATGGCCGAGCCCCTACGGTCAACGGGGAACATGACGAGCAGGACGGTCATCGACATGGGCATGAGTATGCCCGCGCCAACGGCCTGGACCAGACGGCCGGCCAAAAGGACGTCGAAGTTGGGGCCCCATCCGCAAAGCAGCGAGCCCACGGCAAAGACGCTCATCGAGAAGAGGAAGAGATGACGTACCGAGAAGCGATCCTGCAAATACGCGGTGATGGGAATCATGATGGCGTTCACGAGCGTGAAGCCCGTGGTGAGCCACTGACCCGTTGCCGCATCGACGGACATCTCGGCCATGATGGCGGGAAGCGCCGGCGTGACGAGCGTCTGGTTGAGAATCGTGACGAAGGTGCCGACCACGATGACGGTCAGCATCATCCATTGCTTTCTGGTAAGGCCCATGAGAACAATCATCCTCTCTAGTACACACTCCACGATAGCACTAAACAGAGGATGAGTGCGAAGCCGACAGGCGATTACGAGCATCTTGAGCAGACCCGTGATGAGCGCGATGCGATTTTGCGAGGACTGTCTGAGCGCGCGTTCTATGCGCGCGAGTTCCGCAGCGGCATCGCGCGAAGTACGGGTCGGGTGCGAAAGCAAGCTCGTAATCGTCCGTCGTCTCCGCACATGGTATTTAGGATGGTTTGCTGCGAGATGGTGGACCGTCAGGGGTTCGAACCCTGGACCTTGGGATTAAAAGTCCCCTGCTCTGCCAACTGAGCTAACGGTCCACGGCGCAGCGCATGACATTCTAGCAGATTGACAGAAGAGCGGGGTCTTCGGAAAATACGAATGACCCCATGAAAAGGAGCAAGATGCGGCGCAGGTACTGCTTTTTCGACTACGACGGAACACTGCGCTCGCGCACGCTCGATACCGTTCCCGCATCCGCATGCGCCGCACTCGACAAGTTGCGCGAGAACGGCCACTTCATCGCTCTCGCAACGGGGCGCCTGCAATCCGATGCCCTTGCCACACTCGCACCCTACGGCATCGACACGATGGTCGCCGATGGCGGCAACTCCGTCACCATCGATGGCAAGCTCATCTCCATCGAGGGCATGCCACTCGAGCCATCACGCGTCTTCGCCCATCGTCTTGACGCAGACGACTGGGCATGGGCAGTCAATCACGAAAACGCACGCACATGCCTGACCCAAGACGAGCGCTACATTGAACGCGTCGAGAATCCCTATTACACGCCCATCGTCGACCCGGAGCTCGACATCGACACGCTCGACCCCATCTACAAGATCTTCGTCTGCTGCAAGACGGGCGAGGAAAGCGCCATCGACTTCACGGGTGTGACCTGGGCGCGATACTCCGACGAGCTCGTCTACGTGGAGCCGACGGACAAGGCACGCGGCATACGCAAGATGATGGCGCTACTCGATGCGCCCCTCGAAGACGTCATCGTCTTTGGCGATGGCACGAACGATATCGAGATGTTCCAGCCAACATGGGAAAACGTCGCCATGGGCAACGCCGTGCCCGAGCTCAAGAAACGCGCCGACCTCGTGACGAGCAGCGTCGACGACAATGGCATATGGAACGCCTGCGTGGAATTAGGGCTTATAGAAGAATAGCCGCTTGTGCATCAGGCGATGCCCCGATTGCAGAAGCGATGAAAACGCGAGGCGGTCTTGCGAGGACTGTCTGAGCGCGCCGCCCTTGCGCGCGAGTTCCGCAGCGGCCGAGCGTTTTCGAGCTTCGGGTGCAATCGACTGGCAAGCCTGATGCACATGCGGCTTTCGTAACTACGCTACCGGTTCTGCCTCGGCTTCGGGCAGCAGGGTATCCGAGGTCTCGGGAAGAGACTGCTGACCACGTGGGCGAATGATCGGGGCGCCGCTGCCCTTGATGTACTCGCCGGTAATGGTCACCGAGCCAATCGTGTCGTCCTTGGGAACCTCGTACATGATGTCGAGCATGAAGCGCTCGATGATGGCACGCAGCGCACGAGCGCCCGTATCCTGCTCGAGGGCCAGGCGCGCGACTTCGCGCAGCGCAGACTCGTCGAATTCGAGCTCGACACCATCGAATGCCATGAGCGCCTGGTATTGCTTGATGATCGCATCATGCGGCTTGACGAGGATGTCGAAGAGCATCTGCTCGTCGAGGGCCTCCATCGTGCACAGGATGGGCAAGCGGCCGAGGAACTCCGGAATGAGGCCGTATTCCTTGAGGTCTTCGACCTTGACGTTCTTGAGGATGTCACGGTCTTCCTCGTAGTTCTCGCGCACCGAGGAGCCAAAGCCGATGCCGGCGCTCTTGTTGAGGCGCTTCTCGATGATCTTGTCGAGGCCGGGGAAGGCACCACCGCAGATGAAGAGGATGTTGCTCGTGTCGATGGTGGCGTTTTGCGAGAACGGCGTCTTCATGCCGCCCGACAGGGGCACCTCCATCGTCGTGCCCTCGAGCACCTTGAGCAGGCCTTGCTGTACGGATTCGCCGCCGATATCGCGACCACCGCCCGTGCCTTCGGGGCCACCGTTGCGCTTGGCGATCTTGTCGATCTCGTCGATGTAAACGATGCCGTGCTCGGCGCGCTCGATATCGCCTTCGGCGGCGGTGATGAGCTTGGTGATGATGCTCTCGATGTCATCGCCCACGTAGCCAGCCTGGGTGAGCGTCGTCGCATCCGAGATGGCCAGGGGCACGTCGAGCAGCTCGGCGAGCGTCTTGATGATGTAGGTCTTGCCCGTGCCCGTGGGGCCGAGCATGAGGATGTTGCTCTTGTCGATCTGCACGTCGCTCTTCTGCGTGGCGTCATAGCGCTTGTAGTGGTTGTACGTCGAGACGGCCACGATCTTCTTCGCGAGCTCCTGGCCGACTACGTACTCGTCGATCTGCGCCTTGAGCTCATGCGGCTTGGGGACGGGCGCCATGACGGGCTCGCCTTCCTTGCGCTTGGGCTGCTGCACGGGCGCGCCCATGCCAAAGGGGCTGCCGCTGCCGCTGCCCGTGAAAAAGCCGATGGGGCTCCAACCGCCGAAGGGGCCGTTGTTCGCGTTGTTCGCGTTATCGCCATCGACGGGCTCGCCGTCGACTTCCTCGATCTGGTTGCCCTTCTCATCGGTCGTCGTGCGGGAAGGGTTATTGTCGTTGCCGCCTTGCCCCGGCATGGTGAAGCCGAAGAGCTGCGACATCTTGTTCACCTCGCGCTCGAGGCAGGCAGGGCATACGGGCGTATTGGGAGGCAGCGTCACAAGCGCGCCGCCGGCTTCCTCTTCGGTCTTGCCGCAAAAGCTGCAGCGCCTATTCGAGTTGCCGGTCGTGGTATCGGACATGAAATGGTCCCTTCATCGTGCGGCTTGTGAGCCACCAATTGAAAACATGGCGACTATATTGCCCCATTTGCCCCGCGGCTTCCGATATGGACAATGAACCGTTACCGAAGAAGAGGGCACCCGAACATGGAGCACGTCGGGAAACGAGGAATCTGCCCGGCGGTGAGTTTCTCAGTTCTTCTTCTTTGACGATGTCTCCTGGATGGCGTTCTTCACCGAGGGAGAGGGCGTGAAGCCATCGGAGTAGGGGCTCCCGTGCAGCGCCGTATAGGTGGTGTACGCGTAGACGGGACCGTCGATGTAATTGCCGTTGACGTCATCGTCGTTGAACTCGGGATTGAAGTTGTCCAACCCGGTGAAGAGCGCCTTGCCCTCCCTAAAGTTCTCGTCCATCTGTGCGAAGACGTCCTGGTACATGATCGCCTGCCAGCCGCCGTCGATGGTCGATGCGCCAATGGGCCTGTCTCTTATACACATCTGACGCTGCGGACGAATAGAGAGG
>CABSKV010000035.1 GCA_902478425.1 uncultured Coriobacteriia bacterium | reverse complement strand
TCTTAGACGCGTCGATGGCCAGGGGTCCGAGTTGCGTGATGGTGATGCCGAACTCCTTCTCGGAGTACCCCTTCTCCTGCTGGCAGGCGAGCACGCATGCCTCGCAGCCGGTGCAGTAGTTGTAGTCGACGAAAATTCCTTCGTGTGCCATGTCTCTTACCTCTCCTTACGCGACGGGACGATCATCGGTGTCGATCTTGATGTTCTCGGGCGCGGGGATGCCAACGGTCAACGGGGCCGGCGTCTCCCCATCCTTGTAAATCCGGCACATCATGGACTTGTAGTTGGATCCGAAACCGGACACGCCCGCGTCGAACGGGACGAGGTTGTTGATCTGGCTCTCGAAGACGCCGAACAGGCCGGCCTTCTCGTCCTCGACGTTCTCCTCGGCCTGGTCCTTGCGCTCGGGGAACCACCAGCCGTGGTCGCACTGCATGACGCGCGGGTCGTAGTTCTCGTCGAACTTCGCCTTGTACTTGCACTTGCCGTGCTGGTTCTCGAGCCACATCCAGTCGCCCTCCTCGATGCCGTGCTTGGCGGCCGTCTCCGGGTGGATGTAGCACAGGGGATCCGGGTGCAGGGCGCGCAGCTTCTTCACCTGGCGCTGCTCGGAGTGGAAGAAGTGCGGCACGCGGGCGCCGGAGGTGACGATGTAAGGCAGTTCCGCGAGCGCGTCCGGGTTGGAGTACGGACTCTCGACGGGCTCGACGTAGCTCGGAAGCGGGTCAAGGCCGGACCAGCTGGTGTGGTGGAACACCATGGAGTAGATCTCCGCGCGGCCGGTCTCGGTGGAGAAACCGGGTTGGCCGTCCGGACGTAGAAGGCCCTTCTCGTACTTGCGGTACTCGAACTCGGGGTACTTCCAGGTGGCGTCACGCAGCTCCTCCCACGTGAAGCCGCCGTCCTCGAGTGCGTAGTCCCACATCTCCTCGACGCTATCCCAGGGCCACGCGATATCGGCGTTCTGGGGACGAAGGGCGTCGGTCAGGCGCTTGCCGAGCTCGAGGAAGATGGTGTTGTCGGCCTTGGTCTCGCCGACCGGCTCGATGGCCTTGTTGATGCAGCTGATGCGGTACGGGTTCAGGCCGCCGAAGCCGTTGCGCTCCTCGTAGGTGGCGGCCGGCAGCACGACGTCTGCCAGGGCCATCATGGTCGGGGTCATGAACAGGTCCTGGAACACGCAGAAGTCGATCTGCTTGTACCACTCGAGCTGCTGTTCGGCCTGCGCGCCCATCGTGGCGAGGAAGTTATTGGTGGCGAAGTACGCCGCGTGGATGGGCACCTCACCGCGCTGCCAGGCTTCGATCGTCGCGTTGGACGAGAGGTTCTTGAAACCGACGGCGAACATCGGGTAACGCTCGACGCCGATGCGCTTGGCGGACTCTTCCGGGGTCAGGAGCTCATCGTAGCCCCAGGTACCCGTCCAGTTGGGCTGCTCGATGCCCCAGCACGCCTGTCCGATGACGTTGCCGCCGGGCACGTCGAGGTTGCCGGTGATGCACCACAGGGCCGTCACCGCATGAGCGGCCTGCTGGCCGCCGGTCTGCTGGTCGAGTGCCACGCCCCACTGGATGGCGGCGGGCTTGGCGGCGGCGTAGCGACGCGCGACGCGCTGCACGTCTTCCTTGGAGACCCAGGCCCTCTCGCACAGCTCGTCGAGGTCCATCCCCGCGACGCGCTCGCACACGGCCTCGAGGCCGTAGACCCACTTGTCGCAGAAGTCCTGGTCGTAGAGCTTCTCGTCGCAGATGACCTTGAGCATGGCCATGGCCAGCGCGCCGTCGCCACCAGGGCGCACGCGCAGCCAGTCCTCGCCGGCCTTCGCGGCGATCCAGGTGAGCTTGGGATCGACGACCGCGACCTTCATGCCGCGCTTCATCAGGTCGGTGATCCAGTGTCCATAGAAGCCGTCGGCATTCGCGTAGAAGGGCTGGTGGCCCCAGATGATGCAGTACTCCGGCACCACGTAGCGCGGGTCGTCGTAGCGCTCGGGCAAGAACTGCGAGCAGTCCATGACGCAGGGGTCGCCCAGCATGCAGGCCATGGATGCGATGCGCGGCAGATAGCAGGAATTGCCGGCGAAGTACGGAACGCCCTCGTTGGGCGAGCCGCACGATGCGTTGATGCGGGTGATCTGGTGGATGTCGCGACCGGTGCCCTGGCAGCAGGCGATCTTGTCAGCGCCGTATTCATCGGCCACCTTCTTGAAGTTCTCGACGATGATGTCGTAGGCCTCGTCCCAGGTGATGCGCTCGAACTTGTCCTTGCCGCGGTCCTCGCGCTTGCGCTTCATCGGGTAGAGCAGCCTGTCCTCGTGGTAGACGTAGTCCGGGATGCACAGGCACCTGGAGCACAGGCGGCCCTGGTTGTACGGGTCCTCCGGGTCACCCTCGACCTTGACGAGCTTGCCGTCCTTGACGTAGCTCAGGATGCCGCAGACGTTGTGGCAGCCGGGTGCCGAACGTGCGGTGCCGCGGATGACGGTCATGCCGTCCTCTTCCCATTTCCACGGAACATCGGGAGTCTTGGCCGCAGGCGTTGGCTCGATGCCGACATCCGCCTTCTTGAATTGCCTGCTGCCACGGCGGTACTTCTTGCCGTTGGTCTCGCTCCAGTGATACTCGACCACATCTGCTTCAGACATGATTCCTCCTTCTCTTCTCTCGCTCGATCCATGTCCAAACTGCGATCCTCGAGGCTTCCTCTCTAGGCCCGCCTTGCAGCCGTCAGGGATTGCATCCCGTGCTGCGGCGATTTCGCATCGACGAAACGGACTCGAGTGCCTGACAAGTTAGGTCACGTGCGCGGAAGGACTTCCCATCAGGAGCGTTAGTAGATGAGAATCAGGCAGCTGACGTGACGGGATGATGGGTGCTCAGTACGCTGGTATGAGGCTCTGAGCGGGAAAACCAGACAAAAGTGCCCCGGCGACATTTGTCTGGTCAGCTCGTCACACTTGCCCGGGCGGCTTGATGCCGAGCTGGTCGACAAGGCAGCTCATGTCATCGAGCCCCAGCTCCTTGCAGGCCGTGGCAACTCCGGGGGTGGCACCCGTCACGGCATCGCATTCATCGGAATCCTGCTCGTCCCACTCCCCGCAGGACCTCTCGCCGGGAGCGCCCGGCGTGGGAGGTGGTGCACCGGCGCTGCCATCGTCCATCACCTTGAAAGCGTCGGCCCAGTTCGTCGGAGCGCTCAACGCATCCGGATCCTCGCCCACAACACCCCATGCGCGGGCACACTTCCCGCACTCGACGCAGACCTCGCAACGCGTGCCACTCCATCCGCGAGGCGCCTGGTCATCGGATTGCGCGGATTCGCCTTCGTCGGCAAGGCACCTGCCGCAGAAGGTGCAGACGCTGCAACGGGTTCCACGACGACGCTCGTTCATCGCATGTCCTCCTCTCCCCACGCTCTAACGTGCCCCCGAGCCGCTTATGGGCGTCGGGGGCACGGAGTTGACGTGCGGCTTGCGCGAGTCCTATCGAACGGGCTTGTCCTCATCGGGCTCGCCGGGAGCGGTCTTTCCACCCGGTTTGATGAAGAACGAGAGTATGAGGGCGACGACCGACAGCGGTATGACGGTTACCCATGCCGTGCCGATCCAGCCCAGGCCGGCATCCAAGCAAGCGCCGTACACCGGTGCGAGCATCTGGCCGAAGCATTGCGTGAACTGCATGACCGCCATGCCGAGCGTGGCCGCCATCGCCGAGCTCGACAGGATGGTAGGTGCAAGCGGACGACTTCCGCCGCCGCCAAACGCAGCCGAGAAGCCCATGAGGATGATGAACACCCAGATGCCGACGATACCGAAGCCACCAAGCTCCTCGGGAAAGCCCACGATGAAGCCGATTATGCTCGTCGCCGCGAAGAGAGTGACGAGTATGTACTTACGGTTGATGCGCAGGCGATCTGACCAGGCACCGGAAAGCGGATTCATCACGAAACCGATGAGCGTGATGATCGAGGTCATGAAGCCCGCCGTGGCCATATCGAATCCCATGGAGCCCAGATAGGTCGGGTAATAGGTGTTCACGACACCACCCTGGATGAAGTTGAACACGAGGAAGGTGAGGCCGAGCAGCCAGATGCACTTGTTCTTCAGGTACTTGAAGCAATCGCTCATGCTTCCCTCGACGCCGTAATTGGGGATGCTGCTCTTGCCCGTCGGCATGCGATAGAACGCTATGAACAGGACGAGCGCCACGGCCGTGATTGCGACAACGGCATAGAAGACCGACTGCCATCCAAAGCTCGCCGCCATGGCGGGCGCGACGTTGAAGTCGATCGTGATGGCCATGGGCACCCATGTGCACCACACGCCAAGCGCCAGACCCCTCGTCTTGTCGGGAAACCACAGCGAGATGATGGTCGGCGCAGCGACGCCGATAAGCCCCAGGCCAATGCCCTCGACAAAGCGACCTGCATAGAGCAGGACGACCGAATCAGTCGCAACCTCAGCCAAGCCGCCGACGATGATGCAGCTCAGAGCGATGATGCAAGTTGCCTTGAGGCCGATCTTGCGGCAGATGAACGCTGCCGGAAACGCGAGTATGGCGCCGATGATGGCCAGGCAGGTCATCAGCATGCCAAACGACGCATAGTTGAGGCCATACGCGCCGATGATTTCGCCCGCGATTGCGGTGAGCTTGAATTGCCCGAGCGGGGCGGTGATGCTCGCAAGGTAGGTGATTACGAGGATCACCCATGCGTAGCGTGGCGTCTTCACCACTTCTACTGGGGAGGTTCCGAGTTCCGTGACGTGCGTCTGCTTATCCATGACGTCTGCCCTCTCTATCCTTTGCCAGCCAATCACACAGGCCGGCTACGGTCCATGTCCGAAAGGCTATGGGGCGCGGGAAAATGTCCCTCATATCACCCGCCCCAAATTGGGCGTGTCGGCCAGCAAAATGCAGGGATGTCGCTCATATAGTTGGTATGAGACATATGGCTGAACTGGGGATATGATGGAGGCGGCAAAAACGGGAACGCGGGACGGGAAATCATGGGCAGCTACGAGCTGGACGCGGAAGACGGGCGCACGCGCATAACGTTCGACGCATTCGACACGCGGGTGGGCATATGCGCCTACGGTGACGCGAAAGCATGCGCGAGCGCGCTGGAACGCGTGTTCTCCGACTGCAGATGCTACGAACGGCTCTTCTCGCGTACCATCGCCGGTTCGGACATCTCCCGCGTCAACGCGGCAAAGGGCGCATGGGTCGATGTCGACGCACGCACGGGCAAGCTCGTCGAGGAGGCGCTCGCGTACTGTGCGGCGAGCCGCGGAGCCTTCGACATCACGATCGGCGCCGCGAGCAGGCTATGGAACCTGAAGCGCGGCATCATTCCGCAAGACGAGACACTCGCCGAGGCGGTGCGTCACGTCGACTGGCATGGCGTGCGAGTCGAGCGCGAGGGATCGCG
The DNA here is from genome assembly GCA_902478425.1 of uncultured Coriobacteriia bacterium. Lineage (GTDB taxonomy): Bacteria > Actinomycetota > Coriobacteriia > Coriobacteriales > QAMH01 > QAMH01. The sequence continues at coordinate 8,933 of CABSKV010000035.1, read as the reverse complement.
AGCGCGCGTGCGACTCGATGATCCCGCGGCCATAATCGACCTGGGCGGCATCGCGAAGGGATGGATCGCCGATGCGCTCGACGCGATGCTCACGCAAAACGGCATCCCCGGATACGTGATCGACCTGGGCGGAAACATACTCGTGAGGGGCGCCAAGCCCGATGGCTCGCCCTGGACGGTCGGCCTGCCCGATCCCGCATGCGGGCCGGGCGCACGAGAACGGATGAAGCCCGTGGGCACGATCAGGATCGCAAGCGGAAGTGTCGTCACGAGCGGCGTCTACGAACGCGCACGCATGTGCGATGGCGTGTTATACCATCATGTGCTGGACCCCAAGACGGGCATGCCCATCGCGGTGGAGCATCCTGCCGTGTCCGTCGTGTGCGAACGCTCGATCGACGCCGAGGGGTTTTCGACGACGCTTCTCGCACTCGGAATCGAGAAAAGCCGCGAGCTGGCAGACGAACACCCCGAGGTCCTGCAGGCCTACTTCATCACCTGGGATGGAGAGGTCGTTGCGCTGCGATAGCTATTGCTGCGTGCGCTCGAAGTGAACGGTCTGCTTCTTCATCGAGATCTTGCCGACCTGCCATCCCCGCGGCAGCAGTTCCTTCTTGTAGTTGAGAAACGAGTGGTCGAGGGGCACACCGGCGATATCGCCGATTTCATCGAAGGAAAGGTCGAGGCTGTCGCCCTCCTGTGCCGCGACGTAATCCCACAACTTGTCGTATTTGCTCACAGACGCCTCCCATCGGCACGTTTCGATGCCGTCACGATACCACACATGGCCTGCGCGAGGGCGTGAGCGCGTGCCGGGATATAATCTGCCAAAACCCCGGCCGAAAGGTGGCACCATGGCTCTCAATACCAGCACGATCAGCCCGCTCGGATTCGGATGCATGCGCTTCGAGGGGCGCGAAACCGACAGCATCGACATCGATGCGACGGCACGCATGGTCGATGCCTACCTGGCGCATGGCGGCAACTACTTCGACACGGCCTGGGCCTATCCCAACAGCGAGGCGGCACTTGGCAAGGCGCTCGTGGCGCGCCATCCGCGCGACTCCTACTACATCGCCTCCAAGTGCGTGGCCTGGAACCACTGCGAAAGCACCGATGACCTCGAGCGACAACTTCAGGAAACGCTCGCCAACCTCGGCACCGATTATCTCGACGTCTACCTCATGCATAACCTCGGTGGCAAGAGGACGGCAGCGTTCGAGAAATACGATGCCTGGGAGTTCGTGAAGTCCGTCAAGGAGCGCGGGCTCGCGAAGCACATCGGCTTTTCCGCGCACTGCACGCCCGAGGAGCTCGAGGGCTTCATCGCCGCCTACCCCGAGGCAGAGCTCGTACAGCTACAGATCAACTACCTGGACTGGGATAGCCCCTCGTTCAAGGAGCGCGCCTGCGTAGAGGTGGCGAACGCACATGGCCTGCCCATCATCGCGATGGAGCCCGTGAAGGGCGGTCTTCTGGCCGACCCGCCGCAAGCGGTGCGCGCAATTCTCGACGAGGCGTTTGAAGACCAGTCTTACGCGACGATCGCCCTGCGCTTTGCCGCGAGCATGCCGGGGGTGTTCTGTACCTTATCTGGCATGAACGAACTTGCGCAGGTCGAGGACAACTGCCGCGCATTCGAGAGCTTCCAGCCGATGAACGAGGCCGAGCTCGCGGCAATCAAGAAAGCGCAGGAGATCATGGAGCAAAGCGGCACCGTGCAGTGCACGGGCTGCGATTATTGCGCCAAGGTTTGCCCGCAGGGCATCGGCATATCCGGCTCGATCGAGGCACTGAACTACTACATCAACTTCGATGACCCCTACAAGGCAAACTACCAGCTCGGCTTCATCGTACGCTTCAACGGCGGCAAGGCCATGCCGAGCGAGTGCATCAGATGCGAGGCCTGCATGGATGCATGCCCACAGAACATCGACATCATGGCGTGCTTCGACAGGATCGCCGAGGAGATTACCCCCTACAGCAAGCCCATCGTGCTGATGAAGCCATAGGTGACTTGCGTGTCGCGTAAGGAGAGCGTCTGGAGCATCCCGTACGTGGTGCTCATGGCCGTGAACTTCTTCCAGTCCATGGCCGCGTTCATGACAAACACAACTCTGTCTGTCTTCGCCAACTCGCTTGGCGCGTCAACGGCCAGGAGCTCTTAGGCGTCATCGAGGAAATCGCCCCGGCGCTCGTAAGCGAATACCTTCCCAAGTCCAAGTTCGCGAGCGGCATCAGCATCTACGCGGTCGCGTACTTCTCCTTGAGATACGCGTTGATCTCCTCGACGCCGTTGAGAAGCTTCTCGTCGTCGTACAGATACGGGATGAGGTCCGCGTTGCCGCCGAGCGCGAGCAGCTCGTTGTACGGCTCCACCTGCTCGACATCACGCTTGTCGAGTTCGATGTCATGTTCGTCGGCAAAGCTGGTCACGAGTGCGCAAGTCGCGCATGGACCCCAGTAATACAGGATTGGAGCAGTCATGGTCCCTCCCAAGTCGCGATATCGAGCAGGATCATTATACGCGACATGACAGAATTGAAATGTGGTGCTTCCGGCCATGAGTCTGGCACGCCTTCTTCTACAATGACAGTCACAGTCACGAAGGCAAGGAGGCACCGTGAAGATTCTCGTCGTGGAAGACGACCCGCTCATCGTGCGAACCCTGGGCGAGCTTCTCGAGGCGGAAGGCTACGAGGTCGCCACGACCGCCCGCCAGGACGAGGCGACCGCGCTTCTGGCGCAATCCTCCTTCGACCTTCTCCTACTCGACATCACCCTTGCGCAGGGAAACGGTTTTGCCGTCTGCGCGGCGGCACGCCAGGCGCATCCTGACATGCCGGTCATCTTCCTCACGGCATCGGACGACGAGTATTCGACCGTCGCCGGGCTCGACATGGGAGCGGTGGATTACATCGCGAAGCCCTTTCGCGCGCGCGAGCTGCTCTCGCGCATGAGGGTCGCACTGCGGCAAAGCTCCAGCAGTGGTAACGCGCTGTGTATCGGAAACCTGCGTCTCGACCCGGCGACGGCCATGGTGAGCAAAGACGGCAAGGAGATCGTGCTCTCGGCCCTCGAATACCGTCTGCTCCTCTACTTTCTCCAAAACCAGGGACGGCTCATCACGCGCGAGATGCTTCGCGATGCCATCTGGGACACGGCAGGCGAATACGTCTCCGATAACTCCATCAACGTCTACATCCGCCGCCTGCGCGAGCGGATCGAGGACGATCCCGCGCATCCGGAGGTCATCGTCACGGCCCGTGGACTCGGCTACCGCATCGGAGCGGGAAAATGAGAGGTTTGCTCATTGTTGCGCGCAGGCAAGCTGCTTCGCTCCGACGGTCGCTTCCCGACAGCCCGCTTCGCAGTCTTTACGGCGCGCTCCCTTATACCTCCGCTTCACAGCTTGTCTGCGCGCATTTGCTCCATACAATCGGCGGACGCATTCTGAAGGGAGCACTGTGAACGACTTGCTTACCAAACACGTTGTAGTCCTCGCCGTGCTGTGTATCGCCGTCACCGGTGTGACGTTCCTTGCCGTCGGCGTGGAGGCCGCCCTGTGTTGCGCCATCCTCTCCCTTGTCGTCTTCGTCTTCTTCCTCGCCGTCTCCCTGCGCCGCCGCTCCGAGATACGACGCCTCACGGATGAGATCGACGAGGTCCTCAACCTCGGTAGACGCCTGAGCTTCTCGAATTGCCGCGAGGGCGACATCGCCGTCCTCGCCAACGAGCTCGAGAAGATGGTGGCGCGCCTTTCCCGGCTCACCAGCCAGATCGAGAACGAAAAGACCGCGCTGGCGGACTCTCTCGCCGACATATCGCATCAGATCCGCACACCACTGACAGCCGCCGAGCTCATGCTCCCGGCCATCGAGCGCGCCACGGACGAGGAGCAGCGCAAGAGACTCGCGCGCGACCTCGAACACCTGCTCGACCGGGTATCCTGGCTCGTCGCCACGCTGCTCAAGATGGCCAAGGTCGATGCCGGGGCACTACATATGGAGTCGCGACCCGTATCCGTCGCGTCCATGGTCGCCCGCGCCTGCGCTCCCCTCGAACTGTCCCTCGATTTGCGTGGCATCGCGCTTGTTATCGAAATTTCCGATGACGTGCGCTTCACGGGCGATGAGACCTGGTGCGCCGAGGCGGTTGAGAACATCGTGAAGAACTCGATGGAGCACTGTCAGGCCGGCGGGACGATCACCATACGTGCCGAGGAAGACGCGCTGGCCTGCCACATCTCCATCAGTGACGACGGGCCCGGCATATCCGAGGAGGACCTTCCCCACCTCTTCGAACGCTTCTACCGGGGTACCGGATCGAAGGAGGGCGAGGGCTTTGGCGTGGGACTCGCGCTCGCCCGCTCGCTCATCTCGGGACAAGGTGGCACGCTGCGCGCCGCGAATGTTCCGGGCGAGGATGGCAGCTCCGCCGGTGCCGTCTTCGAAATCGCCTTTCCCAAGATTCGCGTCTAAATGTGACAGGGGCCAGGCCCTTGTCACATTCACGCGTCTGACATGCGCCGCGTACGCAGCTTACAAAGCCGTAATGTGCGCGTCACGGCCACGCTAGCTCGGCGCACCATACTCGTCTGCGTATCCCGGACACGCGCAAGAAAGGAGCAACCATGGACATCCTCAAGGTCAGCAACCTGACGAAGGTCTACGGTAAGGGAGCACAGGCGACATGTGCGCTAGACGACGTCTCGTTTTCGATTCCGGAAGGCCAGTTCGTCGCCATCGTGGGCGCATCGGGATCTGGCAAGTCGACGCTTCTGCATCTCATTGGCGGGGTTGACCGCCCCACGTCGGGTACCGTCGAGCTCAACGGCGCGAACATCTACGCGCGCACGGACGAGCAACTCGCCGTGTTCCGGCGCCGCGAGGTGGGCCTCGTCTACCAGTTCTACAACCTCGTGCCCATACTCAACGTCATCGAGAACATCACCCTTCCCGTCGCTCTCGACGGGCGCGGCGTGAACGAGGAGCGCCTCGCATCGCTCATGCGCACCCTGGGACTGGAGGGCTACGGCAACCGCCTACCCAACCAGCTCTCCGGCGGCCAGCAGCAGCGCGTGGCCATTGGACGCGCCCTCATGAACAACCCCGCCATCGTGCTTGCCGACGAGCCGACGGGCAATCTCGACACGCAGAACTCCCGCGAGATCATGGCGTTGCTCGAGTCGGCGAACCGCGATGCGGGGCAGACGCTCATCGTCATCACGCATGACGAGGACATCGCGTTGTCAGCCGACCGCATCATCGCGATCGAGGACGGCCGCATCGTATCCGACGAGAGGATACGCGCATGAAGGCCATGACATCGTTTACCGTCAAGTCCTTGAGGGACTCGGCTGCCCGCACCATCGTCACCATCGCCGGCGTCGCCCTGGCGGCGGCGTTGCTCGTCGCCGTGCTCTCCTCCTACGTCTCGGCCACCGATTACCTCCTGCGCAACGAGGCGACGGCCAACGGCACGTGGATGTCGCAGGTCGTCTTGCCCGACGACGAGAAGGCGCGAGGGGAAATCGCAGCGGCTGCCGCCGCGACGGACGTAGAGGCGCTCGCCACGCTGCAAGACGTGGGATTTGCTGGGCTGTCGGACGAGCAGCGGGTGACGCTCGGCATCTACCTGCCTATACTGACCGGATCCGGTTCGATTGAGGAGCTTTGCGGCGTGCGCGTGGCCGAGGGGCGCCTGCCCCAGAATGCCGCAGAGATCATGCTGCCGAGCACTTGGCAGCGCAACAGCACCATTGCACTCGGCGACACCATCACCCTTGACGTGGGAACCCGCCGAGCCGTACTTGCTCCCGGTGAGCAGGGAAGCATGAGCGGCGGCTCATTTGTCATCGATGATTACGATCCCGAGTTCGCACCCGAGGGCTACAGCATCGAGGACGGTTCTGCCCTCAACTCCACCATGGGCTATCTCGATTCGGAGGCCGACGACAGCAAGTTCGACGAGGAGCTCGCCGACGTCACCAAACGCAGCTATACCGTCGTCGGCTTCGCGGCAACGGACAACTGGACGCTCATGACCGGAGTAGGACCAGCTGCCCTCACCGCTGACGAGAGCGCCACGGGAGACATCCAAACCTTCCTCGAGCTTTCCGGCATCTCGACCGTGAAGCAGGTCAGGGAGCATACCGCGGAGCTCTTTCCCGACGCGGACATCCAGACCCACATAAACCTTCTGCGCTACATGGGCATCAGCGACCACGGCTCCATCTGGCAGACCTTCTTCTACCTGGTGGCCATCCTCGCCGTGATCATCATCGCAGCTTGCGTCTCGCTCATCTACAACGCCTTTGCCATCTCGGTCAACGAGCGCATGCGGCAATTCGGCTTGCTCGCCTCGGTCGGCGCGTCCAAACGTCAGCTGCGTCGTTCGGTGCTATTGGAAGGCGGCATCATCGCCGTCATCGGCATCCCCGTCGGCATCGCCGTGGGTCTGGGCGCCTGCGCGGGCATCTTCGCGTGGCTCGGCACGTCCATCGCAAGCATTCTGGGAGGTCGTTGGAGCAGCTTCTATCTGGTCATGGATTGGCGTGTCGTGCTCTTCGCCATGGCCCTCACGGCTCTGACGGTGCTCGTGAGCGTGTGGATTCCCGCCTTGCGCGCCGCACGCGTCTCCCCCATCGACGCGCTGCGCCAAAGCTCGACGGTGCGCATAGCGCCCCGAGTATTGAAAGCCTCTGGCAGACACAGCTCTGCCGGCGTTCCCTGGAAGCATCGTGGTCTCGCGGGCAGCGTCTTCGGCATCGGAGGCCAGCTCGCCTCCGTCAACCATCGTCGCAACGCCTCCAAGGGACGCGCCGCATCCGTCTCGCTCGCACTCGCCATCGTCTTGCTCATGACGGCAGGCTCGCTTTCCACGCAGCTCGGCATGTTCACGAAGGTGGCGGGCAACCTCTCGGATGCGGACGTCTCCATGACGGTTTCCCTGGAGCCCACCGACGAACGGGCATCCGCATCCGAAGCCATCGAGGCGGTCGGCGCCGATGTCTACGCCCAGGCGAGCGCCGTGCAAGGCGTGACGCCTCTGGGATGGGCGCTCGTCTCGACCCAGGGGGCGTTCGTCCCGCTGCCAATGGCGGGAAGCGCGTGGAAAGATACGGTTGCTCCAAGCTGCATCATAGACGAAAGCGTGCCCACACCGCTCTTCGTCGTCTACCTACCTGCCGACGAGTTCGCAGCCTACGCGAAGGACAACGGCGTCGAGCTCCCGGAAAGCAGCGACGCTCCCGCCGCCATCGCCGTGCGCGAGGGCTACGGCAACACCGGAAGCGTGTACAGCTACGACGAGCTCTTCGTCAAGACCGGCACCCTCGACATCGTGACCGGCATCAAGGGCGATGAGACGGCCACGGCAAGCGTCGTGGTGTCTGACACCGACAACGACGGCAAGGAGACGTTCGAGTTCACGCGATGGGAGAAGGATGGCGGCTACACGGACCAGAGGCTTGCAGCCGACGAGCTCGTGCGCACGCCCGTCGAAGTCGTGGGACTGGCGGAAAAGAGGCCCGCTTGCATCGCCTCGAGCAGCGGGGCGACAATCGTCGTCTCCATGGATGACCTCGGCACCTTGCCCCTCATCGGCGCGACAAGAACCGTGTCCTTCTCGGCTGGCTTCGACACCGCCGATGGCGAGGAGGCGGTCAAGGGCCTTTCCGGATTCGGCTCAACCTTCGAGGAAGCCGGCTACAAGATCTACTTCAACCAGGTGACGGACAACAAGGCACAGGAGCAGTCCATGACCATGATGGTGACCGTGGTGAACCTGTTCTGCTTCCTGTTCTCGTTCATACTCACGCTCATCGCGCTCGCCAACGTGTTCAACACTATGACCAACGGCCTCATCCTGCGCAAGCGCGAGTTCGCGGTCATGGAGTCCATCGGCATGGGAGCGCGCCAGTTCCGCTCGATGATTGGCTGCGAATGCATCGGATACGGCCTGCGAGGGCTCATACCCGGCATCATCGTGTCATTCGGCGTGAGCTACCTGCTCTACATGGCACTCGGCATATCCATGCGCGGGCTACCCTACACGCCGCCGTGGACGTACCTCGTCCTGGGTTGCGGGCTCGTGATCGTGGTCATGGCCGCAAGCGTGCTCTACGGTCTGCATCGCTGCCGCAAGGGCGACATCGTCGATGCCCTGAGGATGGAATAGGGCCGATAGCGTAGCGTCGTCTCGAGCAGGGTGCGCCTCCTGTCATTCCGAGCGAGTGCAGCGAGTCGAGGAATCTTCTCCGTCACTGAGAAAGCGATGGTCGAGATTTCTCGACTCCGGCGCTACGCGCCTTCGCTCGAAATGACAATAGCCAGACAAATGTCGCCGGGGCACTTTTGTCTGGTTTTCATTCCCCGGAGCTGAAGGCCTTCATGAGCAGCGAGACGATGCCGCACAGCAGACCGCCTATGGGCCATGCAAGCCAGAAAAGCGACTGCGCGTACGAGTACGTCGGCACGAAGAGCATGACGAGGCCGGCGATGGTGGCAATGATCATGATGCAGCCGCAAATCGCGCCGATGCGCTTGTCGGTCGCGTGCGTTTGGAGAAGCTCGCGCTTCTGCTCGTCGGTCAGGGGTGCCGACTCGATCTCGTGCGCCTCCAGCACCTCGCCGGCGCTGCGATTGTAGTTGGCGATGTTCATGCGACCGTACATCATGCCGCCGTACACGATCAGCCCCGCGCCAACCGCGATGAACACGAGCATGACGGATGGGGCGACGCATTCGGACAGCGCCGTGTCGGCAGTTGCGATGACGAAGCAGACGCCGACGAGTATGCACATGATGCCACCCACGAGGCGCCAGCTGAAGTGCTTGCGCGCCTCCTCCTTCTGGGCCTGCGTGTAGAAGTCCTCGACGTAGGGATGTTCGCGCACGAACGCGCTGTGGCCCATACCACCGGGTATGAGC
>CABSKV010000034.1 GCA_902478425.1 uncultured Coriobacteriia bacterium | reverse complement strand
TCACGGGCATTAGCGGACCGTCGAGCTCGACGAGCACCGTGGGCATGCTCACGCAGGACTTCGGTCTGTCGACGAGCCAGGCGGCCACGGTCATCGACATCGCCGATCAGCTCGGCGTCGACACCGAGGATCCGGCGGCCGTGAGCGGATTCGTCGCGAAGAACATCGGCAACAAGGAGGAGATCCAGGACATCGCCGCCATGCTCCAGGCGGGCGAGATCACGGAATCGCAGGCCAAGTCCATGCTGAAGGGCATCGTCAATGTCTAGCGACAAGCGCATGCTGCTGCATGCCTGCTGCGGGCCATGCTCGCTCGAGCCGACGCGCATCTTCGCCGATGAGGGCGTCGACTTCGCGATTCACTACGCCAACTCGAACATCTTTCCGCCCGAGGAGTACGCGCATCGCCTTTCCACGCTCGCCGAGCATGTGAGCAGGCCACGCGGAATCGAGCTCATCGAGGGCGATTACGATCCGGATGCCTGGGAGCGCGAGGTCGCCGTGCACGGCACCGATCGCGAGGCGCGTTGCCGCGCCTGCTATCGCCTGCGTTTCGAGGAGACGGCGCGCGAGGCCGCGGCGCGTGGCTTCGATGCGATCTCGACGACGCTCACCATCAGCCCCTACCAGCTCACCGACGTCATCATCGAGGAACTCGAGGCGGCTGCCGAGCGTCATGGGCTGACGGCCGATGCGCGCGACTTTCGCGACAGCTACCAGGAAGCGACGCGCGTGAGCCGCGAGAAGGGCATGTATCGCCAGAACTACTGCGGCTGCCGTTTCTCGATTGCCGAGGCCGAGGAGCAGCGCAGGGCCGCCAGGGCACGCCGCGCCGAGAGAAAGCGCCTGCGCACGGCCGCGCGGCTGCGACTTGCCGCCGAGGGCGCCGAAGTCCCCGGCTGGACGCGATAGCACGCAAAATGAGACAAGGCGTCAGTCTCGCTGTCTCATTTCCCCGTTCAGGCAAACAAAAAGGGCTCCGCTTTCGCGGAGCCCTTTAGGCGTCAGTTTATGGGTACCAACTAGGCCTTGGTGACGTTGCTCGCCTGCAGCTTGCCGTTCTGGCCCGTCGTCACCTCGAAGTTGACCTTGTCGCCCTCGTCGAGGGTCTTGAAGCCATCCATCTGGATCTCGGAGAAATGCACGAACAGGTCGTCGCCATCCTCACGAGAGATGAAGCCGTAGCCCTTGTCGGGGTTGAACCACTTAACCGTACCTTCAGCCATCTGAAACGCCTTTCGTTTGGCCCCTTTCGGGGGTTCCAATACACGCAAGCCGGACGGCCAAGCCCGGACAAGCGCTAAAACCACGTGCTACCACGTTATCTATATTCTAGAATAATTATTTTCCACCCACAAGAAAAACATTGCCGCAAAGCCAATGCGTTACCTAAGCACGAGGCGCAGGCGAGGCGTTATTCCGCGATCTCGACTTCCTTCACCATCTCGTTCTTGATCTTGCCCACGAGCTTCTGCAGCGCATCGATTACGTTGGGGCGGATATCGCCGCCGATGAGCACGTACATGATGTCATCGCCCACCTCGAGCGTGCCCTCGTTGAGCCACACGCGCACGTACTCGATGCCCGGCCAGGTGAGCGCCTCGGTAACAGCCGCGTCCACGGCCTCGGCATCGTAGCTGAAGTTCATGCCCGTGACCTTCGTGCCATCGTCGACGCCCTCGCGCACGAGCTTCTTGGGCAGCTCGCGCACGGTGCCGTTGTGCGCCAGGTACATGCCGCAGCGCGGCGCGCTCTCATCGGCCTTCGCCTCAGCCAGCCACTGGTCAACAGACGGTGATTCCTTCATCGCTTCCTCCTCGCAAATGAGACAAACGCTCAGTCTCGCTGTCTCATTATGTATTGGTACCTGCTGATAATGAGACAAGCGCTCAGTCTCGTTGTCTCATTCGACGATTCTATCCTTTCCCGGCAATAATGTCAGCATGCCGGGCGCATCCGGGACAGACCGGTCCCAGCAACGCAAAAGGGGCTGCTAAAAGCAGCCCCTTAAGTCAACCCCATCCCCTGCCGGTAGGATGAACCCACCCTATAAGGTGGGCTCCCACACTGGACGTTCCAGCTTCCCCACCGTCGTAACGAGGGATACCTTTCCGACCCAAGATCTCGGGATCCCATAGAATTGCCATCGGTCCATCGCAATATGCCGGGTCAGAGGATGAAGCACACTGTACTATACACGCTCCGCTGGGGATTACCAGTCTTGACATCTTGCCGTTTCGTGCTCGTACGCAAACCGAAAGAAACGCCCGCGCCTACCGCTTTCGGGCATGCGTCCATGCGCTCGATAAACCTCGCCATGGTGCATGCGTACTTCGAAATTGGTCGCATCATCGTCGAAGAAGAGCAAGGTGGCGATGACCGCGCTCAGTATGGAAAACAGGTCCTGCAGCGGCTTTCCCGTCGGTTGACAGATGAATTCGGAAAGGGATATTCACCTGACAATCTCAAGCTTATGCGCCGTTTTTATATTGTCTATTCGAAAGAGGCAATTGGGGAAACAGTGATTACCCAATCTTTCGATTCGACCAAACCAAAAAACGGCCATCGGTTTTCCCTCAGTTGGTCGCACTATCTCAAGCTCATGCGGATCGAGGACATGGACAAACGACATTTCTACGAAACGGAGACAGGCGCCAACGGATGGAGCGTACGAGAGCTGCAGCGACAAATCGATAGTGGTCTCTACGAGCGCACTGCGCTAGCACAGCGTCGCGCAGCGGCCAAACATCTGGCGAAATGTAGGCAACTCATCGAAAAGCCCGCCGACATTGTCAAAGACCCTTACGTCCTTGAGTTTCTTGGCCTGAAAGAACACAGCAGCTATTCAGAAAACGAGCTGGAAGCAAGAATAATTGACCATCTGCAGGAGTTCATGCTCGAACTTGGTCGTGGCTTCACTTTTGTTGGTCGGCAACAGCGTTTCACTTACGAGGAAGACCACTTCATAGTCGACTTGGTGTTCTACAACCGTCTGCTCCGTTGCTTTGTGCTGCTTGACCTGAAAATCGGCAAGCTTACGCATCAGGACATCGGGCAAATGCAAATGTACGTGCACTACTATGATCGCCGCATCAAGCTGGAGGATGAAAACCCGACTATAGGCATCCTGCTTTGCCAAGACAAGAACGATGCAGTCGTCGAAATGACGCTCCCGGAAGACAACGAGCAAATTTTCGCAAGCAAGTACAAGACGGTGTTACCAACCGAGGAAGAGCTGCAACGACTCCTGGCAGAAGCAAGGAATGACTAGTTCCACGCCCCGCCCCGCGCCTATTTCCTCTTGACCTCCACCTTGAGCTCGCCGGGCACGGCCGCGTGCTCGCTCGCCGCGCGCACGCGCTTGGCCAGCTCCTCGTCGCCCAGCTCGTCGACGAGCTCCTCGGAATCGCGCGCCATCTCGGCATCCGCATGCGTCACGTTGCCGTCATCGGGCACGATCGCGACATAGCTGATGCCACGGCGCTGGTCGGCCTTGGCCTGCATGAACAGCAGCACGAAGCCCACCACGCCGGCAACCGTCGACGCGACCAGAATCGAGAGCTTGGCCTCGGTCACCAAGATCGCATCGGCATACGCGAGGTTCGCCACGAAAATCGCCATCGTGAAGCCGACGCCGCCGAGCACCGACGCGCCCAGCATGTGACGCCAGGTCACGAACTCGGGCAGCGACGCGATCTTCGTCTTCACCGTGATGAAGCTGAACAGCATGATGCCGATGGGCTTGCCGAGCACGAGGCCACAGAACACGCCGAGCACGACCGGCGACGAGGTGATCGTCGACATGTCGAGCCCGGTCACGGCCACATCGGCGTTCGTGAGCGCGAACAGCGGCAGGATGAGGAAGTACACCCACGGGTACAGCTTGTGCTCGAGGCGCGTGGCCGGCGGAATGGCCTGCTTGGAGACCTTGCTCAAGCTCGAAACCGTGGTGATGTAGTCCTTCTGCGCGACGAGCGGCGTCTCGTCACCCTCGTAGAAGCTCGTGGCCATACGCAGGCGCTTCTTCGACCAATCGAAGAAGTTGTTGAGGTTCACGCGCGAGCCGGACGGAATCGCGAAGGCGAGCAGCACGCCGGCGATCGTCGAGTGGATGCCCGACGAGAACACGCAAAACCACAGCACGCAGCCCATGAGGATGTAGGGCACGAGCGAGTAGACGTGCATGCGATTCATCACGATGAGCGCGATGAAGACGACACCCGCCATCGCGAGCCAGAACAGATCGGGGCTCTCGCCGTAGAAGATCGCAATGACGAGGATGGCGATGATGTCGTCGGCCACGGCCAGCGTCGAGAGGAACACGCGCACGCCGTTGGGCACGCGGCTGCCCAGAAGCGACAGGATGCCGAGCGCGAACGCGATATCGGTCGCGGTGGGCACGCCCCAACCCATGAACGCCTCGGGGTGCGAGGCGTTGAAGATGAGGTAGATAACTATGGGCGCGAGCACGCCGCCGAGCGCGCCGAGAATCGGCAGGATGGCCTGGCGGATGTTCGTGAGCTCGCCGGCCGTCATCTCGTACTTGATCTCGAGGCCCACGAGCAGGAAGAACACGGCCATGAAGATGTCGTTGATGATGTGCGCGAACGACATCTCTCCGTGAAAGGGGCCGATGTCGACGGAGACTTGCGTGTGCCAGAACTCGAGGAAGGGTCCATGCGCCGGCGTGTTGGCCACGATGAGCGCGATGATGGCGGCGACCAACATGATGGCAGCGGCCTTGGTGGACGAGTGCGTGAACTGGATGAGCTGGCGCAGACGCTTGTTGCGGCCCTGCACCTCGTCGATGAACAGCCCGTCGGGATCGGGGTTGTCGGGGCCGGGGATGATGGGCGTGTTGGAGAAGTCCTCGCGCACGTCGATATCGTCATGCTGGCTGGTCATGCGAAGCTCCTCAGATGGCAAAACGGGGCAGCATCTCTGCCCCGCGTATCGTTTGGTGGTGCCCGAGGTGGGAGTCGAACCCACACGCCCAGAGGACAACGGTTTTTGAGACCGTCGCGTCTGCCATTCCGCCACTCGGGCACGTGACCGGTATTATGCCATATCCTCGTACTGGCTGGGGTGCTTCTCGAAGAAGTCGAAGCGCGGCGGCAGCTCCTTGAGCGCCTTGCCTCCCGCGCTGCGCTCCTCGTCGGTCGCCCAGAAGTCGATGGGCTCGAAGACGTGACACCAATTGAAGAAGCCAGCGTCATGCGTCGCGCACGGGCCATCCTTTGCCTCGATGGCGAGATGCTCGAAGATGAGCTCGCAGCCACGCGGGACGATGGGGTGCATGAGCAGCGTCGCGCATCGCAGGTAGTGGAAGGCATCGCGCAGCAGCGCCTCGACGGCGCCTTCGGGCGCATCTTCGGCAAGCGCGCTACGGCTCTCGCTCGCCCACCACTTGTTGATGCCTCGCAGGAACTCGTCCATCTGCGCCATCACGGCGTGCATCTCGAAGCAGGCCATGTGCTCCTCGTAGGCAAGCACCGCCTGCTCGCACGCGGCACGCACCGCCTCGCTCGGCCCGCCCAGCGGCAGGCGACCATCGCAGTGTTTCTGCGCCGTGTAGAAGCACGAACGCGCGATGCGGTTGAAGATGTTGGTGAGCAGCGCGCTTTCCTTGAGCACCGGATCGGGTGCCTTCTCGTTGGCGTTCGGATCGAGCACCTTGGGCGAGAAGCTCGCGGGCTTCATCCCCAGGCCAAGCGAGATCCAATGCGCGCGCAGCTGCTCGGGCGTGTAGTAGTCGAGCAGCTCGACGGCCATCGGCGGCTTGATCGCACCCGATGACGAAGCCTTCTTCCCCATGAAGAGGATGTGGTAGTTGGGAACGAGCGTCGTCTGACGCAGCTCGTCGCCATGCCCGTCGACGCGCGGCTCGTGACCGGTCTGCGTACCCTGCCACAGCGCCGTCTGCGCCACGCCGTAGAAGTAGATGTTGTCCTGGCCGATGAACTGGTAGACCTTCGCGTCATCGGCGCACCACCAGTCGCGCCAGCCGTCCGCATCACGGCCGCTCTCCTCGAGCGCCGCCTGCGAAAACGCGATGGGCGCCCACAGTGACTCCGGCCAGCACCACACGGTCGCGTCCGGCAGCGTCCCGTCCAGGTCCGGTGCCTTCACGCCCCACTCGATGTTGCCGGTCAGGCGGAAGGGAACGAGCGTCTTTCCCGTGCGGAAGCGCAAGCCGGCGGCATGCATGATCTCGACGGCGCGCTCGCGCTCGGCGATGCTCGCGAACTCCACGCCAAACGAGCTCTTGCCCTTCTCGGCAGGCAGCACCGTATGCTCCGGCAGCTGCGCCTCGATGGCGGCGAAGTCCTCGGCGAACTTCTCCTGGATGTAGATGATGGGCGGCGCGAGGAAGGACTCGACCTCGTCCACGAGCACGCGACGCGTGCCGCACTCACCGGCAATCTGCTCGATGTGCGCGGCGATAAGGTCGTGGAAGGCGGGCAGCTCGAAGTACCAGTTGCTCACCTCGCGCATCTCGGGCACCTCACCCGTGAGCGCAGATTTGGGCGCGATGAGGTCAACCGGGTCATACTGATGCCCCAGGTCGCACTCGTCGGCGTAGGCCTTCTCGGACTTGCAGCCCTGCACGGGGCAGCGCCCGATGACCTGGCGTCCGTTGAGGAAGGTGTGCGCCTGCGCGTCGTAGAACTGCGGCGTGGAAAGCTTCTCGAGCCAGCCATTATCGTAGAGACGCGTGATGAAGGCGTCGGTCATCTCCTGCTGCTTGACGCCGGACAGGCCGATGCCGCTTCCCTCGAAGATGTCGAGGCTGATGTCGTAGGCGTCGAGCGCGGCCTTTTGCGCGTCGTGGTTCATCTGCACGTAGTCGGCGATGGTTCCGTCGAACTCGCCGGCCTCGACGAGCTTGCGGTAACCCTCGTTGATAGGCGAGCCATAGCAATCGGTGCCGCTCACGAACAGGACGTTGCGCGCGCCGATGCGATCGCGAAGAAAGCGGGCGTAGACGTCGGCCGGCACGAAGACGCCGGCGATGTGGCCGAAGTGGAGGCCCTTGTTGCCGTAGGGCATGCCCGCCGTGACGACGGCGCGCTTGGGAAACTCGGGACGATTGTGCACGAAGAAAGCCTTTCGCTCGAAACATCACACGAATCGTTGATTATACGGCAAGGATGCGGACATGTGTAAAAGGGTCAGGCCCTTTTACACATGCCTTTGTTTCCCCGCGCGCTATAATCCGCCCATGAGCAAGATCGACACCATAGAGTCCATCTCGGACAAGCTCGCGGCGACCTCGATCGCGGTCACGCCCAAGCGTTGCGTCTACATCCGCAACTGGCATTCGCGTTGCCGCAGCTGCCTCACGGTCTGCCAGCACGAGGCCGTCAAGCGCTCGCTCGGCCACCTCGCGATCGACTCGGAGACCTGCACCAACTGCGGCGCCTGCGTGGCCGCCTGCCCCACCTCGGCCATGAACACGACCGCGCCCTCGGCAAGCGAGATCGTCGCGGCCGCCCGCGTCTCCGCCGAGCGCAACGCCGGCAGCGCCGCCTTCATCTGCGAGCGCCAGGCAAAGGCCGCGCACTTCGACCCCGAGCGCGTCGTGGTCCTCCCCTGCCTCAACTACCTCGACGAATACCTCATCACCGGCATGTTCGCGCTCAAGTTCAAGCGCGTCATCCTCTTCACCCTCGGCTGCGACGATTGCCCCATCGACTGCGAGCAGCCCTACTTCGAGGAGGTCATACGCAACGCGCGCGAGCTGCTCGGGCTATGGAAGGTGCCGGGTACCTTCGCCGCGCTCGACGAGGTCCCGCCCGCGCTCGTGCTCGACAAGCCGCGCGCGCAGGTGAACGTCATCAGCTCCGATCGCCGCGAGGCCTTCGAGCAAGCCGGTGCATCGGCCGTCGAGTACGCCTGGCACGCCGTGAGCTCGGCCATCGGCACGCTCGCGGGAGAGGCCGCGCCCGACCCCGACGCGCAGATCATCATGAGTCCCGAGGAGCGCTTCGACGCCGGCAGCTACCGCAGCGTGCGCCTGCTCAGGATGCTCGACGCGCTCGGCACGCGCCCGGACGGCGCCACCATCGACACGCGCTTCTGGGCCTCGGTCGACATCGACCCTAACCGCTGCAAGCACTGCGGAGCCTGCGCACGCATGTGCGTGACCCAGGCGCTCAAGTACCACGTCGACGACGAGCGCCGCGCGACGCTCAGCTTCCAGCCCTCGCTGTGCGTCAACTGCCGCCTGTGCCGCGACAGCTGCATCTCGCATTCGATGATCTACACGACGAAGGTCCCGGCCGCCGACCTCGCGCCCGACGTCGTCAAGTTCCTCTTCGAAAACGAAGAGCTCCCCCAGAAGGGGAGCCCTCGCCTCGGTCTCTGACCTGCGAAATGAGACAGCGAGACTGACGCCCTGTCTCATTTTCCCGCACCTCACAGCAGCGTGAGCGCCGTCACCTCGCGCGTGTTGTCCTTCTCGGTGTACATCACCGACACGCGTGACCCGGCCCGCAAGAACGGCATGCTCTCGTTGGCCGAAATGCTCGCGATGTAGATCTTCGGGTCGCCCGCGAGCTTGAAGTAATACCGCGTGTTGCCGTCAAACACCACCGACTCGATGGCCTCGATCTGGCCCTCTACCGTGGGCAGTATGCCGCTCTCGGCGATGGCGCCCTCGTCGATCTCGACCTGGTCATCGTTGGTGAGCGCGGCGATGTAGGCGTTTTGCGCGTCAGCCACCGTCGAACCCGTGCCGACGATCTGGTACTGCTGCACGTCGACGAACGCGTACATCTTGACCAGGCCCGCCGCATCCTTGAGCGACAGGAAGTAGGTCGGACGGTCGGCGATGTTGAGCAGCAGCGGGAAGGTCGCGTTGTAGCTCATCTGCTGCACCTGGCCCTCGGCAGACGACATGGCCGAAGACTCGGTCGCGCCGGCGCAGGTGTAGTAGCGCGTCTCCTTCGTGCGCAAGTTGACGAGCGCGAAGCCGACGAGCGACTCGTCGCTGTTGGCACTCGTCATGCCCGTGTACATGTACACGTCGTCGTTGATGGCCAGGTAGTTGTACCCGCTCGCGCCGCTTGCGGACGCGCCATCGGAGTCGTTGAACAGGCCGGGCGCGGGCGAGCCCGTGGGCACGAGCACGCCAGACTGGCCTACCAGCGAGTTGATGAAGCCGCTGCGGTACTTGCCGTAGTAGCCGAGCTGCCCGTACACGAGGTCGGCGGTGAACACCTTGTCGCACCAGCTCGGAACGTCGGCCAGGTCGTACTTCGTCGTCTCGCCGGTGCAGGCGTTCACGAGGATGGCACCGTCATAATCCTCGCCGCCAAAGAGGCCGATGCGCATCTTGACGGTGGGCACGATCCAGTACGGCTCGCCCTCGTCATTCAGCTCGAAGGCGGCCTCGCCGAAGATCTCGAACGGGAACTGGAAGCGCACGTAGCGATACAGGTAGTTGTTGAAGTGCTCGCCCGTGGAGATGTGCATGTAATGGCCCTCGGGCAGGCGCACGAGCTGCGTGTCCTGCGTGGCCATGTTGACGGTGACGAAGCCCGGCAGGCCCTCCCACGTGTTCATGAGCCACTTGATCGGGTCGGCGTAGATGAGCGGCGAGACGCGGTACGGCTGGCTCTCGTAGTTGATCTGCGTGTAGGCGTCGTAGCCCTCGTCGATGGCGAACTGGCTCACCAGGTCGCTCATCTCGCCGATGGTGCGCGAGCCGAGGCGCACGGCCGTGTCGCGATCGACGACCGGCACGCTCTTCATCGAGATCTCGGAAATGTCCTCGGAGAAGTTACCGTCCTTGACCTCGAGCAGGCCCGAATAGGCGCGCGCGTTGAACAGCGGCGAGCTCGCCACCTGGCCCACGAAGATGCCGAGGAAGAGGAAGATGATGACCGCGATGATCCAGAACAGCCAGCTGCGCTTGGGCACGGCCGACTTGTCGCCGTTGGCCTTGGCCTCCTTGCGCGCGGCGCGGCGCTCGCGGAACTTGAAGATGTAACCGAAGCCCTCGCGGTTGATGCCCTCGATGAAGTCCGAGATGAAGCTCGTCGACGCATCGTGCGCGCGCGGAATGCCAAAGCACACCGCGATGATGATGAGGCACCAGATGAGGAAGTTCCAGAACTGCACGCTCTGGATGTTGATGGGCGGAATCGTCACGTAGTAGAGGATTCCGATGACGACGATCGTGATGATCAGCGGGACGACGATCGTCTTCTTCACGTTCTTTTCCATGCGTTCGCTTTCTCCTCGTGGACGTGATGAATGAGACAAAAATCGCCGGGGCACTTTTGTCTCATTATCGTCCGGTACCGTTATAAGGTGTGCCAGGGAGTCAGACCTTATGTTTTCATCATACACGAGCGTCACAAAGGTTAATTAACGAAGCGCAAACAAAAATGAGCGCAGCGGCCTCGCAAACCGTCCGTATCCGTGGGAGCGCGAACTCCATCCGCACCCGCAAGACGTGGGTTCCATTCATGCTTGTGGGACGTGGGTCCCATTCATACCCGTGGGGGCGCGAGTAATCGCGCCCTGCCGAGGCGTTACTTACCGTCCGTCAGGCGCTTGGTCGCCGCCTCGATCTGACGCTGCGACATGTTCGACGAGCCCTCGATGGAGATGTTGGCGGCCTTGTTCGTCTCGAGGTCGCGCGCCGTGACATGCACGATGCCATTGGCGTCAATCTCGAACGTGACCTCGACCTGCGGCTTCTTCATCCCCAGGCGCAAGCCACCCAGCATGAATTTGCCGAGCGACGTGTTCTCGCTCGCGCGAGGGCTCTCGCCTTGCAGCACGTTGATCTCGACCGTCGTCTGCATGGGCGAGACCGTCGTGTAGATGTCGCTCTTCGTCGTCGGCAGCGTCGAGTTGCGCGGAATGAGCACCGACATGACATCGCCCACGACCTCGATGCCGAGCGAGTGCGGCGTCACGTCGAGCAGCAGCAGCCCACCCACGTCACCGGCCAAAACGCCGGCCTGCAGGCATGCGCCCAGGGCGACGGACTCGTCGGGGTTAATCGACTCGGAGGGCTCCTTGCCCGTGAGCTCACGTACCGCGCGCTTGACGGCCGGGATGCGGCTCGAGCCACCCACCATGAGCACCTTGCCGATGTCGCCGGGGCCCATGTGCGCGTCGGCCAGGGCGCGCTTGCACGGCCCCATCGTGCGCTCGACGAGGTCGGCGGTCAGGCGGTCGAACTCGTCGCGCGAAAGCTGCGTCTCGAAGTGCAGGGGCTGGCCGCCATCGCTGGCCAGAAACGGTAGGTTGATCGTCGTCGTGGATACCGACGAGAGCTCACGCTTGGCAGCTTCCGCGGCCTCGGTCAGGCGGTTCATCGCCGCCGCATCGCGGCTGATATCCACACCATACTGCGCCTTGAAGCGCCGCAGCAGCTCCTCGACGACACGCGCGTCGAAGTCGTCGCCACCCAGGTGGTTGTCGCCAGCGGTGGCCAGCACCTCGATCACGCCGCCGTTGATGGAGAGCACCGAGACGTCGAAGGTGCCGCCGCCCAGGTCGTAGACCATGACGGCCTTGTTCTCCTCGCGGTCCACGCCGTAGGCGAGCGCGGCGGCCGTCGGCTCGTTGACAATGCGCTGCACGTTGAGTCCGGCGATGACGCCGGCGTCCTTCGTGGCCTGGCGCTGCGCGTCGGTGAAGTACGCGGGCACGGTGATGACGGCATCGGTGACCGGCTCGCCCAGATAGCTCTCGGCATCGGCCTTGAGCTTGGCGAGGATCATGGCCGAGATCTCCTGCGGCAAGTACTTCTGCCGGTCGATGCGTATGGGCTTGGTCGAGCCCATCTGGCGCTTGATCGAGCTGATAGTGCGGTCGGGATTCATGGCAGCCTGGCGCTTGGCGATCTCGCCCACGAGGCGCTCGCCCTTCTTCGTGAACGCGACGACCGACGGCGTCGTGCGCGAGCCCTCGGCGTTGGCGATGACGATGGGGTGTCCGCCCTCCATCACCGCAACGCAGGAATTGGTCGTGCCCAGGTCTATGCCGATGAGTCTGCTCATTGATACTCCTCCACGTAACGTGCGATGAACGCTGCCGAGGTGGGCGTGCACAGCTCGCCATCCAGGCGCGGCTCGGCCAGCGGGATGTGATAGCGCTCGAGAATCGCGGCAGTTGCCGGCGCGGGGATGTCGAGCACGCCGTGGGCGCATTCGACCTGGCCGCTTCCCACCTGCACCTTCGACGCGATGACCTTGTCGGGGTTGATCTGCTCGATGGCGCAGCACATGCCGAGTATCTCGCGCACGGTCATCCCGAGGCCGACCTCGTGGAAGTGCGCGTCCTCGACGCTGCAACTGTGCACCTTGGCCTCGGCGTGCGCCAGGATGCGGTACACCTGGCGGGCCTCCTCCTTCGTCCACTCGCTTGCCACCGAGGTGCCGATGGCGCGCTCGACGTCGGCAAGATTGTGCAGCTGCGCCTTGGCCGGAATACTCTCGTCACCCACGACGACGCCGATGTTGCCGCGGCGCTGCTCGGGCGTGGCGACGACGAGCTGCCCGAAGATGGACTTGCGCGTCGCGTCGGTCGAGAGGTCGAGATACAGGGTCGATTCCATGCGTTGCTCCTTGGTCTAGCGAATGATAATGGGGATGCCGGCGGAGACCCGGTCGTACAGCTCGACGATGTTGCTGTTCGACAGCCTCACGCAGCCGTGGCTACCAGGCGAGCCCAGCGCGCCGGTGTTCGTCGTGCCATGCAGGAAGATGCCGCCCCCGCAGCTCACGGCAAGCGCGCGCACGCCAAGCGGATTGGACGGGCCGGGCGCGATGGTCTCCTCCATGCCCTCGGACCAGTCACTATGCGGGTTGTACCAGATGGGCGCCGGGTCCTTGTACGAGAGCGTGAAGTCCCCCTTGGGCGTCGCGTAACCCGACATGCCCGGCGTGCACGGATAGCTCACGACCTCGACGCCGTCCTCGTACAGATGCACGCGGCACTTGCGCGTGTCGACGAAGATGCCCTGCCCGGGGTCATCGGACTCGGGCTCGGTGATGACGGCCTCGGCCTCGATGGCCAGACGCGACGGGTCACCGCTGTCCGCGGTGGCAAGCGCCTTCTCGATGCGCGCGATGGTGGCAGCCTCGTCCATCTCCACGCCCTGCGTGGCCGGGGCGATCACGAGCGCGTTCGTACCCTTGTCGTATGCGTAACCGGCGTTTTTGGCCGGCATGTTGGCCTTCTCGGCGATTGCCGCGACGCGCGTGGCAAGCGTGTCATGATCGACCACGCACACCGTGCAGATGTCGTATCCGTCAGGACCAATGCCCATGAGCTCTCCGACGGAGACGAACGCGCGCACGACGGGATTGGCGCGATACGGAGCGAAGGCCTGCTCGACCGTCGCATCGATGTCGATGGTGCCGATGTCGCCCATCTCGATCGAATGGCTCGTGTCACCGGCAGTAAGGGTGACTGTCGTGGCGATGCCGCTTTCCACGCGCCGGGTCAGCAGTGCGCGCAGCTCGTCTTCGGTCATGCCCGAGACATCGATCTGCCCGTCGAGCATGGTGTTTTCGGGAACGAAGTGGGAGCGCGATTCCTCGACCGCCGCAAACGCCACGCAGCAGCAGCCGAACACGACCACCATGGCGGCGACGAAGACGACGAGCGCCTTGCGGGCGGTGCTCATCTTCTTTTCGGGCTTCTTCGAATGCTGGGGGCCGCTTGCCGTAGCCTGCGAATCGGCCTTCTTCGCCTGATTGTTCGCATCGTACTTTCCGGCGTTGCGCGCGACGGAGTCCATCGTGGTTGCAGCGGCGACCTTTTGCGCGTTCTTGAGAACCTTGCTTTTCGACGTGCCCTTGGTCATCAACACTCCGTACTGCATCACCCGCGCCAGACGCATCCAGCACATTCAGACCGTTGATTTTACTATGCTTTGCGATTTCCGCGCCCCGTAAAACGCGTTCTGCACATTTTGTTCAGGCATCGTTAATGAGACGACGACTCAGGCACGCTATCTCATATCCCATCCGAATCTCCCCGGAAAGCGCTCCGAGTTTGCTCAGACTGCCGGGGTGGTTCGCTCGGAAGCAAACGATGTAGCATCAACATCTACATGAGATGTATGTAATGGTCATATTATACATTTGATAGGAGTATATATGGCGGATATAATACACCTATCTTACGAACCGCTCCGCTTCGAGTACGACCAGAACAAGAGCCGATATCTACCAGTAAGGAGATGTCGCGTTATGACCGAGAAAACAATGACCGCAGATGAGTTCGATGAATACTTCGACAATGGAGGCGACATAACTCCGTACATCATTCCCGGGTCAGATCGTCAGCCCGGTCTCGAGGGCAAGGTGCGCGTGAACATCAACATGCCCGAATGGCTCGTCGACAGACTTGATGCCGAGGCTCGCCGCCTTGCCGTCTCGCGTCAGGCCGTCATCAACATGTGGCTCGCCGAGCGCTTCGATGAGCGCGACCGCGGCATCGCATAAGGCGACGCGAGTCGTTCATACTAGCATCAGCAGCGCGTAGGAAGCGACGCCAACGACGATGCACCAGACGAGCGACTTCGTCTTGTACCCCACCACGAATACCAACGCCGCCGA
>CABSKV010000033.1 GCA_902478425.1 uncultured Coriobacteriia bacterium | reverse complement strand
CTAGGCGACGGGCACGAACACCGCGCTCTTGGTCTTCTCGGCGGCAAGCGCCGCGATCTCGTCGACCGGGCCGTAGTACATGCAGTGCGCCGGGCAGTGGTGCACGCAGGCGGCGTCCTTGCCCTCGGCGATCCTTCCCGCGCACATGTCGCAAAGCGACGTGGGCATGGGCAGGAAGTTGTAGTCCCACTTGCCGTCGGGCAGCTCGCGCGGCCCGTCCTGCAGGACGTGGATGCCGTACTGGCCCTCGCCCACCTCGAGGTGCTTCTTGCAGGCGACCTCGCAGGCGTGGCAGCCGGTGCAGAACTCGTAGTCGATCATCAATGCGTTAGCGCTCATACGTCATACCCACCTTCACGTCGCCGTTGGACTCGTCGATGTCCTTCGAGTATCCATCTTCCCTTGTCACGTGATAACCAGGCATGACCTTGCTGTTCTCCTCGGTGCACTTGTACACCTTGCAAAGCTGGTTCTTATAGGGTGCGCCGTAACCGGTGACACCGTTATCACACTGCGGGATCAGGTTGTTGATGTTCGAGTCGAAGGTCCCGAACAGGTTGGGCTCTGCGCCCTCGGTCTCGGGGAACCACCAGCCGTGCTCGGCGCGCACGACGCGCTCGTCGAGCGACGGGTTGAAGCGTAGCTTCTGACGGCAACGGCCGCGATGGTTCTCGATCCAGCACCAGTCGCCTTCCTCCAGGCCAAGGTTCTTGGCGGCGGTGGGATTCATCTCGAACATGGGGTTCGGATGCATCTCACGCGACGTCGTGCCGGCCTGGCGATGCTCGGAGTGGAAGAACTCGTAGGAGCGGGCGCCCGTGGTGAGCACGAACGGGTACTTCTCGTAGAGCTCCGGAGACTCGTACGGCGAGCAGCTGGGCTCCTTGAACTCGGGCAGTGCGTCGTAGCCCCACAGCATCATGTTCGTGTTGTAGAGCTCGATGCGACCGGTCGGGGTGTTGAAACCGGGGCCACCATCAAAGCGCAGCAGGCCCTTCTCATACTTCCTGTACTCGAAGTCGGGATAGGACCAGACCTGCTTGATGCCATCTTCGAACGTCTTGTACGGGAGCTTGTCGTCGGTCTCGTACTGCAGAATGTGATCGATCCACTCGATGCCGTTTTCCCACGGGAAGTTCTCGGGATGCAGGCGCTTGCCGACCATCAGGGCCAGCTCGTCATCGCCCACGCACTCTTCGTGCTGTGTGACCTTCTTCATCGTGCGATGCGGCGTCCACCAGCAACGCTGGGAATTGCGCTCGGGACTCATGGCAGCAGGCAGGACGAGGTCGGCGAATGCGACCGCCGTTGGGGTCATGAACAGGTCGTTCACGACAACGAAGTCAACGCTACGCAAGGCACGATACAGACGCGGAGCGTCGGCGCCCATGTTCGCAATGGGGTTCGTGGAGGTCATCCATACCATGCGAATGGGATACGGGTCAGCCGTCTCGATCGTCTTCAGGACGGAGTCGGCGTGTGCCGAAGAGCTGTAACCTGCGCGGCTCATGAGCGGGAACTCGGAGCCGAGGCGCTTGGCCTGGACCTCGGGCGTGAGGTCACGATAGCTGTAGCCATAGGACAGGTTCTGCTGGTAGGCGTTGCGGATGATTATGTTGCCACCGGGGATGTCGACGTTGCCCGTGATGGACCACAGTGCATTGATGGCGTTGGCCGTCGCAGTGGCATTCGTGGTTTGGTCGACCTTGAGACCCCACTGGATGGTGGCGGGCTTGGCCTGCGCGTACATACGCGCTGCGGCGACGATCTTCTCCGGCTCGACCCAGCACACCTCGCCGGCCTTCTCGGGCGTCCACTCCTGGCAGCGCTCGACCAGCTCGTCGAAGCCGTAGCACCACTTCTCGACGAAGTCGTGATCGTAGAGGTTCTCCTTAGCGATGACGTGAATCATGGCCATGGCGAGCGCGGCATCGGTGCCCGGACGCACGCGCAGCCATACCTCAGAGCGTGCCGCGAGCCAGGTAAGCGCCGGATCAACGGTAATCATCTTGGCACCGCGCTGCATGCAGTCGACGATCCAGTGACCATAGAAGTTGTCCGAGTTCGAAACGACCGCGTTGCAGCCCCAGTTCACGATGACCTCGGGGCAGCGCCACTCGGTGTTCTCCTCGTCATAGCGGCTCTCGAACTGCTGCGACATGTCGGCGATGAAGAAGTCGCCGTTCATGGAGGCCATGGAGGCCGAACGCGGGCAGAAACAGGAGTCGCCGGCAAGGTAGCCCATCGAGAAGTTGGGCGAGCCGAACGCCGAATAGGTCATGTACGGGATGTGGTCGTTGTTGTTGCGACCGGTGCCGACGTGGGCGACGATGGACTCGGGGCCATAGTCCTTCCAGATGGCACGAACCTTCTCCTCGATGATATCGAGGGCCTCGTCCCAGCTGATTTCCTCCCATTTGTTCTCGCCGCGCTCGCCAACGCGCTTCATCGGATGACCGAGACGCGTGGGGTTGTTGACGTATTCCGGCATCTCGAGGCAGCGCATGCAAAGCGTGCCCTGGTTAAAGGGGTTGTCGGGATCGCCTTCGACCTTTACCAGCTTTCCGTCCTTGTCGGTGTAGTACAGGACGCCACAACCATCATGGCAACCGGGGCCAGACCAGGTCGTGGTGCGCGTGACGGTGTAATCGCCGTCTTGCCACTGCCACTCGCCTTTGTGGCTCTCGTAGTAGTTTTCCGACATCGTCACTCCTCTCTCGCTTCATGCGAACTGACATCACTTGATGTCGTGGAATGTGCAAGCTCACGGTGTGTTCTCCCAGCAACGCACCGGTGCTCGATCGCCTGATATCCGCGTGTTTCCAACGGCACGTACGTGCAGAAGGTGGTGGTTTGTCGGTGCGCGGGCATGCGATCTCACGACACATTCAACTGTCAAACAGCTGGAGTATATGAAGGGGGATTTGCATATTAAAAATGATGATTTACGTGGCATTCATTCACGTATCGCATTGCCATATGCCATGCCGGAATCGAAAGAGTTGGACCCCCAGGCCTGGGGAAGCCCGGGGGTCCGTTTGGGGGTTTCGTCAGCTGCCGGAAATCATCTGGCACAGACGAAGATGGGCGGTTTTCTAGACCTCGGTCTCTGCCTTGGCCTCGAGCTCAACCTCGTAGTTCTCGCCGTACTTCTCCATCTTGGTGAAGGCGGCGATGATGAGGTAGATGACGCCGAGAACGACGAGCACGATCGAGCAAGGCAGGACGCAGTCGACAGGATTCTGGCTACCAACGAGGCCCAGAACGAAAACGCCAACCGGCGTGCCGATGAAGCAGCCGAGCTGATGGAACGCCGTGTTCCAGCCCATTGCACGCGTAGCAGCCCAATCGGAGTGAGGTTGGTGATCATGTCGGCTGTAGCCGGGATGATGATCGCGAAGCCCCAGTGACCAACGAGGAAGCCGATGAGGTAGGGAATCATCTGGAAGTCAGCCGAGTAGATGGCGGCAACGCAGTAGAGAATGCCGAGCACGAGAACCGAAACCGGAAGCGTCCACTTGCCGATGGCCTTGTAGACAGGACCAAGCGTGAAGCCGGACACCGCGCCGACGATCGTCATGACGGACAGCGTGATGCCCGCGACGGCGGAGTCGGGAACGATGAAGGAGCAGTACAGAATCGTCGGCATGGCGAAGCCGGTCGTGAGCGTCAGCATGATCATGTAGACGAACGCGAGAGCGGGGATATGGGCCTTCTTGACCTCAACACCATGCGCCGCGGCGCGCTCTGCGGCCTGCTGGGCATCAGTCTCGGGCTCTTTCAGGAAGATGAGCACGAAGATGAACGGGATGATGCCGATAGCGTAAACCCAGAAGCACATCTGCCAGCCGACGAGGGCCAGGTAACCACCGGCGAACTCCATCAGAGCCGAGCCGATGTTCACGAACGCCCAGCCAATGCCGAGCCACTTCGCGCGCTGGTGTTCGTCGTCAACGCTCTTGAAGACGAGGGCCTGCGCCAGCGGATAGCACCAGCCAACCGCAACACCGAAGATGAAGCGTGATACGAGCAGGCCGGTAAAGCCCATCGCCTCACCCACGAAGACGGGAAGAAGACCCGAAATCAAGCACAGGATAATCGCGACGAGAACGGAAGTGCGATATTTGATGTACCTGCCTGATACGATACCTGTAAGGGCACCTGCCGGGATCATGCCAAGGGCAACGATCGAAACCACGTAGGCGATGTTTGCTCCGGCCTCCGGAAACGCAGCGCCCATTGTTGCAATGCCAGCGTTAATGCCACCCTGCGAAGCGCCGAGTGCATAAATCGCCATGATGGGAATCATCAGCTTGCCGATATGCTGATTGACCTTGTTAGCAGTTGCAGCTGTCATAATTCACCTCTCCCTAGATTGCGAATAGGAGCCCTGGGGCCACTATTCTTTTCTCCTCAATCCAAACCACCGAACTATGTATATCAACGTGGCGCTGCATACTAAAAATGCGATGTTCTAATAGGAGAGTTCAATCTATGCCAGATATGAAAGGTGTGATTTGTGTCAGGATTTATTTCGAATCGAGTATATTCCCTTTCGTTATTTCGTTTATAGAGTCATTCTGTCCTATCATCTTTTGTATGCACCAGGATTCCGCCTATGCGATTTGGAACAACGGAACTTGCTCTGCAGCACAACCGAATAACGTCAGGTTGCTGCCAACGGGGGGTAATGCATGGATACTGACATTCTTCAAGAGTTTGCCGAACTGGCAAAGCGGTTGAATTTCACGGAAACAGCTCGTCTGCTCAACATGTCACAACCTACCCTGAGCAAGCACATCAGCTCGTTCGAGCGGGAGCTTCGCATCGAGCTTTTCGACAGGTCGGGCAGCATGCTTCGCCTCACGCGAGCCGGCACGGAGCTATTGCCCTACGCATACAAGATCATCGAAGGCCAAAAGGATTTCTATGCCAAGGTCAAGAGCCTGCGCGCCACGCCCCCACCGCAACTGCGCGTCGGTGGATTCGTGGAAGAGGAGCTCGTCTCGCAAACCCTGAGTAACATGCTCGTCGCTTTGAGCGAGACCCATGGTCGCAACTTTCTCGAAGTGCGTCCGGCAAAACACAGACTTCCCTCGGAGCTGCTGCTCGAGGATGATGTCGACATCGTTTTCGACTACGCCTACGAGCATTTGGGGTTGGAAGACCAGCTCGACTTCGTGAAGATCGGATCATTGCAATGGGTCGCGGTTGTCAGCAAGAATCATAGGTTCGCAAATCAGGAAAGCATCTCCATCGATGACTTGCGGGATGAGACGCTCATCAAAATCGAGGGTTCGCACATCTCCGAGGCGTGGAACTTCATCGAAGATTGCTGCAAGCGCCATGGTTTTGCACCGAAGATAAGACGCTGCTACTCAATGCGCCTTACCGACCTCATCACCGCAGCCGCCGGCCTCACCGATGAAGTGCTCATACTGGGAGAGAACTTTATCAAGCGCGTCGGCATCGGCATCTTGCCGTTCTGCCAGCAAATTCCCGTATCCGATGATGACGCGAGGTTTCCCGTTGCCGCGTTCTTCTCGAAGAACAGCCGCAACCCCCTCGTTCCCGAGGCAATCGAGATCATCAGCGAGAACAGCTCCCCGCAGGATGTGGCGTAGGCGGTAAGGTGAAGAGGGAGATATGCCCTGTTATCAGTGCAGTAGATGTAACAAGTGCGGAATGCTCTCGACCCGCATGGAGCTTACCTGCTCAAATTGCGGCGAGCCCATACGCCCGGGCGTAAGCAACTGCCCATCTTGCGGAGCATCGTACGCAAATAACATGCATCGTGGCAAGATGGGACGCCTTGATGAGACGACGGGCATCGTGGAGGAGTTCGATCCTCTCAAGCAAAGTTAGCAAGCGCGGCAAAATATTCGGGCAGAAGAAAGGGGGCGCACCATACGGAGCGCCCCCTTTTCCTTGAAGACAAGTGAATGCCGTCTACTTCTCGGCGGCCTTGCGCTTCTCCCACTCCTCGAGAGCGATGTTGACGATTTCCTTGTTGGCGCACACGGTCCAGGTGGGCTCGCCCACAACGTCCTGCTGGACTGCCATGCCGTCAACGCCGAGAAGGACCTCGGGGTCGCCGTCTTCCTGAATGACCTTGACCTTGGCCTTCATGTTGCCCGGATTGAAAACGTAGGTGTCGATGCCAGTGGCGGCATCATACTCGTGAGACTCGACTGTAAGCATAATTCTCTCCTCCGTTGTGAGCGTGACCAACTTATCGCGAGTATAGGAGGAATGTCGGGCATATATAAAATGCCATTTCAAGCGATGCTTCATTCGCAACCAGAATAGGACACGGTACACGAGTCAGTCATGTGACCGCATTTGACGCGCATGCGCATATGGGGGGTATTGGGTCCGGGCGTCTTGGTCAGGGGGGGGGGAGACGCCCGGACATTAAGGGAAAGGGACATGAGTCCGAGAAGGGAGGGAGTCGGAGTAACACTGGCTGATCAAGATCCTTTTCCCAGTGCAAAATAGTATCCGACAAGGTCGGAAAGGGTGAAATCGCAATTCGGAAGCACGAAAATACGAACCGGGAATACCCGTGCTTCCGCGTTTTCATATGGGCAGTGAAATTAGGTAGAAAAAGGGGCGCGATTACTCGCGCCCCCGCGCAGGATATTCAGATTGCGCTTTCCTACTCTTGCGTCGGCTCCTGGATCGTCACCTTCGCATGATCGGCGACCCACTTGTTCGCCTTGAGGCGCTCGGCGGACTCGCGCAGCACGAAGTTCTTGCCCTCGTTCTCGATCTGCTGGCGAACCTGCTTGGGATTGGCGCCGGGCGCCATCATGTGACACGCCTCGTCGATGTCATCCTCGGAAAGGCCGAGGTTCTCGTGGCGGAAGATTGCATCGAGCACGTAACCCTGAACGACCATCTCGCGCGTCTGCAGCATGAGCATCATGTTTATCTGCTGCTCGCCGCCGTTTTGCTGCACGTAGTCCTCCCAGCTCATGCCCTGCTGCCTGAGGCCCATGTGGATGTTCTTCATGAGGTTGTCGCGTGCGTTCTCGTACACCTCGTCGGCAATCTTGCCCTCGAAGCGCGAGCTTAGGGCGCTGGCGACGACCTGGCGCTTGTAGTTCTCGTATTGCTCGCGATCGCGATGCTCGATGCTCTTGCGAATCTCGGAACGCAGATCATCGAGGCTCTTGTACATGGGAAGGTTGGTGGAAAGCCACGCATCGTCAATGGTGGGGACGACGGGCTTTTGGATCTCCTTGAGCGTGACCTCGCAGTCGAACTTCTGTGCGAACTCATTGTAGTTCTCGTCAACACTCGGACCCTCGAAGACGAACTTGCGCGTCTCGCCCGGCTCCATGCCATAGATATGCGTGTCGAAGTCGGCGGGCATGTAACCCTGACCTGCGACATAGGTGCGACCATCGGTGGTGAGACCGGTGAGCTCCTTGCCGTCCTCGTAGCACTTGATGGACACGAGGCACGCATCGCCCTTCTCGAGCGGTTTGGGA
The DNA here is from genome assembly GCA_902478425.1 of uncultured Coriobacteriia bacterium. GTDB lineage: Bacteria > Actinomycetota > Coriobacteriia > Coriobacteriales > QAMH01 > QAMH01. The sequence goes on along the minus strand of CABSKV010000033.1, from coordinate 7,588 downwards.
TCGGCGGTCGTGTAGGTGGTGTTGCGCTCGGCAAGCTGCTGAATCTGCGCGTCGACCTCGTCCTCGTTGATGGTGAACTTGGGAAGGGTGATCTCGACCGGGTCATACGAGGTGAGCTCGTAGTCGGGCTTGGGGGTCACCTCCATCGTGAAGGTGAACTCCTGGTTGCGCTTGATTGCCGTGCTCGGAGTGGGATGCGGCGGAAACGCGGGGGCGATGCCGCTTTGGTCGATCGCGAAGGGAGCGAGTGCCTCGATGGCATTGGCCTCGATGATGGAATCGAGGTTCTTGATGCCCATCTTCTCTTCGGCCATTTGCGCAATCGTCTTGCCAGGCTCGGGGTTAATGCCCATCGAGTTGGCAAAGTCGAACTCCGCGAGCGCAAATGCCTTGTCGACGTCATCGGCCGTGGCGGTGACCTCGAGGATGGTCTTGCCGTCCGCCTTCTTGATCTTGCTGATCTTCATGAAATAAACCCACTTCCGCTCTCTGCCCCGCGCGGCGTCATGAGCGCGAGTCTGATGGCTACTCTGTAGCGTACGTGCACACTATATGCCGAACTGAATAGAGTACGGGCGGGATGCGGGGTCTGTCCCCATTTTGTTACGCAGGAAAGCGGGTGCTAGTCGTCTTTCTTGGAAACGAGCAGCAGAATGCCACCCACAAGGCTCACGAAGATGAGCGTACAGACGCCAAATGCCACCGTGTTCCTCTTCTTGCCCTTGTAGATTCCCCAGGTGATCACGGTCATGGGAACCATCCACGCGAGCGGAACGAGCATCCAGCCGGCCGTGACGGTCGAGATGAGGCAGAAGATGAAGGCGATGAGACGAAGCGTGGAATCCTGCGAGCTCATGCCGTACGTGGCCTGGCCATCATCGATGATCTGCGCTTGGTACACGACCTCCTCGGTAGCAGGGTCGGTTTGCTCTGCCGAAGCCTGGGCGCACGAGGGGCTATCCGCATAGTCGTCAGTCCACTGGGTGCCATCCCAATAGCGCAGCTTCGACGGATCTCCCGAAGGATCGGGGTACCATCCGGCACGTGACTCGCTCATGAATTCTCCTTTTGCAAAATAATGGCTCTAATCGCAAGTATAGGGCATTGCATGGTGGAAACCGCCTACGCCCCTTCGCTTGCCACGTTCATGTTACCTGTGCGATATCCGGCGAGGTCAATCGTCACATGCTCGAAGCCGAACTCCTTGAGTTTGCGCTCTGCTGCCTGTCGGTTCTCGGGCAAAACGAGGCGCTCGACCTCGTCTGTCCTCACCTCGATGCGGGCCGTGGGCCCGTGATAGCGGACGCGCGCCTGATGAAAGCCCTGGTCGAGGAGGAACTGCTCCGCTTCGTCTATCAGGGCAAGGCGCTCCTCGCTCAGGCGGGTGCCAAACGCGAAACGCGTGGCAAGGCATGCAAACGACGGCTTATCCCAGGTGGGAAGCCCCTTCTCATGCGATAGCTCGCGTATATCGCGCTTCGTGAGGCCCACCTCCTTGAGCGGGCTGAGCACGCCGAGCTCGGCTATCGCCTGGGAACCGGGGCGATAGTCGCCCTCGTCGTCGACGTTCGACCCTTCGACGACGGTTTCGATGCCACGCTCATCCGCCGTATCGATGATGGCTTGCAAGAGCCCCCGCTTGCACAGATAGCAGCGCTCGGGCGGGTTGCGGCGAAACCCTTCGTCCTCGAGCTCATGCGTGGGCACGATAACCTGCGGGATGTCGCGCTCGCGGCAGAAGGCGATGGCCTCGTCGAGCTCGCGCTGCGGAAAGAGGCGGGATTGCGTCGTGATGGCGATGGCGCGCTCGTCGAGCGCTTCGCGCGCGGCATGCAGCAGCAGGGCCGAGTCGACGCCGCCCGAGAAGGCGACGGCAACGCTATCGAGCGCCCGAAGGCGCTCGAGAAGGTCCTGGTATTTCGCGTCAAGTGTCTCGTCACTCATAAAGTCACCCAAAATGAGACAGTTTGGTCAGACCAGACAAAAGCGCCCCGGCGACGATTGTCTGGTCCACCCCGTCCATCTAGATGACGGTTCCCTCGTCGATATCCAGGTGCAGGCACTTGACGGGGGTGCCGGCCTCGAAGGTGCCCGTGCCCTGCGGAAGCTCGATGAGAACGGTACTGCGGTTCATCTCCGATAGCAGCGCGGAGGACTGCTTCTCCTCCTGGCAGGCAAGTAATTGGCCATCCTCGCCAATCTCGAGATGCCCCCTCTGGAAGAAGGCGCGCGCCTCCTTCTTGCGCGTGGGCTGCGCCAAGACGGCGTCGCTCACGGGACGCTCGAGATCCGCGAGGCCCTGCATGGCACGCAGCGCCGGGCGCCCGAAGAGCTGGAAGCCAACGGCAGCGGCAGCCGGGTTGCCCGAAAGCACCTCGACGAGCGTATTGCCCACGCATCCGAAGGCCTGCGCCTTGCCGGGCCTCAGGCTCACGCAATCGAAGACGACCTCGCCGAGCTCGCGCACCGTCTCGATGGCGTAGTCGAAGTCGCCGTTGCTCGCGCCACCACTCGAGACGACGAAATCGCACTCGGCGATAGCCTTCTCGAATAGCGCGCGGATAGCAGCTTCGTCATCCTCGACGATTGGGTATAGCTCGACCTCGCAGCCGAGCTCGAGGGCGTAGGCTCCCAGCACGTATGCATTGGCGTCGCGGATCTTGCCCGGCTCGGGCTTGGCGGGAGGGGCGTCGAGCTCGGTGCCGATGCTGATGACGCCGACCTTGGGTCGCGCGTATACGGGGATGGAAGTGTTGCCGGTGCTCGCGAGCAGACCCACGGTCGCGGCGCGAATCACCTCGCCCTTGCGGACGACGACGTCACCCGCCTTGGCCTCCTCGCCTGCCTTGCGGACGTTCGTCTTGGTCACGGGAGCGCACATGCGCACGCGCTCGCCCACGCCACCGTCGCCGGTGAAGGTCGTGTCCTCGATCTTGACCACGGCATCGGCGCCCTCGGGCATGATGCCGCCCGTCATGATGCGAATCGCCTCGCCCGGCTTGAGGGCGACCTCGCTCACGACGCCTGCGCCTACCCAGTCGACGATCTCGAGCTCGACGGGGGCATCCTCGCTCGCGTCATCAAGCGAGGAAGAGACGACGGCGAAGCCGTCCATCGCGGTGTTGTCGAAGGGCGCGACGTCGATGTCGCTCGTGAGGTCGGCGGCTGCCACGCGTCCGACGGCGGCGAAGAGGTCGACTTCCTCGACATGCGTCCTGAAGCGCGCATCGCTCGCAAGCTCGATCGTCCTGCGCTGTGCCTCTTCGACGCTGATCATATCCTGGCTCATTTCATTATCCTCTCGGAAGGTTAATAGGTTTTGTATTCGACAGAGTACCAAATCTTTCGGGACATGTGGCATGCAATCGCCTATCTGGAGGCGATGCTGGCCGTCACCGAAAGGGTACCCAAATGAAAGAGCCCCTGAACGGGGCTCCGAAAAGTCGTCTATCAGCAGCTACACCTTTGGGTGCTGGGATTGCGAATGCCCGCGCCTGCCTCGCGTGAGACGACTCACGAAGATGACAACGATGACCACAACCGCCACCGTCAGAAAGGCGATCACGAAAGCCGCGTCCCGCGTATACAGGCCCGTGATGGCAGCGCAGATGATGGACAGGATGACGATGGCGACCGGCACGCCCATCTTCGTCTTCTCGCGCGCGATGTTCGCGCGGAGGATGGCGTCCTGACGACGGGACTCATCATCGCGGCGCGCGCGGATGTCGCGATCGGTCCACTCCATGATCTTGCGCTGGACCTCGGGGGGATATGAATTGAAGACGTCGGGATGGGGTAGGCTCACGCACCCGCCTTCGAACTCGAAGGGCTCGCGCGTGATGGGACCATCGCATGCATCGGAGGACTCTTCTTCGGCATCTTGGCGAAGGAACTCCGGATAGCCCCCGATCGTCCTGTCGACGCCGACGACGGGACCCGGCGTGAAGCCGCCCTCTCCCGGCTCTTCGAGGTCGTAATCGAACTCGGGAAGGTCATCCTCTTTGATACGCTTGTTCCTGCGCCTGCCCTTGGAATTTGACGAGCGGTTATCTGCTTGCTCTCGATTGTTGATGAACGCGTTGTACATTGGTTCGTTATTCATGCGATTAGTACCTTTCGAGGATCAATCAGTTCTGGCAATTATAGCATCGCTTCGCATGAGCGCGATATTATGTGGGGAGACGCGCTTCTCGGCCTGCCGACGAACGCGACAGGCAAACGACGACCCGAGGCGAGCTACCTTATGACGCACATCAGCGAAGCAGAGCGCATCGTCAAGCTCATGCTCTTCATCCGGGAAAACGGCCCGGTTGACCTTGCCACCATACGCCGCGCGCTTCCCTACGAATACGGCGCGCAAGCCGGCAGCGAGGACTCCATGCGCAGGCGCTTCGAGCGCGACAAGAAGACGCTGCAAGATAGCGGCGTCTTCCTCGTCATCGATGACCGTCAGCGCTATGCACTCGATGCGGGCAAGACGCTCGCGGCGCCGCTCAACCTCACCAAGCCGCAGGTCAGCCTCCTGCGCCTGCTATGTGGCGCCCTGCTCGAGGACAAGGAGTATCCGTTCAAGGAGGAGCTGCGCATGGTGCTCGTCAAGCTCGGTGACGAGCTCGAGATTCCCGACATGCTCCCCCAGCTCGCCGAAGGCGAATCGCAGGCAGCACGGGCATACGAGCCCCAGGGGTTCGCGAAGGTGAAGAGGGCCATCACGACGCGCAAGCGCCTGAGCTTTTCCTACACGAACAGCGCCGGGGCGCAGTCCGAGCGCACGGTCGAACCTGCGGGATGCTTCTTCTTGCGCGGCGCCTGCTACGTCGCGGCGTTCGACCCGGACGCGGGCTCCGATCGCCTGTTCCGGCTCGACCGCATGAGCAAGCTGCGCGTCAACGGCGCCAATCCCAAGACGCCCGACTTCGAGGAACGCCCCTTCGATGCGAGCAGCTATTACGGACTGCCCTTCCAGTTTGGCGACGAGCAGCTCACGACACGCATCGTGCTTGATGGCGCCGAGGCCCAAAACGCTCAGCAGCTCACGATGGGGCAGGGGCAACTTGTCTGGGAGGACGATTGTCTCGTCTGGACGGTGAATTGCCGTGACACGCGTGCCCTCGCGCAGTGGTGCATCGAGAACGGTCCGGGAATCGAGATCATCGAGCCCGTGGCCGCGCGTGCCGCGCTTGTCGCGGGTCTCGAGCGCTACATGCGCGCTGCGTCGGGGGAGGTGCGCCATGAAGGATAGGCAGCTTCTTCTCGCCATCATGGCCCAGCTCGAGCGCGAGAAGATCGTCTCGATTCCGCAACTGGCAACGCTGCTAGGCGTTGACGAGCAAAGCGTATATGACGCACTCGAGCTTCTCGTCTTCGCCTACGATGCGGCCTCGATACGCCTCGACCTGCATGATTCGTACGCGGTGCTCCAGACTCATGGCACGCAACGCCTGCTGCGCCTCACCGCCCCCGAAGCCGATGCGCTCGTTGACGCGCTCACGGCCGCGGGCTTCTCCGCCGACGACGAGCTCGTGGGAGCCCTGCTGCAAACGAAGGGAATCTTGGGCGATGCCAGCTCTCCCAGGCCGCGCCTGCGAGTCGTGACGGAACCTGCAGCGCCCGATGTCACCCAAACGCTTGCGGCGGCCTGCGAAGATCTCGAGCATCACCTGCTCGAGATCGCATATCGCGGAACGGACGACGAGGCTCCCCTCAAGAGATGCGTCGAGCCCCTACGCATCTTCTCGGAAGACGGCCATCGCTATCTCCAGGCCTACTGCCGCACCTCGGATGGCTGGCGCTCCTTCAGGGTCGACCGCGTTGTCGAAGCGCGCCCTCTCGAGGAGACCTTCTCGCCCCGCGCGGATGCCCCGCGTCCCTCCATCGGATTGGATGCTGGCGCCCGGGCGCGCATTCGCCTTGCCGCGAATTGCCTCCTTCCTGCCTGGCGCGGGTTGCGCGTCGCGGATTCGGGCGAGGACGGTTCGCGCATCGTGAGCGTGCCGTGGACGGGAAGCACGTGGCTGCCAAAGCACATTGTCGCGCTCATGGGAGACGCGCTGCCGCTTGAGCCGCAGGCTCTCGTCGAGGCCTGTGATTCGTACGCGAATAGGCTGCTTACGCAGTAGTTATGCACGATTGTGCATATGATTGAGTGGCTATTTGACGGGTACGCCGGCCCCGAAGAGAAGGTCGCGCTCGTCACACGGTAGCGCCGCGCGGGCGTCATCGCGCACGCCGTTCACTCCGATGAAGAACTGCCTCATCATCGCCACCATCATGTAACGACCCTTCGGCGTGAGCGTGATCTGCTCATCGTCGTCGATGTCGATTGCGCCGCTCGTCTTGAAGAACGAGTACTCGGCGGGCAGCCCGGCGGCCACGCTGCATCCAAAGTCGCGCTCCCACTCCTTCTTGTCGAGCCTCAGCCCGAAGAGCTGCATCATGAAGCGGTAGCGCATGTGGTCGCGCTTGCTGAACTCCGTCATGCGCGCAACGGACATGTGCCCGCTCTCGATGCGCTCGTCGTACTCCCTCACGCTGAACGTATTCACGAAGAGCTTGCTGTCGAGGAAGCTCATGCCGCCGCTTCCCAGGGCGGGGTACTCCTCGTAATCGATGATGTATTCGTCGATCATGGAGCTCTTCGCGTCGTTGAACGTCCACGCGCCACCAAACGTGAAGGCCGGATCGTCCCCTCCCGTCAATCCGCTGCATATGAGCTCATAAAACTCACGTTCGCGCACATAATCAACTTTGCCGACGGTCGCGGCGAGTGACTTTTCCACAGCCGGAGAGGCCATGAGAGGATAGAACGTGGCCTGATTCGTGTGCGATTCGAGTATCGCCGCGATGTCGTTTATGAGCATTTCCTCATCCTGAGCGGGGAAGTTGAAGATCATATCGACGTTGAGCGATTTGAACACATTTGCATCGGCTACATCGATGATCCTGTTGAGGATTTGCTCCGCACTGCCATATTTTTCATATCTGTCCATTTGTTTAAGCAAGTCGTCATTGAAGCTCTGGACTCCGACGGACAGGCGCTGGACTACTCCATCGAGCTTTTCGATGTACTCCGGGAGCAAGTGGTTGGGGTTCGTCTCACTCGACACATCAACGATTGAAAACATGTCGCGGGCTTTGTTTATGGTCTCGACGAGCTCGTCGATGAGGATGGTCGGCGTGCCTCCACCCACATACAACGCATCGAAGTCATAGCCAAGACGGGCGACCATGTCCATCTCGGCGCGCAGGTTCGCGAAGTACTTATGCGCCTTTCCCTCCTCGAACGGGAACCTGTTGAAAGAGCAGTACGGGCAGAGGCGCTCGCAGAAGGGAATGTGCATGTAGAGCATGTACCGCTTGCCCGGCTTGGGCGCAGGCAAGGCCCATTGGCTCTCGTCAAGCGGCTTGAGGTTCAGGTAATGGCCATTCATCATGCGCATGGCCTGGGTTAGGACGCGTTCGGTAAGCACGATGTACCTCGTTATCGAAGGATGAAGAAGCTGACGATGCAGAAGATGATGAGGAAGAGGACGACGAAGAGGCCCACGTAACAGCCCTTGTTGCCCGCCGCGGCGGCGTACGCGAGGTT
>CABSKV010000032.1 GCA_902478425.1 uncultured Coriobacteriia bacterium | reverse complement strand
GCGCCCACGCCGGCCGCTTCCATCTCCTCGCGCACGATGGCGTCGGCCTCGCGCAGCGCCTCGAGGCGGTCGCGAGTGATGGCACCGAGGCAGCGCACGCCCAGGCCGGGGCCGGGGAAGGGCTGGCGCTCGACCATGCTCTCGGGCAGGCCGAGCTCGCGGCCGACCACGCGCACCTCGTCCTTGTAGAGCAGCTTGACGGGCTCGACGAGCTCGAACTCGAGGTCCTCGGGAAGGCCGCCCACGTTGTGATGCGCCTTCACGCCGTCTTGGGACTCGAGGATGTCGGGGTAGATGGTGCCCTGCGCGAGGAAGTCGACCTCGTCGCCGACCTTGCGGGCCTCCTCCTCGAAGACGCGGATGAACTCGCCGCCGATGATCTTGCGCTTGGTTTCGGGCTCGTCGACGCCGGCCAGCAGGTCGAGGAAGCGGTCCGTGGCGTCCACGTAGACGAGGTTGGCATCCATCTGGTTCTTGAACACGTCGATGACCTGCTCGGACTCGCCCTTGCGCATGAGGCCATGGTTGACGTGCACGCACACGAGGTTCTTGCCGATGGCCTTGATGAGCAGCGCGGCCACCACCGAGCTATCGACGCCGCCGGAAAGCGCGAGGAGCACCTTGCCGTCGCCCACCTGCTCGCGGATTGCCGCGACCTGCTCGTCGATGAATGCCTGGGCGAGCTCGGGGGTCGTGATACGTACCATGTCGTCGGGTCGCTTGTTGGGGTCCATGCGCTTCCTCCTCGAAGGCGTAATGTCGATTTTCGTTTTTGTGATTCTAACGCATCGCGCGTCTCTCGGTGTGCTCCAGTGGCCGCAGAACGACCGACTGGGGGAGCAGCATCGACGCGGAGCGGTTTACATGCGCGCTTTCGTTCCATGCGCGTGTGGGAAATCATACAATATACGGAATGGCGCATTGCAGACTCGCGATGCCGCCGGCCCTCATTGTGCGGAAGAGGAGATGAGTCAATGTACCAAGGGGAACTTAGCATCTATCTTGTCGGCCTCGATGACGAGAACGTACAGGCCCTTCGGGCGGTTCCCGCTCTCGCTCCCTTTACGCACCGCTTCGTTTCCGCACCCGTTTTCGATGCGCATGTGGCACTTGACGCCGATCTCACGCTCGTTTCGCTGGGCAGGGAGGTCGATACCTGGGTCTTGCAGGATTTCCTCGAGGACAAGGAGGAGCACTGCGACGTGATCGCGCTCGTGGCTCCTGAGCGCTCGGCCGAGACGATGGGCCTCTTGCCCGAGCTCTACGACGTCTGGCCCGACGGCATGCCCGCAGAGGAGCTCGTCTGGCGTTTCGACCACTGGCAACAGCATCGTAAGGCGCAGGCGGACGCGCAGGAGACCGCGCAGTTCCTCGAGGTCACCATCAATTCGATTCCCTGCCTCGTCTGGTACAAGACGGCCGATGGCATTCACGAGAAGGTCAACGATAGCTTCTGCGAAACGGTCGGCAAGGAGAAGGATGACGTGCAGGGGCGCGGACATGCCTACATCTGGGATGTCGAGACAGATGATCCCGCCTGCATCGAGTCGGAGGCTCAGGTCATGGCTACGCGCAAGACCTGCGTTTCCGAAGAGGTGGTTCAGAGCGGCAGTGGCACGAAGCTCCTGACAACCTATAAGTCGCCGCTATATGATCTCAACGGTAGCGTTATGGGCACTGTGGGCGTTGCGATTGACGTGACGCAAGAGCGTGCCTACGAGCGCGACCTACTCCAGAAGAACCAGACGCTCGAGAACATGTTCACTGCCATGGATTGCGGCGTTCTCACGCACACGCTTGACGGTACGCGCGTCATTGGCGTGAATCAGGCGGCGCTCGACATCCTCGGGTACGAATCCGAGGAAGACCTGCTCGCGCACGGATTCGACATGGTGGCCGATTCGGTCGTCGACTCCGACAAGGAGATGCTACGCGAGAAGTTCGCCATGCTCGAGCATGCGGGTGATAGCGTGAGCTTCGAATACAGCGTGCATCACGAGGACGGCAAGATCTTGCACGTGCTCGGGAGCGCCAAGCTGATAGAACAAGATGGCGAGCTCTTGTATCAGCGCTTCTTGCTGGACTATTCCGACCAGAAGCACGAGGAGGAACGTCGCGAGCGGCGTCAGCAGTCCTTCATACGCGCCCTGGGCGTAAACTACCTGGTCGTGTGTTCGTTCGACTTGAACACTGGCAGGGGAGAGCTACTGCGCATCTCGGACGACGCAGACGAAGAGCTGAAGGGCATCTTTGACGGGCCTCTGACCTACGAGAAGTCCCTCTACGACTACGTGAACATCCGAACACTGCCTGACGATCGCTCCATGCTAAGCGATATGCTCGCGCGCGATCGTGTGCGCGAGGAGCTCGAGGAGCGCAAGCGCATCAACGTCATGTACCGCTCGCTTGTCGATGGCGTGATGGGATACCGTCAGGTGACGCTCGTACGCGCCGGATCGTGGACGGACGATTCCGACGATGACCGCTTGGTGGTCATGGGCTTGCGCAACGTCGATCGCGAGACGCGCGAGGAGATCGAGCGAAAGGAACAGCTCGAGGAAGCACTGCAGCGCGCCAATCGCGCAAACGAGGCAAAGAGCCTGTTCCTCTCCAACATGAGCCATGACATCCGTACGCCCATGAACGCCATCATCGGCTTCACGACGCTGGCGACCAATCACATCGACGATGTCGAACGCGTCGAGGACTACCTGGACAAGATCCAGGCTTCCAGCACCCATTTGCTCGATCTCATCAACGACATCCTGGACATGAGCCGTATCGAATCGGGAAAGGCTTCGGTCGAGGAAAAGCCGTGCGATCTCATAGAGGTAACGGAGCACCTCGGCTCCATCGTCCAGTCCGAGGTCAGCGAGAAGGGTTTGCACTACGATGTCGAGCTCTCCGGATTGCATCATCCGATTGTCATGTGCGACGAGCTCAAGCTGAAGCAGGTGCTACTCAACATACTCGGCAACGCCGTCAAGTTCACGCCTTCCGGCGGTTCGGTCTCGTTCTCGATATCCGAAGCCGCTTCGGATGTCGACGGAAAGTCGAATTACACGATGACGATTGCCGATAGCGGCATCGGAATGGACGAGGCCTTTATCAAACACATCTTCGACCCGTTCGAGCGCGAGCGAACCTCGACTCTTTCTGGCACGCAGGGTACCGGCCTGGGCATGTCCATCGCCAAGCGCCTCGTGGACATGATGGGTGGAGATATCGGCGTGACCAGCGTCAAGGGCGAGGGCAGCACCTTCAGCGTGATGCTGCCCCTCGAGGTGCTGGATAAGGATGCTATTGCGGTTCAGGAGGGATGCGTGCGTCAGGAGCTTTCTGAACAGCTGCACGGCCTGCGCATTCTGCTCGTGGATGACAACCTTCTCAATCGCGAAATCGCCACCACCTTGTTGGAGGATGCGGGTTTCGTGGTCGAGCAGGCGGTTGATGGAAAAGATGCGATTGATCGTCTATCCAATGCCGAACCCGGCTATTACCAGTTAGTGCTCATGGATATCCAGATGCCGGTCATGAACGGGTATGAGGCTGCGGCCATCGTGCGCTCCATGGACGATCCGGTTATCTCGCACATTCCCATCTTGGCCGTGACCGCCGATGCATTCGAAGAGGATCGCCAAAAGGCGCTTGATTGCGGCATGGACGGGCACATCGCCAAGCCAATCGAGATTGACGGTTTGCTGGCCGCGTTGGAGGGTGTCCTGCTTCCTGCATAGCACGTGGTGATGGCCTTCTCTACAACGCGCCTTCGAGTGATCGTGGTCTTTGGCATTCCCCGTGCATCGCGATATAATCGACAAACATGTTTTCAGTGGAGAGGAGATTCACTATGGGCAAGAAACTGGTGGCTGTTTTCGTGACGATTGCCTGCGCCTGCACGCTATGCTTCGCGCTCTTTGGCTGCGGTGGCGGCGGTGATCCCAAGGCGAATTTCGTCGGCGCGTGGGAGCTCGAGACCATCGAGGATGCCGAGCTGGGCACGGTCGACGCGACCATTCTCAAGCAGATGAACATGCCCGTCAACATGACGCTCAACGAAGACGGCTCCGCCGACTTCGTCATGTTCGGCCAGAGCATCGACGCGACATGGGTTGCCAACAGCCCCACGTCCATGACGCTCACCCTTGCCGGCGAGGGCGATGCGCCCTTCACTTTGGCCGAAGGAAAGCTCACGAGCGACGACGGCGAGACGACGATGATATTCACGAAGGCGGACCAGGCAAAGTCATAGCCGTCTTATCGAGGATAGACCATGACAGGGGACCCGTTTGCACGATGCAGGCGGGTCCGCGTATGAGAGGGAGGCGATTGCATGAACGAATCCGTCCAGGATCCGGGTTCCGGCAGCTCGGTCGAGACCATCGCGACGGTGTGCGGTGGCTGCCATAACACCTGCCCGATGTTCGTCGACGTACGCGACAACCATGTCGTGTTCGCGCATGGCGTTCCCGGCAACAAGCGCACGAATGGCGCCCTGTGCTCCAAGGGGCTTGCCGCGCCGCAGATCGCGCATGATCCGCGCAGGGTCATCTACCCGATGCGACGGGTGGGGGAGCGCGGCAGCGACCAGTTCGAACGCATCTCCTGGGACGAGGCCCTGGGCGAGCTCGCGGCCAAGATCAACGAGGCCGTCGCGCAATACGGTCCCACGTCCGTCTCGATTTGCCGTGGCCAGGCATGCGGCTGGGGCTTCACCTACGACATGACGCAGCGTTTCGCGCATTGCGTCGGCACCGAGGTGGGCATGGGCGCATCCGAGTGCTTCGTGCCGCGTGCGGTCGCGGAGGCCGTGACCTATGGCGGCATGCCGTCCTTCGTCGACTATCCCAACGTCGACCTCATGATCTTCTGGGGCAAGCAGCCCGCCTTCTCGTGCGCGCCCGCCATCAAGAAGATATACGATGCGCAGGAACGCGGAGCCAGACTCGTCGTTATCGACCCGCTGCATTTTCACCTTGGCGCGCATGCCGACACCTTCATCCAAGTCGAACCCGGCACCGACCTCGCCATGATGCTTGCCATGATTCATGTCATCGTCAACGAGGGCCTCTGGGATCGCGATTTCGTCGACGAGTACACCAACGATCCGGGTCTCACCAAGCTCACCGCGCACATCAACGGCGAGAACCGTCTGGGTATCGCGTACACGCCGCAATGGGCGGCCGAGATTTGCGGCGCCGATGCCGAGTCAATCGCCGCGCTTGCCCGCGAGTACGCGACCACGCCACGCGCCTCCATCACCTCCGGGCATGGCCTGGAAGGTCGCGTGAACGTCACGCAGACGACGCGGGCGCTGTGCATACTGCGCACCATCACCGGGCATCTCGATCGCGTGGGATGCGATCTGTTCACGCAGAAGAGCCCGGCGCGCAATCCGGAGTTCACGCTCATCGATCACGTGCTGCCCGACTTCGAACCTGCCGGTCCCACGATGATGTTCCACGTACCGCCCTATAACCCCGAAGACTCGCGCTTCCCGCTGCTCTTCGGTGGTCAGGGCCTGCTTCCCACGCCCGACGTGCTACGCACGATGGCCGAGGGCAAGATCAAGGTCGCCATCTTCCAGGGCGCAAACCCCGTCGTCACACAGCCGCAGCCCGATGTCACGATGGCAGCGCTTGCCAAGGTCGACTACATCGCGACCATCGATCCGTACCTGAGCGAGACCGCCAAATGCGGCGACCTCGTCTTGCCGGCGGCGACCTACCTCGAGCGCACCGAGCCCGAGTGGTTCAAGTCCGACTCGTGGTTTCCCGAGATAACCCTTCGTCAGAAGGCGGTGCAGGTGGGAGAGGCCAAGCCCGATACGCAGATCATGATCGAGCTGGGACGTGCCTGCGGTTTCACCGAGGAATTCCCGACCGAGGACATCACCTGGTACATCGACGAGTGCCTCAAGCCATCCGGCATCACCTACGAGCAGCTGCGCAAGCATCCGCATGGTCTCGAATACGGTACGGTCGCATATGAGAAGCACGTGGAGAAAGGTTTTCGCGCTCCGGGCGGAAAGGTCAACATCGTCTCGCAAGTTCTGCTCGAGAACGGCTTTGACGGTCTTCCCAACTGGGAGGACAGCTCCGAGTCGCCGCGCAGCAAGCCCGAGATCGCCAAGGAGTATCCGTACGTCGTGTTCACCGGACGCTCCGGCCCCATGTACGTGCACGAGCAGCGCCGCACCATCCCGTGGCTACGCGAGATGCAGCCCGAGGCGCGCGCGATGGTCAACACGAAGCGCGCAGCCGAGCTTGGCATCGAGGATGGCGATTGGCTCAAGGTGAGCTCGCCACGCGGGTCCATCAAGATCAAGGCCGAGGTCACGCCCATACTCAAGGAAGATTGGGTGTACGTTCCCGGTGGGTGGGTCGATGCCAACTACAACTACCTGGGTATCGATGACGACCTCGACCCGATTTCCAGCCAGGCGAACTACACGATGTGCCTCGGCACCATCGAGAAGCTGTAAGGGAGGCGCCATGTTCTACGAACTTCACTTCGACGTCAACCGCTGCGCGCAGTGCTTCGCCTGCGAGGTTGCCTGCAAGTCCGCTCATGACCTGCGTCCGCATGCGCAGGACAAGCCCGGTAGCACCGGTCCGCGCTATCGCGAGGTCATGACGACTTACGAGCGCGATGCGAGCTGCCCCATACAATATGTCTCGATGGCCTGCATGCACTGCGCCGAAGCCGCCTGCATGGCGGTGTGCCCGGCCAAGGCGATCTATCGCGACCCGGAATTCGGTGCCGTGCTCGTCGATTCGAGCAAGTGCCTCGGTTGCCATTACTGCTCGTGGGCCTGCGAGTTCGGCGCGCCGCAGTTTGGCGCTGATGGTCTCATGCAGAAATGCGACATGTGCATCGATCGCCTGCGCGACGGCCTCAGGCCTGCGTGTGTCGAGAACTGCTGCGGCGGTGCCATTACCATCGGCCCGGTGGGGGAGCCCGAGCGCACGGTGCGCCAGCAGGCTGCACAGCGCATGCCTCTCTCATAGGACAGGATGTGACGTGCGGTTCCTATGGATGAGGGGATGAACAAGCTCAAGATCATGCTCGTGCGCGAGCTACCGCTCATCGCGTTTACCACCTGTGCACCGGCGGCACTCGGCATCGCGCTCGTCGCGCTCGTCGGGGGAATCACCTCGTGCCTGCGTGCGGGGCTCTGGCTTGGCGGATGGCGCTTTGCCGCGCTCGCCGTCGTCTTCACGACCGTTGGCATGCTCGCATCCGTGATGCACCTGGCACGTCCCCTGCGTGCCCCGCGCTCGCTTGCCAACGTGAGAAGCTCGTGGCTTTCGCGCGAGATTCTCGCCGTGTCGCTGTTCTGGGGCATTCTCGTCGCATGGCTCGTGCTCGCGCTTGCCGCGTCGGGGCTGCCGTGGCATGCGGACGCTCTGGCGGTGCGTGTGTTGGGCTGGCTTTCCCTGGCCGCCTGTGCGCTTGCCTGCGTTGCGGGGCTGCTGCTCGTTGGCGTGATCGCACGCGCCTATCGCGTAGCCGGGCAACCTGGCTGGAATGGCCCCGAGGCCTTCGTGGAGCTTTTCGCCGTCGTGTTGCGCGTGGGCGTGCCATCATCGGCATGTCTCATGCTTCTTGCTCCCGAATACGCGGACAATCCAGCTTGGCCTTGGGTCGCCTGCTTCATCGCGCTCGTCTGCGTTGTGGGCGCGGCGCTCCTCGACAGGCTCGCGAGCACTTCCCGCACGTCCAGGCTCGAGCATGAGCTCGAGACCGGCGGCAATCCCCGTGGGCGCATTCCCGTGGCACTTTCATGCGTTGACGCATGGCGCCATGAGCGCGGATACGGGATTGCCGTGAGCCTCGCGGCCGTGTGCTTCATCGTGCTCGCCTGCCTCGTCCCCGCATTCAAGCTCATCGCCGTCACGCTCGCGATGATATGCGCGTTCGTATCGCAGGCCATGATGCGCGCGGCGTTCTACGGGTTTTGCAATCCCACGCGCGTACCGACTCGCTTTCCGATGCGCAGGCAGGGCTAGGGGCTATATAGCCTCGATGCCTTGCTCGCCGGTGCGGATGCGCACGACTTCCTCGACGGGGCTCACGAAGACCTTGCCGTCACCCACCTCGCCGGTGCGCGCTGTCTCGCAGATGATGTCGACGAGCCCGTCGACACGCTCGTCGTTCACCACGAGTTCGAACTTCACCTTGGGCACCATGTTGAGCAGCACCTCGGTGCCACGATAGTACTCGCTCCAGCCATGCTGGTTGCCGCAGCCCATGACCTGCGAGATCGTCATGCCCGAGATATCTGCGTTGAACAGCGCTTCCTTGAGGGGCTCGAGCTTTTCCGTACGCACGATTGCCGTGATTCGCTTCATTGCCTCGTCCTTTCTAGTCGAGTCCCAGGTATGCGGGGTACGCGCTCTCGCCGTGCAGGGCGACGTCGAGGCCAGCCGCCTCGTCGCTCTCGTTCACGCGCGCCTTGCCACGGTACACCGCCTTGACGATGAAGCCGAGTATGAGGCCGGCCACGATGACGAAGGCAAGCGTCACGAGTATGCCGAGTATCTGGCTTGCCAGCAGGGAGGGGTCGCCCGTGTAGAACAGGCCGCCGAAGTCGGTCCACGAGAGCTCGGGAACGCAGAACAGGCCCGTGAGGATGCCGCCGACGATGCCGCCGATGGAGTGGCAGCCAAACGCGTCGAGTGCGTCATCGTAGCCGATCTTGCGCTTTAGAAACGAAATGGCGAAATAGCAGCAGGGCGAGACGATGATGCCCATGACGATAGCCGCCCAGGGCTCGACGAAGCCGGCTGCGGGCGTGATGGCGACGAGTCCGGCGACGAGGCCCGTGCAGGCGCCGACGAGCGTCGGCTTGCCGACCTTCACGCGCTCGACGACGATCCAGGAGAGCATGCCGGCTGCCGAGGCCGCGACCGTGTTGAGCAGGGCGAGTGCGGCGATGCCATCGGCGGCGAAGGCGCTGCCGGCGTTGAAGCCGAACCATCCGAACCACGGAAGGCCCGCGCCGAGCACGACGAAGGGAACGTTATGCGGGCGGTAGCTCATGAGGCCGAAGCCCTTGCGCTTGCCGATGATGAGGCAGAGCATGAGGCCGGTCACACCGGAGCTGATGTGCACGACGTCGCCACCGGCAAAGTCGAGTGCCCCGATCATGTCGCCGATGAGGCTTCCCTCGCCGCCCCACACCATGTGCGCGAGCGGTGCGTAGACGAGGGGCACCCACAAGACGATAAACAGGATGAGCGCGCCGAACTTCATGCGCCCGGCTACGGCGCCGGTGATGATGGCCGTCGTGATCATCGCGAAGGCAAGCTGAAAGCCGATGTTGACGATGGAGGGATATGCGACGCCCTCCTCGTTGATGCTCGTCTCGGCGAACATGTCGCTGACAGCCGAGAAGCATCCGATTTGGTCGATGCCGCCGAAGAACGGCAGCGATCCGTCGCCGCCATAGGCAAACGACCATCCGAAGAGCACCCAGATGACGCCCACGACGCCAATCGCGCCCATGACCATCATCATCGTGTTGACGACGTTCTTGCGTCTTGAGAGGCCTCCGTAGAAGAATGCGAGGCCGGGGCTCATAAGGAGCACCAGCATGGTGCAGACTAGCATGAAGGCAGTTGTTCCCGTATCAAACATGTTTCCCTTCCTTTCCTCTCGACCATTTAATTTTTCGCCGTCCATTGTTTCCATCGAGTTTCAGGGGTGTTACTTTTTGTTTACCCTGATAGAAACAATTCGATGCGCTGTGCGAGAGGAGGACGCATGGAAGTGGGGCTGCATGAGGAGCTGACACGTGCTGGTCTGGCGTTGCGCCATGATGCGGATGGTCTCGTGCTCGAGGGCGATGGCATGGAGCTGTGCGCGAGCTTCGATGAGATGAAGCGCCGCCTGCGCCCCGACGCGCTCTCGCGCGAGCTGCTCGTGCGTGCCGCACGCGTCAAGGGCGTCAAGGCCCCGACGCTCGTGGATGCGACAGCTGGCCTGGGACAGGATTCGTTGCTGCTCGCGGCTGCTGGCTTCACGGTCACGCTCTTCGAGTGCAATCCGGTCATCGCGGCATTGCTGGCCAATGCCGTCGAGCGGGCACGTCACGATGAGCAGCTTGCCGGGGCAACCAGTCGCATGCACGTCGTCGAGGGCGATAGCGTGGCGGGGCTGCGCGAGCTTGCCGCAGCACCCGATGTCGTCTACCTCGATCCGATGTTTCCCGGACGCACGAAAAGCGCGGCGGTGAAGAAGAAGTTCCAACTCCTGCACAAGCTCGAGGCACCATGCGATGACGAGGCGGCATTGCTCGATGCGGCTCTTGCGGCACGTCCGCGCAAGGTCGTCATCAAGCGCCCGCTCAAGGGACCGTATCTGGGTGGCGTGAAGCCCGACTACGAGCTGCATGGCAAGGCGGTGCGCTACGATTGCATCGTCATCGTACGTGATTCTTGACGTTTGGCGATGACAGCGGGAAGATAGCTGCCATGTTTCATACGCATGTGAGGAGTAGCAATGAGCAGCGATTGCATTTTCTGCAAACTTGTCGCAGGAGAGATTCCGTCCAGCAAGGTGTACGAGGACGAATACGTGTACGCGTTCGACGACATCGAGCCCGAAGCTCCCGTCCACGTGCTCGTCGTCCCCAAGACGCACTACCAGGAGCTTAACGACGAAGTGCCCGCAGAGGCTCTCGGTCATATCATGGCGGCAGTTCCCCAGGTCGCCAAGATCAAGGGCGTCGACGAGTCGGGCTTCCGCTGCATCATCAACGTCGGTCCGGATTCCGCTCAGACCGTGCCGCACATGCACGTGCACGTCATCGGCGGCGCCAAGATGGGCCGTGCCACCTTCGAGGGTTCCTGGCGCGAGCAGTCATAAGCGTATAGGCGACTTTGACGGCGTGAGCGACAGGCGTGCCTGTCGCTCACGCCGTCTATCGAACCGGCTATATGCCAGTGAAACTTCTTGCGCTATCATGCGCTGAACATGAGCTTTGCTCGTGGTGATACCCGATCCGGGATTGCACACGCACATGCGAAGCCTCATGCATCATACGGACGCTTCGCGTCCCCACATACTGAGCTTGTATTCGAAGAGAAACGGGACTCGTGCATGACGTACAAGGAAAAGTTGCAACAGGCTAATCGAGAGGCGCTTGCCGCCGTCATCGGTCTGGGTGCGACCATCATCGTATGGGCGTTGCTCGGCTTTGGCGTGGCGCAAACCGGCATCGTCGTCTTCTCCACGCCGCTGTGGGTGATTACGGGATGCTTCGGCACCTTTGTCTTCGCCGTCATACTCGCAATCGTGATGGCGAAGTTCGTCATGCGCGACGTCGGTCTTGACGACGATGAGGGGGAGGGGGCCGATGATGGAAGGTAATCCGCTCACGCTCATTCCCGTCCTCGTCTTCTTGCTCGTCACCTTTGCCGTTGTCATGCGCATCAATCGCCGCGCGGCGCTTCACGGTGGCAGTTTCGTCTCCGAGTACTTCATCGGCAATCGCAGCCTCGGCGGCTTCGTGCTCGCCATGACGACGATCGCGACCTACGGCTCGGTGAGCTCGTTCGTCGGAGGCCCGGGCCAGGCCTGGCAGATAGGCTGGGGCTGGGTGTACATGTCGGCCGTGCAGGTGACCGCGCTGTTCCTGCTCTTCGGCATACTCGGCAAGAAGCTCGCGCTCATCAGCCGCAAGATCGGGGCCGTCACCATCATCGACGTGTTGCGCGCACGCTACAAGTCCGATGCGGTCGCGAACATCTCGGCCGTCATCATCTTGCTGTTCTTTGCCGCGATGATGGTCGCGCAGTTCGTCGGCGGCGCCAAGCTCTTCGAGTCGGTCACGGGCTACAGCTACGTGGTCGGCCTGCTCATCTTCGGCATCGTCGTCATCTCGTACACGACGGTCGGCGGCTTTCGTGGCGTCGCGGTGACGGACGCGATCTGCGGCGTCATGATGATCGTCGGCATCGTCATCCTCGCGGCGGGCATACTCGTCGCCGGGGGCGGCTACGAGAACATCATGCGGAACATCATGGCCGAAAACCCCGCCATGATGGACCCGCTTTCCGATGGGAACATGCCCATCGGGCTCTACGTGACGCAGTGGCTGCTCGTCGGCGTGCTCACCTTCTGTCTGCCGCAATCGGTCGTGCGTTGCCTGGGCTTTAGGGACGAGAAGGCGCTCAAGAACGCTATGGTCGTCGGCACGGTCATCATCGGTCTCATGATGATTTGCGTGACTGCGCTCGGCGTGCTCGCCAAGGGCGTGCTTCCCGGTACGCTCGCGGAGTACGGCGGCTCGGTCGACAACATCATCCCGCTTGCCATCATGGAATCGCTTCCCGCCTGGCTTGCCGGCATCGCCATCGTCGGCCCTATCGCCGCGTCGATCTCGACCGTTTCCTCGCTGCTAATCAGCTCGTCGTCCTCCATCATCAAGGACATGTACATGCATCATTGCGAGAAGCAGGGACGTGAGGTCGAAGACACGCGCATCTCGACGCTTTCGCGCATATTCACCTACGTCGTGGGCATAATCGTGCTCATCATCGCCATCGCGCCGCCCGACGTGATCTGGAAGATCAACATGTTCGCCTTCGGCGGGCTCGAGACGGCGTTTTGCTGGGCATTCGTGATGGGGCTATTCTGGAAGCGGGCACATGCTTGGGGTGCGCTTGCCTCGATGGGTGGGGGCGTGTTCGTCTACTGCCTGACGATGGCCATGGGGTTCAAGCCCTTCGACCTGCACCAGATCGTGCTGGGAGCGAGCTTGTCGCTCATGCTCATGCTCGTGTTCTCGTGGCTGGGCAACAGGCGTGACCGTCAACGCGGCATCGTCAGCCAGCCCGATGGTGTGTTCTTCGTCGCCTAGGTTATAAACACTGAAGCACGAGGTAACAGTTCAAGTCATCGTTGGGGCCATCAGCACAGAAGCGATCGACGAGCTGTGCCTTGTCGGTTACGTGAGTGATGAGCCTGTCAATCTTGGCATCGGTAAAGCTGTGGCAGTAGCGCAGCACATCGGACTCGTCCTGCCATCCAAGCAACCAGTCACCTTTATCAAGCTGCAGGTCGGGATAGCGTTCAAGCGCATACTGAGTTGTCTCGCGTGCTTTGCGAGCAAGTCGCTCATCGCGTTCGAATTGCCAGAGCGATACGAGGACATATCCACCGGGCCGTGTTTTATTCAGCATAATGTCTAAAAATTGGGAACGCTGATGAATGCCGGGAATGTGATGCATGAGACCAAAAGCACAGGTCAAATCACATGAAGGGATATCCTTCAGCTTATCGGCAAGGGTTTCATCCCATAAAGTAGATATAATGTCTAAATTTTTGAATTGAATGTCATGCGTGCGTGGAAGAAGATCAGTGCATGAATCGATGCCGTATGCATGTATGCGGGCTGATGCATGTGTGGTCAGGAAATCCTCAAAACGCAGATTGCCGCATCCAAAGTCAAGAACGCTGATATCAGGACGTTGTTGTATCCCGGCATCAATCGTTTCAAGGCAACGTTCCCATCCATGCCAAGGTTGGGACCGTGTTGAAGAAAACGATGTGGCACAGCGAGTATAAAAGTCGCTGGTAAGAGCGTTGAGCTTGCATGCAGTTTTGGCATCCATGCGCTGCATTGTACGTCATTCCCTCGACATGCCAAACAAACCACAGGCGCGGACAGCGCCTTGAGCCGAGGTAACACCTTCACCCAGGCGCGGATGATGTCCTGAGACGAGGTCTAAGGGAGCGCACCATCAAGTAACCTAGCGTCGGACAGGCCATCGAGCCGAGGTCCAAGGGAGCGAGCCGTAAAGACCGCGAAGCGGGCTGTCGGGGAGCGACCATCGAGGCGAGATGGCCTGTCCGACGTCCCCACGAAGCGGGCTGTCGGGGAGCGACCATCGAGGCGAGGAGCGTTGTCCGCGCCAGGCTTTTCGGGCTCGCGCTACAATCGTGCATCATGTACGAAGTGCTCGTGGACATACTCGATGCGATACGCGCTCAAGGGCCGCTTGATGCCCTCGAGCTCGGGCAAATCCTCAATCGTCATAACAAGCGGGCTGCGACGCGCGAGCGTGCATACTCCAAGAAGCGCATGCTTCCGTACTACCTCAAGCTCAAGGAGGAAGATCCGGCTGCGTGGGCGGCGCTTGCCATCGACGAGGAGCTCGAGCGACAGCTCTTCGCGACGCTGCGCATGAAGCCACGGCGCACGGCGAGCGGCGTTGCCACCATCACGGTGATCACCAAGCCGCATGCCTGCTCGGGGCATTGCCTGTATTGCCCCAATGACGTGCGTATGCCCAAGAGCTACCTGCATCGCGAGCCCGCCTGCCAGCGTGCCGAGCGCAACTACTTCGACCCATACCTGCAGGTAGCCTCGCGCCTGCGGGCGCTTATGCAGATGGGGCATGCCTGTGACAAGATCGAGCTCATCATCCTGGGTGGGTCATGGACGGATTACCCCGAGGGCTACCAGACTTGGTTCGTGAGCGAGCTCTTCCGCGCGCTTAACGAGGCACCGGCCTTGCCCGAAGCGTTGAAGGAACGGCGCACACGCTATCGCGCAGCTGGCATCGACGGGCGCGACGAGGTGCTTGCCGAGCAGACGCGCGATATCCAGGCCGCGGTCAATGACGGTACGCTCGACTTCAACGGTGCCGTACGGCAGCTCTACGGTGCGGGAAGTGCCTGGGAGGATGTCGCCTCGTGGCAGACGGCGAGCATGGACGAGCTTGCCAAGCAGCAGCGCATCAACGAGAAGGCCGCTCATCGCGTCGTCGGCCTCGTCGTCGAGACGCGTCCGGAAACGCTCGATGCGCCCACGCTCGCGCGCATGCGTGCGCTTGGCTGCACGAAGGTGCAGATCGGCGTGCAGAGCCTGCGTCCCGAAGTCCTGGCGCTCAACGATCGAACGGGCGACGAGCAACGGCTGTGCCGTGCCTTCGAGCTGCTGCGCATCTTCGGCTTCAAGATCCACACGCATTTCATGGTCAATCTCTACGGCTCCAGCATCGCCGATGACGAGGCCGATTACGCGCGCTTCGTGAGCGAGACCGCCTTCCAGCCCGATGAGGTCAAGCTCTATCCGTGCGTGCTCGTCGAGGGAACGGGACTTGTCGAGAAGCACGCGAGCGGACAGTGGCGACCCTATGCGGAAGACGAGCTCGTCGGGCTGCTTGCGCGTGACGTGCTCGCAACACCGCCCTTCACGCGCGTGTCGCGCATGATCCGCGATATCTCGGCAGTCGATATCGTGGCCGGGAGCAAGAAGACGAACCTGCGCCAGATGGTCGAGGCATCATTGGCTGACGATGTCGAGGCTGTGCGCGAGATACGCT
>CABSKV010000031.1 GCA_902478425.1 uncultured Coriobacteriia bacterium | reverse complement strand
AAGCAAGGCAACTGCCATTTCGATCGAAGTGTCTGCAAGCCGCGAAGTGGAGAAATCTCGTCCGTGCGCTAGAATGAAGCTCCGCTTATCCCACGCAGAACAGGATCATCATGACCTCAATAGACACCATCAGGCAATCTATCGCCGACGCCGTGCGCACCGCGCGCGCGACCGCGCCGCTGTCCGGCTCCATCACCAACTTCGTGACCGTCGACTTCGTCGCCAACGCCCAGCTCGCAGCAGGCGGCTCGGCCGCGATGGTCTACCTGCCCGACGAGGGCGAGGAGCTTGGCGCGCTGTCCGGCTCCTTCTACATCAACCTCGGCACCATGCTGCCTTCGCACGAGGAGACGATGTGCCGCACGGCCGCGGCGCTCAACGCGCAGGGCACGCCGTGGGTACTCGATCCCGTCGGCATCGGCATGGGCGTCGTGCGCGCGCGCATCATCGCGGCCTTGCATGACACGCCGCCCACCATCATCCGCTGCAACCCGTCCGAGGCCATCGCGCTCGCCGAGCTCTGGGGCCTCGATACCGGCGCTGCGACCAGCGGTGTCAAGGGCGTCGATTCGACCGACAGCGTCGATGCAGCCCGCAACGCCGCCATCGCGCTCGCATGTCACATCGATGGCGCCGTCGCCGTCTCCGGCCCCTCAGACCTCATCACGGACGGCCAGCTCGTCGCCTATTCGCAGGGCGGCTCGCCGCTCATGGAGAAAGTGACCGGCTTCGGCTGCGCGCTTGGCGGCGTCATCGCCGTCTATGCGGCCGCAAGCACCCCACTCGTCGCCGCGCTCGCCGGCAGCGCCGCCTTCAACTGCGCCGCGACGCGCGCCGCAGCCCACACCGACGCGCCCGCAAGCTTCAAGGTCGCCTTCCTCGACGAGCTCTACCATGCCACGCCCGAGGATGTCGCCGCCAATCCACTGACCATCGAGGAGGCCTCATGAACACGCTCGTAGCCGTCGCCATCGCGCCCTTTGGCGAGGGCGAGGAGCTGGCCGAATACGTCGCCGAGGTCGTGCGCGTCATACGCGCCTCGGGCCTGCCGTGCAAGACCAGCTCGATGTTCACCGAGATCGAGGGCGACTACGACGAGGTCATGCAGGTCGTGAAGGACGCCACCTTCGTGCTCGCCGAGCGCGGCATCCGCACCGAGGTCATCCTCAAGGCCGACATTCGCCCTGGTCACACCGATACGATGACGAGCAAGGTCGTCAAGATCGACGCCCTCCTCAATGAATAAACCCCGTTGCGCTACACTATCACCCACGTCCGTCCCATGAAGGAGCTCCCATGATCAACGAGGATATGTACGCCCTGGGTGCCGCGCCCAACAAGATTCGCGAGATCTTCGCCTACGGCCTCGAGCGCAAGGCGCAGATCGGCGACGACAAGGTCTTCGACCTCTCGATCGGCAACCCGAGCGTGCCCTCTCCCGCCATCATCGACGAAACCATCGCCCGCCTGGTCAACGAGGGCGACGGCACCATGCACATGTACACGATGTCGCCCGGCCTCGTCGAGGCGCGCGAAGCCATCGCCCAGAACCTCAACCGTCGCTACGGCACCGACTACACCGCCGGCAACCTCTACCTCACGGCCGGTGCGTCCGCTGCCATCTGCATCGCCATCAAGGCCGTCGTCATGCCCGGCGAGGAGCTCATCGCCATCACGCCGTACTTCCCCGAGTACAAGACCTGGGCGAGCAACGCCGGCGCGGTGACCGTCGAGGTGCCCGCGCGCGCAAGCGACTTCATGCTCGACATCGACGCGATCGAAGCCGCCATCACTCCCAAGACCGCGGCCATCATCATCAACACGCCCAACAACCCCGTCGGCTCGGTCTACGACGACGAGAACCTCCAGCAGCTCGCCGACCTGCTGCGCGCCAAGTCCGCCGAGTACGGCCACACCATCTACCTCATCAGCGACGAGCCCTACCGCGAGCTCGTCTACGACGGCCTGACGCCCGCGTGGATCCCGAGCCTCTACGACGCGACCTTCGTCTGCTACTCGTGGTCCAAGTCGTTCTCGCTGCCCGGCGAGCGCATCGGCTACGTGCTCGTACCCAACGCCATGCCCGACTTCGACCACGTCTACAAGGCCATATGCGGTGCGGGCCGCTCGCTCGGCTACATCTGCGATTCCATCCTCTTCCAGCTCGCCGTTGCCGAGTGCATCGACGCGCCGGTCGACATCGAGCCCTACGACCGTAACCGCAAGATCCTCTACGACGGCCTCAAGGAGATCGGCTACAACGTCATCTACCCGCAAGGCGCGTTCTACATGTGGATCGAGGCGCTCGAGCCCGACGCGCAGGCGTTTTGCGAGACCTGCCGCCAGCATGAGCTGCTGCTCGTGCCGAGCGACGGCTTCCTCACCAAGGGATGGACGCGCGTGGGCTATTGCTGCGACGAGGCGACCATACGCGGTGCGCTCGGCGCGTTCCAGGCCGTCTACGACGCCTACCAGTAAACGACTCAGGCACGCTGTCTCATGACCATCTCCACCACCCCGGCCTTCGAGCGATTCGCGCACGCGAGCGGCTTCATGTTCGATTGCGATGGTTGCCTGCTCGACTCCATGGTCGCATGGCGCAAGGTCGAGTTCGGGCTCATCGACGCATCGGGCGTCCCCTTCACCCAGGAGATGCTCGAGACGATGCGCGCCGCCTCCATGGACGAGGTTGCCCGCGTCTTTCACGAGAAATACGGTGTCATGGGCAGCGAGGAGGAAATCCACGCCTACATCGACGCGACCATGCTCGACTACTACGAGTACGACGCGACGCCCAAGCCCGGTGTCGAGGAGTTCGTGCGCGCACTGGGCGAGCATGGCGTGCCCTGCTGCGTCGTGTCGGCCAGCCCCAAAGACTACATCGAGGCGGGGTTGAGGACCTGCGGGCTCCTCGATGCGTTCGTCGCCATCGTTTCGACCAAGGAAACGGGTATCTCGAAGCAGGATCCGCGCATTTACGAGCATGCGTTGCAGGTCATGGGTGCGCAGGCGTCCACGGCCTGGGGTGCGGATGATTCGCTCTACGCGCTGCGCGTGATGAACAAGTGCGGCATCTCGACGATTGGGACCTACGACAACGATGTGGCCGGCTCCTTCGACGAGCTCTCCCGCACCGCAACCCTCGCCATCCGCAGCTTCACTGAGCTCCTCTAACCTTCACCGCCCCAAGCGCCGGCGAATCGTCGTTTTTCTTCACCGCTCTAAGCGTCGGCGAATCGTCAGATCGCAGGGGCATTGTTACGTATCGAGTATCGACGACAAAAAGGCGTAGCGGGCATGGGTGACCAGAGCGAATGGGTTTCTGAGCTCTGGCGCCCATGCCCGCTACGCCCTCCCCGCCGCTACGCCACGTTCACAGCCCCTGCTCCGACGAGCTCGCCGACGCGCGCAATCATCTCTTGGGAACCGCAGTTGACGCTCACCGGCAGTTCGGCGCGGAACTTGCGCCCATCAGTCTGCTCGATGAACAACGTGACCGGATGCGCGCCCGGGTAGTTATCGAAGATCGCCGAGAGCTGGCGCATCGTCTCGTTGCTGAACTGCTCGGAGCGCACGTGAATCGACAGCGCCGACGGACCACGCTGCGTTGTGCCGGCACCCGTGCCGTTGTCTGCCGCGAGCTGCTCGACCTCGTAGACGATGACCTGCGCGCCGCGATCGCTGCGCTCGAGCTTGCCGCGCACGTGGATGACCGGAATCTCGCCCGTCTCGTCCTCGGATTGGAGCACCTCGCGGTACTTCTCCCACGATGATGACCAGAAGACGCAATCGACGCCCGCCTCCATGTCCTCGAGGCGCACGATGGCCATGTTCGAGCCCTTCTTGGTGGTCTTGACCTGGATGTCTGCAACCATGCCCGCGAAGTCGTAGGTACGCCCGTCGTGGAAGACGTCCTCGTCGTCGAGCGAACCAAGACCCGCATGCGCGTTGGCGGCCATCACGCCCGCGTACGGCGAGAGCGGGTGGTCGCTTACGAAGATGCCGATCGACTCCTTCTCGTAGCGCAGCTTGATGTTGCGGTCCCACTCGACGCCATCGGGCGCGGGAATGTCCTCTTCGACCTCGCTTGGATCGGACTCGGTTGCCTCGGCGAAGAGGTCGAACATCGTGACCTGGCCCGCCTCGCGGTCGCGCTGGCGACGTGCGGCCTGCTCGAGCAGCGATCCCTCGTTCACGAAGCCCCAGAGCTGCCGGCGCGTATAGCCGGTGGAATCGAAGGCGCCGGCCTTGACGAGCGCCTCGACCACGCGCTTGTTGCACGCCTCTGCCGGCACGCGGAACGCGAAGTCATGCAGCGAGGTGAACGGCCCGTTCTTCTCGCGCTCCTCGATGATGAGCTCGACGACTTTCTCGCCCACGCCCTTGAGGCCCGCGAGGCCGAAGCGCACGCCATCTGCCACGGCGGTGAAATCGCCGCGTGACTGGTTGATGTCGGGCGGCAGCACGGCGATGCCGTCTTGCTTGCACGCGTTGACATAGTGGACGATCTTGTCGGTCTTGCCCGTGTAGCTGGAGAGCACGGCGGCCATGTACTCGTTGGGATAATGCGCCTTGAGCCAGGCCGTCTGCATGGTGAGGATGCCGTATGCGGCCGAGTGCGACTTGTTGAACGCGTACTCGGCGAACTTGAGGACATCGTCCCAGATGGTCTGCGCGATCTTGCGCGAATAGCCGTTGCGCTCGGCGCCGTTGAGCCAGTGGTCCTCCATCGTCTCGACCGTGCCGTCGGCCCATTCCTGCTCGACCTCGCGCATGAGCGCGATCTTCTTCTTCGCCACGGCCTTGCGCACCTTGTCGCTCTCGCCCGTGGTGAAGCCGCTCATGACGACGGAGATGCGCATGACCTGCTCTTGGTACACCATCGTGCCGTAGGTGCTCTCGAGCACGGGCTTGAGGCGCTCATCGTAGAAGGTGACGGGCTTGCGGCCGAGCTTGCGGTCGACGAAGTCGTCGACCATGCCCGCACCCAGGGGGCCGGGACGATACAGCGCGATGACGGCGACGATGTCGTCGTAGCAGTCCGGGCGCATCTTCTTGAGCAGCACGCGCATGCCGGGCGACTCGACCTGGAACACGCCAGCCGTACCGCCGCGCGCGAACAGCTCGTACATCGCCGGATCCTTCATGTCGATGGTGTCGAGGTCGATGTCGATGCCGTGGTTGGCCTTGATGTTTGCGAGCGCCTTGGAGATGACGGTGAGGGTGCGCAGGCCGAGGAAGTCCATCTTGAGCAGACCCATGTTGGCGGTCATCACGCCGTCGTACTGCGTGATGATCATGCCGCCCTTGGTGTCGAGCTTGGTGGGCACGTAATCGTAGACCGGGTCGCGGCAGATGATGACGGCCGAGGCGTGCACGCCCTCGCCGCGCGTGATGCCCTCGAGCCGCTTGGCCGAGTCGATGATCTTCTTGGTGTCCGGGTCGCTCTCGTACTGCTTGCGCAGGTCCGGGTTTTCCGAGAGGGCGCGCTCGAGCGTCATCTTCGGGTCGTTGGGGATCATCTTGGAAATACCGGCGCTCACGTAGACCGGGTACTCGAGGACACGCGCGGCGTCGTTGACCGCCTGCTTTGCCTTCATCTTGCCATAGGTGATGACGTGCGCAATGCGCTCGGGGCCATAGATGTCGCGGCAGTGCTGGATGACGTCCAGCCTGCGCTCGTCATCGAAGTCCATGTCGATATCGGGCATCTCCGTGCGCTCGGGCGAGAGGAAGCGCTCGAAGATGAGGTCATTGGCGAGCGGGTCGAAGGTGGTGATGTCGAGCGCATAGCTGATGATGGAGCCGGCGGCAGAGCCACGGCCGGGACCGACGCCGATGCCGTTTTCCTTGGCCCAGCGCGCGAACTCCTGCACGATGAGGAAGTACGCGGCAAAGCCCTTCGAGCAGATGATCTCGTACTCGTGCTCGAAGCGCTCGATGACCTCTTGCGGCAGCGGATCGCCATAGCGGCGCTTCAGGCCCTCCATCGACATGTCGCGCAGGAGCGATTCGTTCGTCTCGCCCTCCTTGAGGAAGGGGTAGCGCGGCAGGATGATGTTGCCGAATTCGAGCGTGACGTTGCACTTGTCCGCGATTTCGAGCGTCGTGGCCAGGCACTCCGGGTGCTCCTTGAGGGCCTCGGCCATCTCCTCGGGGCTCTTGAGGTAGAACTGGTCATTCGAGAACTTCATGCGGTTCTCGTCGTTGACGAACTTGCCCATGCCAATGCAGAGCATGAGGTCTTGCGTGTAGGAATCCTCCTGGCGCAGATAGTGCAGGTCATTCGTGCCGACGACCTTGAGGCCCATCTCAGCCGCGAGCTTGCACAGCGCGTCGTTGAGGCGCGGCTGGCTGATGCCGTTGTCGGTCACGATCTCAGGGCCCTGGTTTTGCAGCTCGATGTAGAAGTCGTCCTTGCCGAAGATGTCGATGAATGTTTGCGCCCATTCCTTGGCGATTTCGTACTCGCCGCGATCGATGGACTTGGGGATGACGCCCGCGATGCACGCGCTCGTGGCGAGGATGCCATCATGATACTTGCGCAGTGCCTCGAGCGTGACGCGCGGTTTGTAGTAGAAGCCGTCGGTCGCGGCCTCTGACACGATGCGCATGAGGTTGCGGTAGCCGCGGTTGTCCTTGGCGAGCAAGATCATGTGATAGAGCTCGGGGCGCTTGTCGCGGCTCAAGGTGGAATCTGGCGTGAAGTAGATCTCGCAGCCGATGATGGGCTTGATGCCGGCCTTGATGGCGGCCTGGTAGAACTCGGCGCAGCCGTACATGTAGCCGTGATCGGTGATGGCGACGGCGGGCATGCCGAGCTCCTTGGCACGCGTGCACAGCTCGCTAATGCGCGTGGCGCCGTCGAGCAGGGAGTACTCCGTGTGCACGTGCAGGTGCACGAAGGTGCCCGCATCGCGGCACGAGGTGGGGATGGGGCCGTTGCCTTCGCTTGCGGCCTTGATCTGCTCGAATGCGGGGATGTCTTGTTCAGCCATGCGCTACTCCTCGCTGCCACCAGCCGTGGCGCCTTCGCGCGCGATGATGGCGAGCGCGTCTTCGTAGCCACCGCTGCCGTAGTTGAGGCACTTCGAGACGCGGCTGATGGTGGTGGCCGATGCGCCGGTGACGTCTTGCACGTAGACGTAGCTCTGCCCATCGGCGAGCAGACGCGCGACCTCGAGACGCTGTGACATCTCGGCGATTTCGCGGACGGTGCACAGGTCGAGGAGGAAGTTGTAGACCTCATCCTCGCTATTCATGGTGGTGAGGACGGCAAGCAGGTTTTCGACGAGCTGGGTCCGGAGTTTATCTGACACGTGCGCTCCCAATGGTTGCTAGCGGACGATAAAGCACTACCCGAATATCCTACTACGCCCCTGCGACACGGTCTGCGAAAATTCCGATTCGTACGCGAACTGCAAACCAGACAAAACCCGCTCGCATATCATCCTACGATACTCCCCCTCCCCTTGCTTATCCCTCGTGCGCACATTATATTGCGGGCAACGAAGATGGAGGGGCATGACAACGCAGCGAAGCGATGCACGCGTCGCCAAACAAGTGAAGAAGCGCTACATCGCATCCCTCGACGGATTGCGTGCGCTCGCGGTCATCGCCGTCATCGCCTACCACCTCGACCTCAAGTTCGCGCTCGGCGGCCTGCTCGGCGTCACCGTCTTCTTCGTCCTGTCCGGCTACCTCATCACCGGCCTGCTCATGGCCGAGCTCGAGGAGACCGGCACCGTCAACCTCCCCCAGTTCTGGCTGCGCCGCGTCCGACGCCTCTTTCCCGCCATCGTGCTCGTTGTCGTCGTCGTGACCGCACTATGCGTCATCTTCAACCATCCGCTGCTCACCAAGCTGCGTCCCGACGTCATGCCCTCGCTGTTCTGGTTCCAGAACTGGTGGTACGTCTTCCGCGGCCTCTCGTACTTCGAGTCGCTCGGCGACCCCTCTCCGCTCACGCACTTCTGGTCGCTCGCGATCGAGGAGCAGTTCTACCTCGTCTGGCCCATCTTGCTGCTGCTCGTGAGCAAGCTCGGCGCGAACAAGACCGTCATCCGCCGCGGCTGCATCGTGCTCGCCGTCGTCTCCGCCGCGTTCATGTGGGTGCTCTACAGCCCGCTCGAGGACCCGACCCGCGTCTACTATGGCACCGACACGCGTGCCTGCTCGCTGCTCATCGGCGCGTGGCTCTCGCTGTTCTGGCCCGGCCAGGCCCTCACCGAGCACGGCACCCGCAACGTGCCCTCGCGCATCATCAACTTCCTCGACGTCATCGGCGTGCTTGCCCTGGCGGGCATCATCGGCATGATGGCGTTCATCGACGGCTTCTCGGGCTTCATGTACCACGGCGGCATCATCATCTGCTCGGTGCTCACGGCCGTGCTCATCGCCGTGCTCGTGCACCCGCGCAGCCGGCTGGCGAAATTCGCGAGCCTCAAGCCCTTCGTCTGGGTCGGCCAGCGCTCGTACGGCATCTACCTGTGGCACTACCCCATCATCCTGCTGCTGAAGCCGCTCAATGGCCCCGGTCCCTACGCATGGTGGTTCGTCCTCGCCGTCTTCATCATCACCTTCACCGCCTCGGCGCTGTCCTATACCTTCGTCGAAAACCCCATACGCCACGGCGCGATTGGCAAGGCGCTGCAGAAATGGCGCGAGCGCAGGAGCAACGGATTCAAGCTGCGCAAGCCGCGCGTAATCGCGCCCGCGCTCGCGAGCCTTCTGACGCTCGCCGTCGCCGTGGGCGGCTGCGCGTTCATTCCCGACGAGTTCCAAGTGCCGCAAGACGCCATCAAGAGCACGGGCGCGGCGGCAGGCTCGGCCATGCAGCTCTACGACACGCCACCGAGCTACGGTCCCGAAAACGGCGTCATCGGCAACGCCGTGGCGGCCGCCAACTACCTCAAGGCCAAGGCCGACCAGGAAGCCGCCGAGCTCGCCGAGGCCGAGCGCCTCGCGCGCATACGCGACCCGCTGCTCATCGGCGATTCCGTGCCGGGCGATTCCGAGGCCGAGTTCTACTCGCATTACACGAACGCGCTCATGGACAGCTACATCGGCCGCTGGTTCTGGCAGGCGCGCGACGTCTACAAGGATTACGAGGCGCAGGGCGTCGTCGGCGATTGCGTGATCTTCGCCTGCTTCACGAACTTCGTGCTCGAGCCCGATGAGCTCGACAAGATGTACGAGCTCGTGGGGCCCGAAAAGCAGATCTTCCTCGTCAACGTCTACAACGAGAAGTACGCGACCGACGCCAACAACGCGATGATCAACGAGTTCGCGACCAAATACGACAACGTACACGTCGTCGACTGGTATTCCGCGTGCAGCGGCCATGCGAGCGAGTACCTGTGGGATGACCACGAGCACCTGCGTCCCGAAGGAGCCGTCGTCTACCAGGACCTCATCTTCGACAGCGTCAAGGGCTATCTCCCCGCCGAAGCCATCAAGGAGTGAGACAACGACTCGGGCACGTTGCCTCAAAAGCCAGCCAACGAAACCGCCGACGTTTTGGGACGCTGTCTCAGAGACACCGTCTCATTTGGTATCCTTAGAGTTCGTACACCTAACGAAGGGGCAGTATATGCGCATTGCGGTTGCACAGGTAAATCCACGCGTCGGCGATCTATCGGGCAACATGGAAAAGATGCTCGACTACGCGCGCCAGGCCGCGTTTGCGCACGCCGACCTCGTCGTCTTCGGCGCGGGCTCGCTTACCGGCGCCCACATCGGCGGACTCGTCGATTCGCCCACCTTCATCGAAGACGCACACGAGCAGCTGCACGCGTTTGCCGATGCCTCGCCCATCCCCGCGCTCGTCTCCTGCGCGAGCGTCAACGAGCTTGACGCCGACACGCTCGCCATCGTCCCCGAGCTCTTCCTCGCCGGAGAGCGCGCGCTCGAGTCGCTCGGTGCGCCCGCGCTGCTCGAAAGCGACGTCGTCCCCGTCATCGAGCTCGCCGATTGCAACATCGCCGTGCTCTTCGACGGCCACTTCGAGCCGGGTACCGAGCTTCCCAACGTCGACGTCCTCGTCGAAATGAACTACGACGCCTTCGGCGACCCGATGGCCGCCCCCGCCGCTCGCGGCGACCTACGCCACCTCTCCGCGCTTGCCAGCGACTGCGGTGCGCATGTCGTGAGCGCCAACCAGTGCGGTGCCGCCGACACGCGCATCTTTGCCGGAAACTCCACGGTCACGGCTCCCAATGGCAGCCTCATGCACGCCTCGCCCATCGACGAGGAGGACCTCTTCGTCTTCGACACGGCCCCCGGCGCCGTCCACGAGGTACAGCAGCGCCCCGCAGTCGAGCTCGATATCCGCGAGATCGTCTGGCGTGCGCTTGTCATCGCGACGCGCGACTACGTGCACAAGAACGGCTTCACCGACGTCATCATCGGCCTGTCCGGCGGCATCGACTCCTCCGTCGTGGCCGCCATCGCCGTCGACGCGCTCGGCGCGACGCACGTCCATGGCGTCGCCCAGCCCGGCCCCTACTCGAGCGACGCATCGCTCATCGATGCCCGCGACCTGGCCGGCAAGCTCGGCATAGACTGCGTGGTCATCCCCATCGCCACGCCTCTCAAGGCCTTCGAGGACGAGCTCGCCGAGTTCTGCGGCGGGGCCGTCGACGGCCTTGCCGCCGAGAACCTCCAGGCGCGCGTGCGCACGGTCGAGCTCATGACGATCGCCAACAGCCACGGCTGGCTCATGCTCAACTGCGGCAACAAATCCGAGGCCGCGATGGGCTTCTCGACGCTGTACGGCGACACGGCCGGCGCGTTCGCCCCCATCGGCGACATCTACAAGACTGAGGTCTACGAGCTTGCCGAATGGCGCAACACGCACGAGACGCGCATCCCGCAGGCGATCATCGACAAGGAGCCGAGCGCCGAGCTCTACGAGGGCGCGCGCGACATCGACCGCCTGCCACCTTACGAGCAGCTCGACAAGCTCCTCGAGGCGCATGTCGAGGGCGAGATGGGCGCAGCCGAGGCCATCGAGGCCGGCTTCGACCCCGAGCTCGTGGCGACGGTGTTTAAGACGGTGCAGGCCAACGAGTACAAGCGCCGCAGCGAGCCGATCGCGCCGCACGTGCTCGGCACCTCGTTCACGAAGGACCGTGCCTGGCCCATCACCAACGGCTGGGTCGACCCCGCCGTAAAATGATACAGGGCGTCCGCCGCGAAATGAGACACGGCGTCAGTCTCTCTGTCTCATTTTCTGCAGATACCCGTCGCTAATGAGACAACGAGACTGAGCACTTGTCTCATTTTCTTTTCTCCATGCCTCCCGTGATACAATAGCGGGTAATGCACCCGCCCGAAGAAAGGACTACACGATGCCCCAGATCACTCGTGAGGACGTGCGCGTTCCCGCTGACGTCATGCCCGAAACCGTCGAGCTCTACCTCGACAACTACATGGCTGCCACGCGCGGCACGGGCCGCCTCATGCTCTTTGCCTGCGACCAGAAGATCGAGCACCTCAACAAGGACTTCCACGGCGAGGGCATCGACCCGGCAGATGGCGATCCCGAGCACCTCTTCCAGATCGGCGATCAGGGCACCATCGGCGTTCTGGCCGGTCAGCGTGGTCTCATCGCCCAGTACGCGCGCGATTATCCCAACATCAACTACCTGGTGAAGATGAACTCCAAGACCAACCTGGTCAAGACCGCCCAGCAGGATCCGTATTCCCCGCAGCTCTACGACCTCGAGGCCGTGCTCGCGATGCGCGAGGCAGGCGTCAACATCGTCGGCCTGGGCTACACCATCTACCTGGGTAGCGAGTACGAGGCCAACATGCTGGCCGAAGCTGGCGAGCTCATCGCCGAGGCGCATGCCGAAGGTCTGCTCGTCGTGCTCTGGATCTATCCGCGTGGCGAGGCCGTGACCGACGAGAAGGCCGCCGACCTCATCGCCGGCGCTGCTGGCGTCGCACTGTGCCTGGGCGCTGACTTCGTCAAGGTCAACCCGCCCGCCGCAGCCGACGGCAAGTCGAGCGCCGAGCTCCTGGCCGTCGCGA
The DNA here is from genome assembly GCA_902478425.1 of uncultured Coriobacteriia bacterium. GTDB lineage: Bacteria > Actinomycetota > Coriobacteriia > Coriobacteriales > QAMH01 > QAMH01. The sequence continues at coordinate 3,442 of CABSKV010000031.1, read as the reverse complement.
GCCGCGCTGCCGGCCGCACGGGCCTCGTGTGCGCAGGCGGCTCCAAGGCCGATGCCCGCGAGTTCCTCTCGAGCCTCTACGACCAGATCCACGTGGGCGGCGCCGTCGGCAACGCCACGGGCCGCAACATCCACATGCGCTCGCTCGACGAGGCCGTGCGTCTCACGCAGGCCATCAGCGCCATCACGCTCGGCGATTACGATGTCGAGGAGGCCATGGACGTCTTCGAGGGCAAGGAGCACTACACGCTCTGATGCCGCAGACCGAAGTCCCCATCGAGCGCCGCTTTCACGGCTCGGTCAACCTCGTCATCCTGCATCTGCGCCGCGTCGCGCAATCAAACGACATCGACGCCGGTCTCGATGCCGCTCGTCGCCTGCGCATGTTCGATGCCGAAAACGAGGCCTTCGTGCGCCGCATGCTCGTGCTTGACGCCGCGCTGCAAGCCGGTGACGAGCTCCCCGAGCCCATCACGCCCGCGCTCGCCGACGAGCTGCAGGCCTGCGCGCTGCGCCTCAACTCCGCCGACCCCGCCTAAGGCCATCGTATGTCTCGCACGCAAGGCGACAAGCTCGCGAACTACCTCACGATGGTCGGCCACCTGTGCGCCGACATCAACCAGGGAGCGCTCTCGGCCATCCTGCCCTTCCTCGTCGTCGGTGCCGGCTACAGCTACCTCGAGGCCACGATGCTGCTCTTCGCGTCCAACATCGCCTCCGGCATCATCCAGCCGCTCTTCGGCTGGCTCGGAGACCGCCATCCCTGCCCGTGGTTCATGGCGCTCGGCGTGTTTCTCGCCGGCTTCGGCATGGCGGCCATCGGCTTCGTGGGAAACTACTGGCTCGTGCTCGCATCGGCGATGGTGAGCGGCATCGGCATCGCGCTCGTGCATCCCGAGGGCGGCCGCCTCGCCAACCTCGCGGCCGGCGAACACAAGGGCACCGGCATGTCGATCTTCGCCGTCGGCGGCAACATCGGCTTCTTCGTCGGCCCGCTGATGTGCGCGACCTTCGTCGGCCTCTTCGGCCTCACCGGCACCTGGGTCTTCCTCGTCCCCGCGCTCCCCTGCGCGCTCGTGCTCCTCGCCTTCAACGGGCGCTTCAAGGCGCTCGGCACCTCGCGCGACAATCCCGTCATCGAGTCCGGGCAACGCGAGCACTGGGGGCTCTTCGCCGTCGTCATGGGCGTGCTCTCGCTCAAGTCGATCGTGAGCTACGGCCTGCTCGCCTTCATCCCGCTCTTCCTCGTCGCCGACCTCGGCCAAAGCGATGCCGCGAGCTCGATGGTGCTCTCGGCGTTCGCGATATTCGGCGCCGTCGCCACGGCGGTGTCAGGCAAGGTCGCCGAGAGATTCGGCGCGATTCGCCTCGCGATCACCTGCTGCATCGCGCTCGGCGTCGGGCTCGTCGCCTGCGGGCTGAGCGGCAACGTCATCCTTGCCATCGCCATCGCGATGTTCCTCTCGATGTCCTCGAGTCTCTTTCATCCCTCGACGATCGCGCTCGGCATGGACTACATTCCGTTGCACCTCGGCATGGCCTCGGGGCTCTCGTACGGCGTGACGGTGTGCATCGGCGGCGTATGCGAGCCGCTGCTCGGCGTGGTAGGCGATGCCGTGGGGCTCACACCGGTCTTCTTCATCATGGCCGCCATCGCCTTTGCCGCCGCACTCCTCAGCTGCGTACTCAAGCGCTACGACAAGCTCAAACTCCCGATGTAGGAACGGTCGCGCAAAAAGCTGCACCACATGCAGCGCATCTGCCCCTAGTAGTCGTTGGCGGCTTCCGACTCCATCCATGCGCGCTCGAAGGCGGCGTACTGCCCCGCGGCAATGGCCTCGCGGGCGCGGCGCATGAGGTCGAGCAGGAAGTGCAGGTTGTGGATGGTGAGCAAGATGCCGCCGAGCATCTCGTCTATCTTGACGAGGTGGCGGATGTAGGCGCGCGTGTGCTCGCGGCACACCAGGCACGTGCATTGCTCGTCGAGCGGCCCGAAGTCGCGCGCGTACTTGGCGTTGCGCATGTTCATGCGGCCCGTGCTCGAAAACGCCGTGCCCATGCGCGCCGTGCGCGTGGGCAGCACGCAATCGAACATGTCGATGCCGAGCGCCACCGCGCGTACGAGCGTAGTGGGGTTGCCGACGCCCATGAGGTAGCGCGGCTTGTGTGCCGGCAAGGCTCCGGCTACCGCACCCAGCTGGGCGAGCATGAGCTCGTGATCCTCGCCCACCGAGTAACCGCCGATACCGTAGCCCGGCAGGTCGAGCTCGCTCACGCGCTGCACGCTCTCGAGGCGCAGGTCCTCGAAGACGCCACCTTGCACGATGCCGAATAGCGCCTGGTCTTCGCGCGTGTGTGCCGCCTTGCAACGCGCGGCCCAATTGGCGCTGCGCTCGACGGCGGCTGCGACCTCCTCCTTGGTGGCGGGATAGTGCGTGCACTGGTCGAGCTGCATGATGATGTCGGCGCCGATGGCCTCCTGCACGCGCATGTTGTCCTCGGGCGTCCAGCGGTGCTTGGAGCCGTCGACGATGGAGCGGAAGTTCACGCCGTCGGCATCGAGCTCGAGCGTGTCGGCGAGCGAGAAGATCTGGAATCCGCCGCTGTCGGTGAGCACGGGATGGCTCCAGTGCATGAAGCCGTGGATGCCGCCGGCTTCGCGGATGATGTCGATGCCGGGCCGTAGGTAGAGGTGGTAGGTGTTGGCGAGGATGATCTGCGCGCCCAGCGCCTCGAGCTGGGCGTTCGTGATGCCCTTGACAGTGGCCTGCGTGCCCACGGGCATGAAGATGGGGGTCTCGACGTCGCCATGCGGCGTGTGCAAGCAGCCCAGGCGCGCTGCGCACCCCGGGTCGGTGGTTATGAGATCGTACTCGAACACGTGCAGCTCCTTGTTACATTTTAGATGGCATGGGAAGGGGCTCGCCTCGATGGTCGCTTCCCGACAGCCCGCTTCGCGGTCTTTACGGCGCGCTCCCTTGAACCTCGGCTCAACCCCTTCCCATGCTATATCACCTTTCGATAGTTCGCCGCACGGTCTTTACGGCGCACTCCCTTAAACCTCGGCTTAACTCCTCTCCGCGTCATCGACGGGCGTTTACAGTAACAGCATGGCGTCGCCGAAACTGAAGAAACGGTAATTATTGGCTTTGGCACACTCGTAGGCGTTCATGATCGCATCGCGCCCCGCAAACGCGCTCACGAGCATCATGAGCGTGCTCTTGGGGACGTGGAAGTTGGTGATGATGCCATCGCAGACCTTGAACTCGTAGCCGGGCAGGATGTAGAGGCTCGTGGCCGCGCGCGTGCAGGGTGCGAGCTCTCCGTTTGCCGCCGCGCTCTCGAGCGAGCGCACCGACGTGGTGCCGACGGCGAAGACGCGCCCGCCGTTTGCCTTGGTCTGCGCGATGGCCTCGACCGTCGCCGGCGGCACGGTGTAGAGC
>CABSKV010000030.1 GCA_902478425.1 uncultured Coriobacteriia bacterium | reverse complement strand
CGTGGTGTGGGCGGTGGCAAAGCCGTAGTCGATCATCGCACGCAGGGTGTGCAGGGGCACGCGGCCCTCGCGGTACCACTCGCGGCGGCTCATCTCGGCGCCACCGAGGCGACCGGAGCACTGGATGCGGATGCCCTGGGCACCCGACTTGCGAGCGGACTGCACGGCCTTGCGCATGGCGCGGCGGAACGCGACGCGTCCCTCGAGCTGCTCGGCGATGGACTGTGCAATGAGGTTGGCGTCGAGCTCGGGGCGCTTGACCTCGATGACCTCAACGCTCACATGGCCACCGGAGATCTTCTCGAGCTCCTTGCGGAGCACGTCGACCTCGGCGCCCTTCTTGCCGATGACGATACCGGGGCGGGCGGTCGTGATGATGACCTTGATCTTGTCGCCGGCTCGCTCGATCTCCACGCGAGAAAGGGCGGCATTGCTGAGCTTCTTCTCGACGTACTTGCGCAGCTTGAGATCGTTCTCGAGCGTGGCGGCGTAATCGTTGCCCGCATACCAGCGGCTGCGCCAATCCTCGGTGATGCCGAGGCGGAAGCCTGTCGGCTTAACTTTCTGACCCATGACCCTTACGCCTCCTCTCGCGTAGCTACGATGATGGTGATGTGGCTCGTGCGCTTCATGATGGGGCTTGCGGAGCCCTTGGCGCGCGGGCGGTAACGCTTCATGGTCGGACCCTCGTCGACGTAGGCGGCCTTGACCACCAGGTTCTCCGGGCGCACGCCGTACTTGCTCTCGGCGTTAGCGGCCGCGGATGCGACGACCTTGGAGACGACCTCGGAAATCGCGCGCTCGTTGAAACGCAGGATGTCGAGAGCGTCGACGACCTCCTTGCCGCGAATCTTGTCAACGACGATGCGCGCCTTGCGCGGAGAAACGCGCACGTACTTTGCAACAGCTTTAGCTTGCATTTGCGCTCCTCCTAATCCTTCTTATGGGCGCGGAACGTGCGGGACGGGGAGAACTCGCCCAGCTTGTGTCCGACCATCGACTCGGTGACATAGACGGGGACGTGACGACGACCATCGTGCACGGCGATGGTGTGACCCACCATCTCGGGGAAGATCGTCGAAGAACGGCTCCAGGTCTTGATGACGTTCTTCTCGCCAGCCTCGTTCATCGCAATGATGCGCTCGAGGAGGCGCGGCTCCACGTAGGGGCCCTTCTTGAGACTTCTACTCACGGTTATCTCCTTCGATTACTTCTTGCGACGACGGATGATGAGCCTACCCGACGCCTTCTTGGGGTTACGCGTACGATGACCCTTGGTGGGAACGCCCCACGGGGTAACCGGATGACGACCGGCGGACTTGTTCTTGCCCTCGCCACCACCATGCGGGTGATCGACGGGGTTCATGACGGTACCGCGGACGGTGGGACGCACGCCCATCCAACGCTTGCGACCGGCCTTGCCGATGCGGATGTTGGAGTGCTCGGCGTTGCCGACCTCGCCGACGGTGGCGCGGCAGTCGAGCAGCACGCGGCGCATCTCGGAGCTCGGCATGCGCAGGATGGCGTAGCCGCCCTCCTTGCCCATGAGCTGGATGCTCGTGCCGGCGCTACGGGCCATGGCGGCACCCTTGCCCGGCTGGAACTCGACGGCATGCACGAGCGTGCCGACGGGGATGTTGGCCAGCGGCAGGGCGTTGCCCGGCTTGATGTCGGCCTCGGGACCGGATTCGACGACGTCGCCGACCTTCAGGCCCTTGGGCTGCAGGATGTATGCCTTGGCACCATCTGCATAGTTGAGCAGCGCGATGCGCGCGGAACGATTCGGGTCGTACTCGATGGACGCGACCTTGGCCGGGATGCCATCCTTGCGACGCTTGAAGTCGATCTTGCGATACTTGCGCTTGTGACCGCCACCCTGGTGACGGGTCGTGATGCGACCATAGTTATTGCGGCCGGCCTTCTTGGGCAACGGCTCCAGCAGCGACTTCTCGGGGGTCGTCGTCGTGATCTCTGCGAAATCAGAGACCGTCTGGAAACGACGTCCCGGGGAAGACGGCTTGTACTTCCTTACTCCCATGAACTAACTCCTTTGCTCCGATGGCCGCTCAACCGCTATGGGAACGGAGGCGGTGCACCTCCATACGGTTGTCGACTCCGGACTTACCACGGTGCCGGGTGGCTCCACATCGAGCGCTCGACACCCTTAAAGCCTCCCCGCACCAGATGGGAGACCCAGTAACCGATTAATCCTGGCTTGCGAACAGCTCGATCTTGTCACCCTCGGCGAGCGTGACAATGGCCTTCTTCCAGGTACGCGTGCGACCCTGAACGTAGCGCTGACGCTTGGGCTTGGACTTCACGTTGGCGGTGTTCACCTTCGTGACGTGCACGTTGAAGATCTCCTCGATTGCCTTGGCAATCTCGATCTTACTGGCAGTCTTGGCGACCTCGAACGTGTAGCGGTTGAAGTCCTGCATGTCGAACGAACGCTCGGTGATGATCGGGCGAATGATGATCTGACGTGCCTCCATTAGCTCAGCACCTCCTGAACATACTCGACGGCGTCCTTGGTCATGACCAGAGACCCGTTGTCGAGCAGGTCGTAGGTGTTGGACTCGGAAGCGCCGATGACGCGAACCTTCTCGAGGTTGCGGAAGGAAAGGAACGAGTTGACGTCCTCGTCATTGACGACGACGGTGACGCGACCCTTGCAACCGAGGGCCTCGAGGGCCTTGGCAGCAGCCTTGGTCGAGGGCTTGTCGAAGTTGAAGCTGTCGACGACGAAGAGCTCGTCTGCCGCGAGCTTGCCGGAAAGCACGGAGGCCATGGCGAGCTTGACGACCTTGTTGTTCACGCGGAACGCATAGGAACGGGGATGCGGGCCAAAGACAACGCCACCATGACGGAACTGCGCGGCGCGCGTCGTGCCCTGGCGAGCACGGCCGGTGCCCTTCTGACGGAACGGCTTGCGGCCACCGCCGGAAACCTGACCACGCGTCTTGGTGTCGTGCGTACCCTGGCGACGAGCTGCCATCTGGCTGCGAACAACCTGATGGATGCATGCGCCGTTGGGCTCGATGGCGAAGATGCCATCGGGGACCTCGATCGTGCCCGCAGACTTGCCAGCGGAGTCAGTGATCTTGATTTGTGCCATTGATCTGCCCTCCTCTAAGCCATGCGGATCTGAACGAGAGCGCCCTTGCCACCGGGAACGGCACCCTTAACCAGCAGAAGATTGTTCTCCTCGTCCACGCGCACCAGCTTGAGGTTGCGGACCGTGACGCGGTCGCAGCCCATGTGGCCGGGAAGACGCAGACCCTTGAGAACGCGCGCGGGATACGCGCACATGCCCACCGAACCGGGAGCGCGGTGGAAGTGGTGACCGTGGCCACCGGGACCGCCAGCAAAACCGTAGCGCTTGATGACGCCGGCGAAACCCTTGCCCTTGCTCACGCCAGTGACGTCGACCTTGTCGACATCGTTGAACGCCTCGACGGTGAGCGTGTCACCGACTGCATGCTCGGAGGCATCCTCGACGCGGACCTCGCGCAGGTAGCGCATAGGAGCTACGCCTGCCTTGGCGAAGTGGCCCTGCATGGGCTTGTTGACCTTCTTTTCCTTGATGTCACCAAAACCGATCTGGACGGCCTCGTAGCCATCGGTCTCGGTGGTCTTGACCTGCGAGATAACGCAGGGGCCAGCCTGGATGACGGTCACGGGGACGATGGTGTCGTCTTCGCCCCAGACTTGCGTCATGCCCAGCTTGCGGCCGAGAATCGTGTTGACCATTACCAACCTTACTGTCAGGCGATCTTGAGGCGGAAAGCATCTGGCTTTCTCTCAGCGGATCGCGGCTTCGAGCCTCCTCCCTTTGCACGTGAGATTTGCGCCAGGAGATAGACACAGTACGCCCGTGAGCGCACAGCTTTCCTATCCTACCCCACTTGTAGGGCGAAAGCCAGAAGTATTTTGGGAGGGTGCGAGTATCGCAGCGATGGCCGGGTACGGAAGAAACTTACGTCCTGTGAACGTGCTATACTGAATGTTGTACATACAACGATTGGAGCCATCATGGCAGACGCAATGGTCACGGGAAGGATGTCGCAGGCGAAGAAGCGAGCGGGCAACAGCGTGCTCAATTCACTGGGCATGAGCGCATCGCAGGCCATCAATCAGCTCTATGATTACCTCATCGCACAGAACTCGACTCCCTTCGAGAGCGTATCGGCCAAGCCGGTAAACAACACGCAGCTGCACGAGGCACTCGCCTTCGTCCAGAGCGTCCCCCGGCAAAACAGCTTCACCCATATGAGCGACGCGGAGATAAAGCGCAGCAAACTCGCGGGGCGCGGCTTCGTTCCAAGCGATGAAAGCGTGAAATAGATGCTTGCTGGCACCCGCTTCGTTGTCGACACGAACATCCTCATCGATTACCTCGCCAAGCGAGAGCCCTTCAACGTCAGGGCGGAGCTCCTCATGGCGCTGGGGTATATCAACGAGTTCGAGCTGTGGATTGGCACCTCGCAAATCAGCGACCTAATTTATGTCATGAGCGACGGAGGCAAGCCCGCGCTGGCAGGCTACGTGCAGGAGACCATGCTCGCGCTCAGGAAGATGCTGCACATCTACGCGACGGATGACGACGACTACGATTGCGTTGCGCGTTGCGCCTTCGAAGATCTCGAGGACGCCTTCGTGTTCCAGACAGCGCTCAAGGTCAAGGCCGATGCCATCATCACACGTGATAAGGACGGCTTCGCGTGCTCATCGATCAAGGTTCTCGACTGCGACGAGCTCTTCGAGCAGATAGCCGAGACGAAGGGCATCGACTATGCCGAGGTGTCAGGAGCGTTTGGCTCGCGATAAGGCATGCGGCGATATAATGCAAAGGCATCATCCCAAATGGCAAACAAAGGAGGTGAGGCTGATGTCGAAGAAGCATGGCAAGCGCACAGGCAACAAGCGCAATCGCGTACCGAAGGGCGACATCGTCTGGCGGCAAAGCGCCGAAGAGGCAACGCTCGCGCGCAAGCCGTACTACAACGCCTTCGCATGCGGACATGGCGTGCACGGCGACACGAAGTACAATCGCGCCAAGGAAAAACGCACGTGGAAACGCGATCTTCAAAAAGGAGCCTCTCGGGGCTCCTTTCTTTTGGCAATGGTATGCAGTCGACTGCAGGTAGGGAGCAAACAACGGCAATGTACCATCGCAGTTTTGCTTCCCCCTTCCCAACCACAAAAAAAGAGAGCGCCGCAGGTTTCCCTGCAGACGCTCCCCTCGATAGCCGCTTGGCGACTCGGGCGCCCCGCGCTCGCGCGTTGGGCACTCGCCAGCTTCCTAGAGCTTGATCTCGATGTCGACGCCGGCCGGCAGGTCGAGGCGCATGAGCGAGTCGACGGTGTTGGGCGTCGGGTCGAGGATGTCGATGAGGCGCTTGTGCGTGCGCATCTCGAACTGCTCACGCGAGTCCTTGTTGACGTGCGGCGAGCGGATGACGGTGTACAGGTTACGCTCGGTCGGCAGCGGAATCGGGCCGCTGATGCGCGCACCGGTCTTGGCTGCGGTCTCGACGATGAGCTTGGTCGACTTGTCGACGATCTCGTGATCGTAGCCCTTGAGCCTGATGCGAATCTTTTGCTTCTTGTTGGCCACTTAACTCAAACCTCCATATATCAAGCGGATTCGCGCTACTCAGCGCTGCCGCCAGCCTTCTTGATGATCTCCTCGGACACGCTCTTGGGAACGGGACGATAGGAGTCGAACTGCATGTTGTAGGACGCACGGCCCTGCGTAGCAGAACGCAGGTCGGTTGCGTAGCCGAACATCTCGGACAGCGGGACGAGCGCGGTGATGGCGGTGGCCATGCCTCGCTCCTCCTGACCCTGAATCTGACCACGGCGGGAGTTCAGGTTGCCCATGACGTCGCCCATGTACTCCTTGGGCGTCTCGACCTCGACGCTCTCGACAGGCTCGAGCAGGATCGGATCGGACTTGCGCAGGGCCTCCTTGATGGCCATGGAGCCGGCGACCTTAAACGCAGCCTCGGAGGAGTCGACATCGTGGTAGGAGCCATCGACGAGCTCGACGGCAACGTCGAGGACGGGGTAACCGGCGATGACGCCGCTCTGCAGGGCCTCTTCGATACCCTTCTCGACGGACGGGATGTATTCCTTGGGAATCGCACCGCCGACGATCTTGTTCTCGAAGGTGAAGCCGGAGCCAGGCTCGCCCGGACGCATGTTGATGATGGCGTCGCCGTACTGACCACGACCACCGGACTGGCGCACGAACTTGCCCTGGACGTTGAGGACCTCGTGACCCGGCTTCTCGCGGTAGGCAACGCGCGGCTTGCCGACGTTAGCCTCGACCTTGAACTCGCGGGTCAGGCGGTCGATGATGATCTCGAGGTGCAGCTCGCCCATGCCGGCGATGATGGTCTGGCCGGTCTCCTCGTCGGTGTGGACCTGGAAGGTCGGGTCCTCCTCGGCGAGCTTCTGCAGACCCATGGCGAGCTTGTCCTGCTCGGCCTTGGTCTTGGGCTCGACGGCGATGTCGATAACGGGATCGGGGAACTCCATGGACTCAAGGATGATGGGATGATCCTCGTCGCACAGGGACTCGCCGGTCGTGGTGTTCTTGAGGCCGACGGCGGCGACGATGTCGCCCGTGGAGCAATAGTCGACATCATGCTGCTCGTTGGAGTGCATCTCGAGAATACGGCCGATGCGCTCCTTCTTGCCGTTGTTGGCGTTGATGACGTAGGAGCCGGAATCGAGGCGACCCGAGTACACGCGCAGGTAGGTGAGCTTGCCGACGTACGGATCGGTCATGATCTTGAACGCCAGGGAGGCAAACGGGTCCTTGTTGGACGGCTTGCGCTCCTCCTCGGCACCCGTGTCGGGGTTGATGCCCGTGATGGCGGGGATGTCGAGCGGGCTGGGCAGGTAGTCGACGACGGCGTCGAGCAGCTCCTGGACGCCCTTGTTCTTGTAGGCGGAACCCACGAACACGAGGTTGAGGTCGTTGGCGAGCACGCCAGCGCGCAGGGCCGTCTTGAGCAGGTCGACGGGGACCTCCTCGTCCATGAGGACGAGCTCCATGAGCTCGTCATTGTAGTCGGCAGCAGCCTCGAGCAGCTCGGCGCGACGCTCCTCGACGATGTCAACGAACTCGTCGGGGATGGCGTCCATCGGCTCGGGGTAGGTCATGCCCTTGTCATCGGCCTTGAAGTCCCATGCGGTCATGGTGACGAGGTCGATGACGCCCCAGAAGTGGTCTTCCTCGCCCATCGGGACCTGAGCCGCGATGGCATGTGCACCCAGGCGATCCCTCATGGTGTCGATGGCGTGGAAGTAGTTGGCACCGATGCGGTCGTACTTGTTGATGAAGGCGATGCGGGGAACCTCGTAGCGGGAGGCCTGACGCCACACCGTCTCGGACTGCGGCTGAACGCCGGCGACGGCATCGAACACGGCGACGGCACCGTCGAGGACGCGCAGGGAGCGCTCGACCTCGGAGGTGAAGTCAACGTGGCCCGGGGTGTCGATGATCTGGATGCGGTAGGTCTTGCCATCCTTGTCCCAGAAGCACGTGGTGGCAGCAGAGGTGATCGTTACGCCGCGCTCCTGCTCCTGGACCATCCAGTCCATCGTAGCAGCGCCGTCGTGGACCTCGCCGATCTTGTGGGTCTTGCCCGTGTAGTAGAGGATGCGCTCGGTCGTGGTGGTCTTGCCGGCATCGATGTGGGCCATGATGCCGATGTTGCGGGTATCCTCAAGCGGAGTCTTCTTCGTTGCCATTGTGTATACCTCCTACCAGCGATAGTGAGAGAAGGCGCGATTGGATTCGGCCATCTTGTAGACATCTTCGCGCTTCTTGACGGATGCGCCCAGACCATTGGAAGCGTCCATGATCTCGTTTGCGAGGCGCTCGGCCATGCTGCGCTCCTTGCGGTCGCGCGAGTAGCCGACGATCCAGCGGATGGCGAGCGTCGTGGCGCGACGGGAGTTGACCTCGGTGGGAACCTGGTACGTGGCACCGCCAACACGACGGGGCTTGACCTCGACGGTCGGACGGACGTTGTCCATGGCCTTCTTGAAGACGCTCAGGGGATCTTCGCCGGTCTTGGCCTCGACGATGTCAAACGCACCGTAGACGATGCTCTCGGCAGTCGAGCGCTTGCCGTCGAGCAGGATCTTGTTGATGAGCTGCGTGACGAGACGATTGTTGTATACGGCGTCCGGAGTAATCTCGCGGCGCACTGCAGCTGAACGACGTGGCATTTCTCAATCTCCCCCTTCTTTAGTTCTTGGGCTTCTTGGCGCCGTAGCGGCTACGGGCCTGAGCACGGTCGGACACGGAAGCGGTATCGAGCGTACCGCGGATGATCTTGTAGCGGACACCGGGAAGGTCCTTAACACGGCCGCCACGGATGAGCACCATCGAGTGCTCCTGCAGGTTGTGGCCAATGCCGGGGATGTAAGCGGTGACTTCCATGCCGTTGACAAGACGGACACGGGCAACCTTGCGAAGAGCCGAATTCGGCTTCTTGGGGGTTGCGGTGTAGACGCGCGTGCAAACCCCACGCTTCTGGGGGTTGCCCTTGAGGGCGGGCGACTTCGACTTGTCGACTGCCTTCGCGCGGCCCTTGCGGACCAACTGATTAATGGTAGGCAATGTAGTTCCTTTCGTTTTGCTACCGGTTTACCGTAGTGGTGCTTTTGCAGGTTTCAAAAGCGCAAGGCGGTAGACTACCCGTCTAACCCAAGGCTGTCAAACGCCACGCGTCCGGGTGTGTCTATACTTTTTCACAGCTGCTTCACAAAAGAAACCCCCGGTCACAAAAACCGGGGGTTTCGCATTCGCACATGGCGAGAAAAAAGTTCTTGACTCTCCTAGCCAATCAGCGCGTCGTCATCGAACGGGTCGATCTTCTCGGTTTCCTCGTCCGTGATGCCGAAGCCGGAATCGGCCAGACCGCTCAGCAGCTCATCGAGCGCGGCATCGTCGGAAGACGAGTGACGCTGCGGTGCCGTGCTGATGAAGTCGTCGGGGTCGGCGCTGTAGGACTGGGGCACTTCGGCGCCCATGTACATCGCGTCCTCCGGCGAGAACAGCATTTCGAGCAGCTGCGAGGCATCCGGCTCGTCGCTCTTCTTCGGGTCGTCGAGGATGTAGAGCAGGTCTCGAGCCTCGAGTCCGGCCCTGAGCTCCTCGATTGCCTTGACGCCAATGCCCTCGATGCGGAACAGCTCGTCCTCGGTCTTGCCGACCAGGTCGCCGACCATCTCGATGCCCGCCTCGCTGAACTTGTTAGCCCAGCGCTGGCTGACGCCCAGATCGTCGAAGAGATAGAGCTTGGCGAGCTCGGGGGCAAGCTGCGGTCCACGGCCACCAAAGTAGCCACCGTTGAGGAACATGGCCATGTCGCCCGGCGCGCCACCCAGATAGTCCTCGCCGTTGAGCGCCCACTCCTGCGGCTGCGGCAGCAAACTCTCGGTCTCGCGAAGCTCCTCGGGAGCCCAGTCAGGCAGGCGGTCGGCACTCGAGCTGCTGCGGTCGATGCGCTCGCCCTTGTAGGTGAGCTGCAGGTCGCGATAGCGCTTGAGGCCGGTACCCGCGGGGATGGGCTTGCCGATGATGACGTTTTCCTTGAGGCCCTGGAGCTTGTCGACCTTGCCCTCGATAGCGGCATCGGTCAGTACCTTGGTAGTCTCCTGGAACGAGGCGGCCGACAGGAACGAATCCGTGGCCAGCGAAGCCTTCGTGATGCCGAGGATGAGCGGACGCGCGGTGGGCACGTCGCCGCCCTCGAGCATGATGCGGTCGACTTCCTCCTCGAACTCGTAGCGATTGACCTGGGCGCCCGGCAGGAACTTGGAGCTACCCGGATCGGTGACCGTCACCTTGCGCAGCATCTGACGCGCGATGACCTCGACGTGCTTGTCGTTGATGTCAACGCCCTGGGACGTGTACACATCCTGGACCTGGTCGACGATGTAGCGCAGCGTCGTATTGACGTCGGTAAGGCGCAACAGTTCATGCGGGTCGATGGAACCCTTGGTAAGCTGCTGACCGACCTCGACGGTGCACATGTCGGAGACACCCGGCATGAGCTGCGCACGTGCGCCCGTCTGGTATTCGCGCACCTCGCCATCCTCGTTGTGGATGGTGAGCGTACGGCTGTCCTTGGTCGCGGAAATCTGCAGCGTGCCGGAGATCTCGGCCAGGATGGCGAGGCCCTTGGGCTTGCGTGCCTCGAAAAGCTCGGTGACACGCGGAAGACCCTGCGTGATGTCCTCGCCCGCAACACCGCCGGAGTGGAAGGTGCGCATCGTGAGCTGGGTGCCCGGCTCGCCGATGGACTGCGCGGCGATGATGCCGGCAGCCGTGCCCAGGTTGACCGGGCGACCGGCGGCCAAGTCGAAGCCGTAGCACTTCTGGCACACGCCCGAATGCGCATGACAGGTCATGAGGCTGCGGATCTTGACGCTCTCGATGCCGGCGTTGGCGAGCTTATCGAGTTCCTCGTTCGTCTCGATGTAATCGCCTGCGCCAATCAGAACCTCGCCCGTGGCGGGGTCAACGGCATCGGCAGCCAGGCAGCGACCGATGAGGTTGGTATCAGGCTCATCCTTGCGGTTGATGACCGCCTGCTCGATGCCATCGCTCGTGCCGCAATCCTCCTCGTGGATGATGACGTCTTGCGCGACATCGACCAGACGACGGGTCAGGTAACCCGAGTCGGCGGTACGAAGCGCGGTGTCGGCCATACCCTTTCGAGAGCCATGCGTCGAGACGAAGTACTCGAGAACGGTGAGGCCCTCGCGGAAGTTTGCCTTAATCGGGCGGTCGATGATCTCACCCTTCGGGTCTGCCATGAGGCCACGCATACCGGCGAGCTGGCGAATCTGCTTGATGTTACCGCGAGCACCGGAGAAGGCCATCATGTAGATCGGGTTGAAGTGGTCGAAGTTGTCGGCCATCGCGTTGCCGACGTCCTCGTTGGCAACGGTCCAGATCTCGACGATCTGGCGATGGCGCTCGTCGGCGCTCATGAAGCCCATCTCGTAGTCTTCCTCGACTGCGGCGACCTTCTTGTCGGCCTCGGCGAGGATGTCTGCCTTGTTCGGCGGAATCGTCGCATCGTAGACGGACACGGTAACGCCGGCGCGCGTCGCGTAGTGGAAGCCCAGGGCCTTGAGGCCGTCGAGGATTTGCATCATCTCGGGCGTCTTGTAGGTGTTGGCGCAATCCTCGATGAGGCGGCCGACTTCCTTCTTGTCCATGCCGTGGTTGATGAAGGCATGATCCTTGGGAAGCACGCTGTTGAAGATGATGCGACCGATCGTCGTCTCGATGCGCTCGCCGGCCTTCTTCTCCTCGTAGACGCCGTAGGAAGTCTCGACCTTGGTGTCGTACTTGAGGCGCACGAAGATCTTGGCCTGCAGGTCGACGTCAGCACGGGCATCGTAGGCGTTCTGCGCATCCTTGAAGTCCATGAAGCTGCGGCCCTCGCCCTCGAAGCCGTCGCGTGCGGCGGTGAGGTAGTAGATGCCGATGATCATGTCCTGCGTCGGGATGGTGAGCGGCTTGCCGTGTGCCGGCGACTTGATGTTGTTGGAGCTCAGCATGAGCACGCGGGCCTCGGCCTGCGCCTCGCTCGACAGCGGCACGTGCACGGCCATCTGGTCACCATCGAAGTCCGCGTTGAATGCGGTGCAGACGAGCGGGTGCAGACGGATGGCCTTGCCCTCGACGAGCACGGGCTCGAAGGCCTGGATGCCAAGACGGTGCAGGGTTGGTGCGCGGTTGAGCAGCACGGGATGGTCGGTGATGACCTCTTCGAGGACGTCCCAGACGAGCGACGCGCCGCGGTCGACCATGCGCTTGGCGGCCTTGATGTTGGCGGCCTGCTCGAGCTCGACCAGGCGCTTCATGACGAACGGCTTGAACAGCTCGAGGGCCATCTGCTTGGGAAGACCACACTGGTGAATCTTGAGCTGCGGGCCGACGACGATGACCGAACGGCCGGAGTAGTCGACGCGCTTGCCCAGGAGGTTCTGGCGGAAGCGACCCTGCTTGCCCTTGAGCATGTCGGCCAGCGACTTGAGCGGACGATTGCCCGGACCCACGACGGGGCGGCCACGACGGCCGTTGTCGAAGAGGGCGTCGACGGCCTCCTGGAGCATGCGCTTCTCGTTGTTCACGATGATGTCGGGAGCCGAGAGGTCGAGCAGCTTCTTGAGGCGGTTGTTGCGGTTGATGACGCGACGATACAGGTCGTTGAGGTCGCTCGTGGCAAAGCGGCCACCGTCGAGCTGCACCATCGGGCGCAGGTCGGGCGGGATGACCGGGATGACGTCGAGGATCATGTCCGTCGGGTCGTTGTTGCTGCGGATAAAGGCCTCGACGACCTTGAGGCGCTTGACAGCCTTGGCACGCTTCTGACCCTTGCCAGTCGCGATAGTCTCGCGCAGCTCCTCGGCCGTGGCCTCGAGATCGACATCGCCGAGCAGGTCGCGCACGGCCTCGGCGCCCATGCCACCGCGGAAGTAGTCACGGTAGTTGAGGCGCAGCTCGCGATAGAGCGTCTCGTCGGAGATGAGCATCTTGGGCTCGATGCGCATGAGGGTCTCGTAGGCCTCGGTGCGCAGGTCCTTGCGCTCCTCGAACTCCTCGCGCAGGTCGGCGATTTCCTCCTCGACCTCTTCCGGAGTCATGAGGTCTTCCTCGTCGTACTCGCGCTCGCCGTTTTCGTCGAAGTACTCGGTCGACTGGTGACGCGTCATCTGGATGAGGCGATCACGCTCGGAATCGAGCTCCTCGAGGCTCGCGGCCAGCTCTTCCTCGAGCTCGCCTGCGTCCTCGGCCAGGGCCTCCTTGTCGACCCAGGTGATGATGTTGCTCGCGAAGTACAGAACCTTCTCGAGGTCCTTGGGCGAGATGTCGAGCAGGTAGCCAAGGCGGCTCGGACTGCCCTTGAAGTACCAGATGTGGCTCACGGGCGCGGCAAGCTCGATGTGGCCCATGCGCTCGCGACGAACCTTCGCGCGCGTCACCTCGACGCCGCAACGCTCGCAGACGATGCCCTTGAAGCGGATGCGCTTGTACTTGCCGCAGGCGCACTCCCAGTCCTTGGTCGGGCCAAAGATCTTCTCGCAGAACAGGCCGTCCTTTTCGGGCTTGAGCGTGCGGTAGTTGATGGTTTCGGGCTTCTTGACCTCACCGTGCGACCAGGAGCGGATCTTCTCGGCGCTTGCCAGGCCAATGTGGAATTCATCAAAGTTATTGACGTCAAATACTGTCATGGCCTACTCCTCTCCCTCAGGGTCGTCGTCCATTTCGGGCTGCTCGTCCACGTCTACGTCAATCGCGATGCCGGGATCGGCCGACGCATCACCGAGAAGCTCCTCGGCCTCATCGATATACGCGCCCTGGTCCTCTTCGAGCTCGGACTCGGCGATCTGATCCTCGACAGCTTCCTCGATCTCGTCGTGGAGCGGGTTGTCCTCGGTGATGATGCCACCGGCAACGCCTTCGTCGACGTCGACGGACGCGTCGTCATCCGTGGAGGTGGCGGCGCCAATCAGCACCTCGTCGCCATCATCGGAAACGGTGCCGCCGATGAGCTCCTCGCCCCCCTCGGGGTAGCCCAGGAGGTCGGCTGCATTGGCGTTCATCTCGGCGATGCCGTCAGTGAGCATGTCGAGCGCATCGAGGTTGAGGTCGATGCCGGGATTGCCGGCCTCGGCGACCTCGCTTGACGCGTCGAGCACCTCGATGGTCTCAGTGAGCGCGTCGGTCTCGTCCTTGCCGTCACGGCCGATGAGCTCAACGTCGAGCGCGAGCGACTTCATCTCCTTAACAAGGACCTTGAACGACTCGGGCAGCTCGGGCGCGGGGATGTTCTCGCCCTTGACGATGGACTCGTAGGCCTTCACGCGACCGGCCGTGTCGTCGGACTTGACCGTGAGGATCTCCTGCAGGACGCTGCCCGCACCGTACGCGTACAGTGCCCAGACCTCCATCTCGCCGAAGCGCTGGCCGCCGAACTGGGCCTTGCCGCCGAGCGGCTGCTGGGTGATGAGGCTGTAGGGGCCGGTCGAGCGGGCATGGATCTTGTCGTCGACCATGTGCGAGAGCTTGAGCATGTAGGTCTGGCCCACGGTGATCTGCTCGCGGAACTTCTCGCCCGTGCGACCGTCGTAGAGGTCGGCCTTGCCCGTGGCGGAAAGCTGCGCGACGAACGGCTCGTAGAACATGTCGCCATAGCGCTTCTTGGCCTTGTTCACGCGGTTCCTGTTGCCCTTGATGATGGCATCCGAGATCTCTTCCTCGGTCGCGCCGTCGAAGATCGGCGTGGAGACGAAGAAGGGACCGTCAACCGGCTCGTCGCTCTTCGGATCATCGCTCCAGCCGTTGAGCGCGGCCCAGCCGAGGTGATTCTCGAGCAGCTGGCCGACGTTCATACGGGAGGGAACGCCCAGGGGATTGAGGATGACGTCGACGGGCGTGCCGTCTGCCATGTAGGGCATGTCCTCGACCGGCAGGACGAGCGAGATGACGCCCTTGTTGCCGTGGCGGCCGGAGAGCTTGTCGCCCTGCTGGACCTTGCGCTTCTGCGCGACGTACACGCGCACGAGCTCGTTGATTCCCGGGGGAAGCTCGTCGCCGGCAGCACGCGAGAACTGCGAGATGCCGATGACGCGACCCGAAGCGCCGTGCGGCATCTTCAGGGACGTGTCGCGAACCTCGCGGGCCTTCTCGCCGAAGATGGCGCGCAGCAGGCGCTCCTCGGCGGTGAGCTCGGTCTCGCCCTTGGGCGTAACCTTGCCGACGAGCACGTCGCCCGGATGCACTTCGGCACCGATGCGGATGACGCCGTCGGCATCGAGGTTGCCGAGCATGTCCTCGGAGAGGTTCGGGATTTCGCGGGTGATCTCCTCGGGACCGAGCTTGGTATCACGCGCGTCGATCTCGTGCTCGGAGATGTGGATGGACGTGAGCAGGTCCTCGGCGACGACGCGCTCGGAGATGATGATTGCGTCCTCGTAGTTGTAACCTTCCCACGGCATGTAGGCGATCATGAGGTTCTGACCCAGGGCAAGCTCGGCGTGGTCGGTGGAGGGACCATCGGCCAGGGCGTCGCCCATGTGGACCTCGTCGCCGTACTTCACGAGCGGCTTATAGTTGATGCAACCGCTCTGGTTGGAGCGCTGGAACTTGGGCAGCGTGTAGGTGTCGACGTTGCCGTCCTCGTCGGTGACCTCGACGCGCGCACCATCGACGTAGGTGACGGTGCCAGCGTGCTTGGCCAGGGGCAGCTCGCCGGAGTCAGAGGCGATGCGATGCTCCATGCCGGTGCCGACGAGCGGAGCTTGCGGGCGGAGCAGCGGCACGGCCTGACGCTGCATGTTCGAGCCCATGAGCGCGCGGTTCGCGTCATCATGCTCAAGGAAGGGAATCAGCGCGGCGGAAATGGACACCATCTGGCTGGGCGAAATGTCCATCAGGGTCACTTCGTCCCGGCTGGCCTGAAGCACGTCGCCGTTGGTGGCGCGCACGGTGATGTATTCATCCGCCAGCCGGCCCTCGCTGTCCAGCGCGGCGTTGGCCTGCGTGATGATCTGATTCTGCTCGCGCGAGGCGTCCAGATCTGTCTCTTATACACATCTGACGCTGCCGACGAATA
>CABSKV010000029.1 GCA_902478425.1 uncultured Coriobacteriia bacterium | reverse complement strand
GCGCTCCATACGCCGGGATTCGCCGCCTGCCTGCAGGACGATGGTCAGGTTGCCGCTTTTGCTCATGAGCCCTCCGTTCACCTAGCCACTCAGATGGCCATCTCGAGACGTGTTTGCATAATGTAGCACTAACGACCGCTCGAAAGAAGCTTTCGGTACGCTTCGAGGCGCTCGGGCGTCACGATACCACGCACCGCACAACCTGGCTCGTCACCATGCGTGCAGTCGCGGAAACGACAGCCGAGAGATGCCTGAGCGATGTCGGCGAAAGCGCGCTTGAGACTCGTCTCCATGTCGAGGATCTGCAAGGTGCGTAACCCCGGTGCATCAATGATGAGCCCACCATGCGGTAGCGGAATCATGCGGCGCGCGACCGTCGTGTGACGCCCCTTGTCATCCGATGCGCGCACATCACCCGTCTCGAGGGTCTCCTCGCCTAGCAGCGCGTTGACGAGCGACGACTTGCCGACTCCGCTCTCGCCAAGCAAAAGCCCCGTCGTGAACGGCGAGAAGACGCTGCGCAGCTCGTCGATGGACGCCTCGTCATCGACGGAGACGACAAAGAGGGGCACATCGGGCGCAATGCGCTTGATGCGCTCGCACGTCGCCTCGATTGCCACATCGTCTGCCATGTCGCCCTTCGTGAGCACGAAAACAGGCGCCGCCTTGCAACCGGCAACCGCCACCATCTGTCGCACGAGTAACCCCTCGTCCACGCCATCACCGGTAAGCGACTGGCAGATGAGGACGATGTCGACGTTGGCCGCGAGGACCTGGCGACGCGGTTGGCGCTCGCGGCCGATGCGCTTGACGCGCGCGATTTCGTTGAGCCTTGGCAAGACGCGCTCGATGACGGCCTTCTCATGGGCGTGCGGATGATGAAGCGCAACCCAATCCCCTACCGCAACGATGCTGTCCTCGCTCTTCTTGATGGAGGTCGCGAGCTCGGCTCGACCCTCGAAACCAGGTGTGCGCACGAGCGGGTACCCGCGGTCAAGCGATATGACGCAGCCCGGTTCACAGGGCTTTCCCTGCTGCTCGAGCTCGGCATTGGCACTCTCGAACGCCTCGCGCATCGAGGCGCGGTAGGCAAGACGATCGAAGGGAATCAAGATTGCGCCTTTCTCTGAAGATAGCGCCTGCCCAGCAGGTAGAGCATGAGCAGCAGGCCGGCGACAACGCAGAGCGCCAGAGCTGCCGCAAGACGCCCGGGGACGACCATGTGAGTTACGGGGCCGCCGTTGTCCGTTACCTCGGCGGCAGATGCGTGCACGTCAAGCTCGCCCTCGTGCTCCGGACAGGCAACATGATAGGTGCCGACAACCTTGAGCGAAGTGCCCGTCTCGTGATAATCGCCCACGTTCTGGATGAGCTTGGCCAGATCATCGGGCATGTAGACGCTGATCACCGCGTTGGAAGTACCGCTGATGTTGACCCACTTGTAGCCTTCGCCCGCGTTCACGATATCTCCGACAGCCTCGCCCGTGAAGCTCACCTCGCTGTCGTTGAGAGCGCGGTTCGTGGACACGAGCACGCCCACGCGCGTTTCGATGACGACGCTTTCCTCGTCAGTCAGGGAGTTACCGAGCTTGTCGAGAGACTCGAAGCGGTCGGACAGCGATCCGATCTCGAGCATGCTGCCGCTGCTGCTGTTCGCAGTGTCTTGCGGTGCGGCAATGGCGGGCGCCATCATGCATGCAAAGGCCATGATGAACGCGAAAGCAACCCCAAGTGTCATGCGCCTGCTCACTTTTTCCTCCGCACCCACTTCGAACGCCTGTGCGGAATGAGGAAGGCGAGCATCTCGACGACCATCGCGAGGATCGCGATGAACTCGAGACGTCCGAGCCACATTTCGAAGATGTAGATGATCTCGAGGCCATTGGGCATGCCTGGCGAGGCGACACCCAACGAAAGCCCCGTATTCGACGCAGCCGAGACGGAATCGAAGATTGCGGGCAGGGCCTCATAGCCATAGGCAATGCCGGCAATGGCGCCGGCGGCATAGGTAACCATGTAGAGCAGGAAGATGATCATCGCCCCGGAGACGAGCTCGGGCGTGAGCCTATGGCGCCCCTTCTGGAAGTAGAAGGTGCGGGGACGGGCGCGATCGGGAGCAAGGGCCTCGCGCACGGCCTGGACGACGGAACGCGCGATGATGCCGATGCGCAGCGCCTTGATGCCGCCGGATGCCGAGGACGAGGAACCGCATATCGTCATGGACAAGATGATGACGAACAGGGCGCCCGAGCCCATCGCAAAGAGGATCTGTCCACCTTGCAACGTCGAGAAGCCAAGGTTGAAGGCACCGGAGAGCACCTCAAACAGGCCACGACGCAACACTGCTCCCGTCGTGGTGAAATACGAGCCCGCCAGGGCAAAGGCCATGAGCGCCGCGAGGATGGTGACCCAGATGAATATCGTGCGAATCTCGATGTCCTTGAAGAAGTTGCGGAAAACGCCTTTCCAAATATCTCCGTAAAGCACGAAGTTGATGCAACCGAAGGCGGCGAGGATGAGTGCGAATACCTCGATGGGCCAGCAATGGAACGCGACTATTCCCGACCCCGTGCTCGTCATGCCCCCTGTCGAGAAGGCGGCCGCCGTGACGAGAAACCCATTGATAGCCGCACGCAGGGGCTCGATGCCCACGACGAGCAGGGGAATGATGCAGACGACCGTACCCACGGCGACAATCACCACGGCAAGTTTGAGGATGAACTGCGAGGTCTGCTTGATGCCGGGCATGACCTGGCCCATGCGCGCCTCGGCATGATACAGCGACGCTGCTGCAGAACCCGTACCGAACACGCCAAGTGCAAGCGCGATGACGACGACGCCGATACCCCCTATGAGATGCATGGTGCAACGCCAGACCGAAAGCGACAGGGCCATGTGATCCACGTCGACGCATAACGACATGCCCGTCGTCGTGAACGCGGAGACCGATTCGAAAAACGCGTCGAGATAGCCATCGTAGTGCCCGGACATCCACAGCGGCAAGGCGCCGAAAACGGATAGGACGACCCAGCAAAGCCCGGTGATGACCAGGGATTGGCGCCAATCGAGCGAGACAAGCTCGACCTTCGAGAAGAGCAGGATGCTTCCCACCACGCCCGTGATGCCGATGGAGAGCATGAAATCGACCGCAGTGGAGAACTCGGAAAGGCACAGGGACATGACGAACGACGGAATCATGGCTATCGCGACGAGCAGGATGAGCACGCCGAGATAGTGGCCGATGATGCGCCAGTCTTCCAAGTGCAAGCGAGTAATCAAGATAGCCCGCCTACATCACGATGAAGTGCACGATGACCGTGACCGCAGCCAGAAACGCGAGGAAAACGCAAATCGAAGCGAGCACGACGAACATGCCGACTGCCGGGCTTCCCTTCTTCTGCACGCGCCTTTGAAATACCGCCTTCATGCCTCTCCTTCTCGTTGGCACCTATTATAGCCATGACGAATCGCCGTGGTGCCCCGTCAGCTTCTCTCCCATTTGAATAGATTCCTGAGGCGCACCTTCCCGTGCATGGACTGACGCACGAGCGTCAAGGTGATGCCTATGACGATGAGGACAATGCCGATTATGTAGAAGACGGGATGGACGGGATTGGTCCAGCTCGTACCGGCGGCGTTTATCTCGATCTGATCAGCGTGCACCTCGAGCTCGCCATTATGCTCGGCGCAGGCAAGGTGATAGACGCCTCGGACGGTAATCGTATCGCCCGTATGCTCATAGCGTGCATAATGCGTGATCTGCTCGGCAAGCTCGTTGCTCATGTAGACGCCGATCATCGCGCCGCTGTTCTTCATGTTCACCCACACGTGGCCCTCATCGGCAATGATGGGCGATCCCGTCGCCTCACCCGTGAAGACGACATCGTTTCCGTCCTGACGCTGACCAGCGGAGAGCAACGCGCGGATATCCGCCGAGGAGTATGGCGAGGGGTTGCTGAGGGATTCGACGTCTTGGGCGGGAACCTGCGCGCCACTTGACGCCGCGGTTGCCGCGGGCGCTCCCGCGCCAAGGCAACCCAGGCCGAGCACGAGCGCCCCCGTCACGATGAGCGTCTTGCCACGATGCTCGGATTCCTGGCGCTTGCGACGACGCCAGGCCGTTCCACCGAGGTTTTTGCTCTTGAGCGTCCTCAGGTCACGCGACCTGTCGTTGCTGAAGAGGTTCTCGGGATGCAGCGAGATGAGGATGCCGACGATGGCACCGATGAGCGCGATGAACTCGACGCGTCCGGCCCACATGAGCAGCAACGCGACGATCTTGAGGCCCAGGGGCAGGCCCGTCTGCGATATCTCGGTCGTCATGCCGCAATTGGTAACGTAACTGATGGCCTCGAAGACCGAGTTGAGCGCGTCGTTTCCGTATGCGATGAACGCCATGGACCCCAGGGCGGCCGTGCCCAGGTACAAGATGAAGACCGTCATCGCGATCTTGGCATCCTCGGGACTCAGGGTCTGGGACCCGAAATGCTCGTACTTGATGCGCACGCGCGCGTTATCGGGGGCAAGGCGCACGAGAATCGAGTACTTGATCCAGCGTAGCACCTGTAGGATGCGCACGAACTTGATGCCGCCGCCCGAAGAGTAGGCGCAGGCACCGAAGAGGATGGCGACGATGACGAGAATGACCACGCCATCGGTTATCGCGCTGCCGATCTGCTCGGGATACACCGCCTGCATTCCACAGGTAGTCGCCGCCGAGACGACGGTGGTCAGGCCGTTTTGCATGAGCCCGCCCAAACTCGTGAACAAACCCTCACGCGTCATGATCCACGTCACGAAGGCGACAAGCACCACAATCCACAGCGCGTACACGCGCAGCTCGGCATTGCGCTTGATCTGGTCGAAGCGATGGACGCGCGCATAGGCATACACACCAAAGCTAATCGCACCGGCAATCATGAGGGTGCTCAGCACGAACTGCAGCGGCAGCGAATGGTAGTAGATGAGATCGGAGGTATGGGGCACGAAGCCACCCGTGCCAATGGCGGTCATGGCGAGCCAGAACCCGTTCATGATCGCGTCAACTGGATGCAACCCCAGAAACAGGCAGATCACCGTGGCGACGACCGCACCGATGAGCGCAAAGGTTCCATACACGCGCAGAACCGAAAGGCAGGTCTCGCTGATGCGCGCCCGCGTGCGCTCGCCGTCACGTCGCTCGGCCATCATGAAGACGCGCGAGCCCTCGCCGAAGAAGCCCGAGTACATGGCAATCACGACTACCGTCAGGGCTCCGGCAAACGACATGATCGTGCGCCAGGTGATCTGCGAGTAGCTCATCGAATCGACATCCGTCACGAGCGTCACGCCCGTCGTGGTGAGCGCCGATACCGAATCGAAGAGCGCGTCGAACCACGAATCGAAGGAACCGGACAGAAGCAACGGGACAGCACAGACGATGCCGATGGCGATCCAGCCAAAGCCCACGAGCAGCAATGCACGGCGACGGTCAAGCCCGCGCGGCCTGAAGAAACGCAGCGCCGAGCCGACTGTCAGACATACGCCGATACCGGCGACAAACGCCCCGAGCTGGCGAAATTCCCCGAACACGAGCGCGATGACCGCAGGCACGCACATAGCCGCGCCCGTCATCAAGATGAGCACACCAAGATAGTGACCAACGGTCGTGATATCAGACCAGTGAAAACGGGGCAACATAATATGCGGATTATAGCCGTTTGAGCAGGCGGCAACCGGGAAGATGCGGGCTTTATTCGCCCTCGAAAGAGGCGAGATATCGTCGCTCGTAGCCGAGGGCGATGTTAAAGAGCACATTGAAGAGGACCGTGATGAACACCGCGACAACGAGAGCGAGAACGACCATATTGGGCGTGAGGGATACCAGCATGAAGACGGGACCGAAGACGAAGATGCCGAGTATGAGACCCGCGAGAATGACGACGAGCAAGGCCACGCGAATGTAGTTGAAGGGAATCGAGAGGCGTATGACGAGATTGACACCCGATACGCAGGTGAGGAGAACGCATAGCGTCGAGAACTGGTCTTGCGAAAGGCCCGTGATGGCGCTGAAGACCACGGCGATGACGACCGAGGTGATGACGCAGATGGCGCCCGGTATGGCGCGTGTGATGACGTTACGCAAGAACTCGCCGCGTATGAGGTCGTGATTGGGCTCGAGCGCGAGCACGAACGAAGGCAGGCCTACGGTAAAGGCGTCGATGAGCGTGAGCTGGATGGTCACGAAGGGGTAGTTGTAGCTCACGATGAAGATGAACATGAGCGACATGACGACGGAGAAGATTGTCTTGACCAGGAACAACGAGCCCGAACGCTGGAGGTTGTTGATCGAACGGCGTCCTTCGGCGACGACGGGAGGCATCGAGGCGAAGTCGTCATCGAGCAGCACGAGCTGCGCGATGCTGCGGGCGGCATCCGAGCCGGTACCCATGGCCACGGAGCAATCGGCCGCGTGCAGCGCGAGCACGTCGTTCACGCCATCGCCGGTCATGGCAACGGTATGTCCCTGGTCTTGCAACGCCACGACGAGCTGCTTTTTCTGCGCGGGACTCACGCGACCAAAGACACGGCACGTGCGCGCGGCCTCGTAAAGCTCTTCCTCGGTGGTCACCGTGCTCATGTCGATGCACTTGTCGGCATCGGGCACGCCCACGGAGGCAGCAATGTTGGAAACCGTCTCGACCGCGTCTCCGCTGATGATGTTGATGCGCACGCCCTGCCGCTTGAAGTAATCGAGTGTCTGGGCAGCCGTGGGGCGCACGCGATCGCGAATGAAGATGAGCGCAAGCGGCTCGACGGGGCCGACGATTTCATCTTCCTTGTCGAAGTCACCAACCTTGGCAAGGACGAGCACACGGCGCACGCCGGCCAGGCGCTCGATCTTCTCGAGCACGTCGGGGAGCTCGTCGGAACCCTTCAAGACGAACTCGGCCGCGCCCATGGCGTAGTTACCCGCATCGCTGCCGTAGCAGACGCCCGAATACTTGCGCTCGGACGAAAACGGCACGTAGCGCGTCGTGCCCTGCACGGCTTTGGGGGCATCGGGACGCTCTTCGAGCCCCTTGAGGTAGGCCTTGATGGCCTTGGCCGTCTCGTTATCGTCCTTCGAGAGCGAATCGAGCGCGACGAGCGCATGCAGCGCCTCGTCATATGGCACGCCATCGAAGGGAATGACCTCGTCGACGTCCATCTCGCCCGTCGTGATGGTGCCCGTCTTGTCGAGGCACACGACATCGACGCGGGCAAGCGTCTCGACGCAGTAGAGCTCTTGGACGAGCACCTTGTGTTGCGCGAGGCGGATGACGCTCACGGCGAGCACGGCGGAGGTGAGCAGTATGAGGCCCTGCGGAATCATGCCGACGAGCGCAGCCGAGGTATGCAGGATCGCCGAGTCGATCGTTCCGCCGCCGAGCCAGCATTCCTTGATGATGAGCGCGGCACCTAGGGGAACGATGAGCACGGTGACGAACTTGATGATCTTGCGCAGCGACTCCATGATATCGGAGCGCACCTTGCGATAGACCTTGGCCTCGTTGTTGATCTTGGTCGCGTAATTGTCGGCACCGACGGCCGTGACACGGGCTATGCAGGAGCCGGAGCTTATGAAGCTGCCCGAATAGAGCTCATCGCCGATCTTCTTGGGCACGAGGTCGGCCTCGCCGGTGAGAAGGCTCTCGTTGGCGCTGCACGACCCCTCGATGACCTTGCAGTCCGAGGGAACCTGATCGCCACGCTCGAGCACGATGACATCATCGAGCACGATCTGGTCGAGCATGATGTTCATGCGATTGCCATCGCGGATGACGTGCGCCTTGGATGAGGTGATGACCGAGAGGCGGTCGATGGTGAGCTTGCTTCGCACTTCCTGGTAGATGCCGATGGCGATATTGCAGATGATGATCGCCATGAACAGGAGATTGCGATACGAGCCCGTCCAGAAGATCGCTATGGCGAGGATGATGTTGACCAAGTTGAAGAGCGTGCAGATGTTGTCACGCACGATGCGTGGGATGCTGCGGGTGTGCACGTCGGCGTTTTCGTTGACCTTGCCGGCGGCGACACGCTCGTTAACCTCTGCTGTGGTGAGTCCCTGTATGGGCTGCGTGGGCTGTTGCGTCTCTTCCATGCGCTCGATGATAACAGTAAAGAATGTCCGTGCACGAAAAAGGGAGCCAGTCATGCGAACTGGCTCCCCTTCTACATAGGATGTGCACATCTTGGCGTGCCGCTACTCCCCGATCGTCACGGTGTAATCCCCGTTCTCGTCGAGGTCGATGGTGATGGTATCGCCCTCCTGCAAGTGGCCCGAAACCATCTCGTTGGCCACACGATCGACGATCTCATGTTGGATGAGACGCTTGAGCGGACGTGCACCGAAGAGCGGATCGAAACCATCAAGCGACAGACGCTCCAGCACGGCAGGCGTGAGCTCGAGCGAGATGCGGCGCTCGGCCAGGCGCTGGCGCACCTTCTCGAGCTGCAGGTCGACGATCTTCTCGAGGTGCTCCATATCGAGCGAGGTGAACGTGATGATCTCGTCGATACGGTTGAGGAACTCGGGCCTGAAGGACTGGCGCAGCGCCGTCTGGATGGCGTTGTCCATCGCGTCCTTGTCGCCCGTCTCCATGAACTCCTGGATGAACTGCGATCCCAGGTTGCTCGTCATGATGATGATCGCGTTCTTGAAGCTCACGACACGACCCTGGCCGTCGGTCAGGCGCCCATCGTCGAGAACCTGCAGAAGCACGTTGAACACGTCCGGATGCGCCTTCTCGATCTCGTCGAGTAGGATGACCGAGTAGGGATGCCTGCGCACCGCCTCGGTGAGCTGGCCGCCTTCCTCGTATCCGACGTATCCCGGAGGCGCACCGATGAGACGCTGAACGCTGAACTTCTCCATGTACTCGGACATGTCGATGCGCACCATCGCGCGCTCGTCATCGAAGAGCGCCTCGGCAAGTGCCTTGGTGAGCTCGGTCTTGCCCACGCCCGTGGGGCCGAGGAACAGGAAGCTGCCAATGGGACGATCTGGATCGGCCAGACCGCTACGGCTGCGTCTGATGGCACCGGCAACCGCATGCACGGCCTCTTCCTGACCGATGACGCGCCCATGCAGGGTGTCCTCGAGGTTGACGAGCTTGGCCATCTCGCCTTCCATCATCTTGCTCACGGGCACACCCGTCCAGCTGCTCACGACATCGGCGATGTCCTCGGCAGTAACCTCTTCCTTGAGGATACTGTCATCGTCCTGGGACGCCTCGAGCACGGCCGTTGCCTCCTCAAGTTCCGCCTTGAGTTGCGGAATCCTGCCGAAGCGGATCTCGGATGCCGCCACGAGGTCGCCCTCGCGCGTGCAACGATCCTCGTCATTTTGCGCCTGGTCTATCTCCGCTTTGATCTCGCGCACGCGATTGATGGCGTCCTTCTGGTTGGACCACTCGGCGCGCAGCTTGTCGAGTTCTTGCTGTTGCTCGGCAATCTGGCCGCGCAACTCCTCGAGACGCTGCTTGGAAAGCTCGTCGTCCTCCTTCATGAGCGCCTGCTCCTCGATTTGCATCTGAGTGAGCACGCGATCAAGTAAGTCGATTTCCGCCGGGCTCGAGTCGATCTCCATGCGCAGGCGGCTACCCGCCTCGTCAACCAAATCGATGGCCTTGTCGGGCAGGAAACGATCCGTGATGTAGCGATTGGAAAGCTGAGCCGCCGCCACGATGGCCGCATCCTGGATGCGCACGCCGTGATGGATCTCGTACTTCTCCTTGATGCCGCGCAGAATCGAGACCGTCTCCTCGACGGAGGGCTCGCTCACCATGACGGGCTGGAACCTGCGCTCGAGCGCGGAGTCCTTCTCGATGTACTTGCGATACTCGTTGAGGGTGGTTGCGCCAATCGCGTGCAGCTCGCCACGGGCCAGGGCAGGTTTGAGCATGTTGCCCGCATCGAGCGAACCCTCGCTCGCGCCAGCGCCCACGATGGTGTGCAGCTCGTCGATGAACAGGATGATATTGCCATCGGACTGCTCGACCTCGCGTAGCACCGCCTTGAGACGATCCTCGAACTCGCCACGATACTTGGCGCCCGCGACCATGGAGCCCAGATCAAGCGCCACGATCTCCTTGTTGAGCAGTGTCGAAGGAACGTCACCCGCGACGATGCGCTGGGCAAGACCCTCGACGATGGCCGTCTTGCCGACGCCCGGCTCGCTGATGAGGCACGGATTGTTCTTGGTACGACGCGCCAGAACCTGAATGGTGTGACGAATCTCGTCGTTACGACCGATGACGGGATCAAGCTTGCCGTCACGGGCCTCTTGCGTAAGGTTTTTGCCATATTGCTCAAGCGCCTCGAACTGCGTCTTCGAGTCGCGGTCAGTCACGCGCGTATCGCCACGCAGCTCCTCATAGACCTGCTCGACGCGGCTACGCGTCACACCGGCAAGCGCGAGCTCCTTGCCCGCCTCACCCTTGTCCTCGGTCAGGGCAATGAGCAAATGCTCGGTGGTCGCAAAGGCATCACCCATCTTGCCTGCGATTTTGACAGCATCATCGACGACAGCTGCCAGCCGCTGGCTCACGTTGGGCATCGTGCCCGAAACCTTGGGCTGTTTCTCCAAATCTTCGGTTATCGCCATGTCGATCGCACGCGGGTCTGCGCCGATCCTTTCAATGATTGCGGTCAGGTTTCCCTCGTTGGAGTCGAGCAGGGCCTTGAGCAAATGCTCTGGCTCGACTGCCGCCGCCTCCATGTCCGCCGCTATGGAGATCGCGTTTTGCAACGCCTCCTGCGCGGTGACCGCCAATTTGTCTATTCTCATTTTTATTCCTCCACTATTCAGTTATATATGCACGCCGCGAAGTTCCTCGAAGGGAAGCACGCGAGCGTTTCTCTTCAATTTGCGTAATACAAACGCCGTGCATTACAAGCCGGTGAAGCCCTCGCTCAACAGGCGAGAGTGATCCGGCTTGTTCATGAGCGTCGCGATGGTCTGGCGCATCTCGAGCTCGTGCATCGACTCATGCAAGCGCTCGATTTCCTCGCGGAGCCTGTCGGCCTCCGCCTGTATCTCGCGCATGCGCTCCCTCTGGTCGAGGATGCGCATGACACCCGCGAGGTTGATGCCTTCGTCCGTAAGCCTGCCGATGAGTTCCAGGCGCTCGACGTCGGCCTGCGAGTACATACGCGTGTTGCCGCTCGTGCGCTGGGGCGAAACGAGCCCCTTGGCCTCGTAAATGCGCAGTGTCTGCGGATGAAGGCCCGCAAGATCAGCTGCGACGCTGATCATGTAGAGCGGCTTGTTCCTGTCGGTCTTAGCCATGACGCGCTCCTTATCGTTATGCCTTGACGGCCTTCATCTGATCGTTCATCGCGCTTCGCAGCGTATCCGGCGAGGGAGACGCCGCGCGAAAGTCCTCGATCGCCTTCTTCTGCTCGGCGTTGAGGTTCTTGGGCATCTCGACGACGACCTTGATGCGCAGATCGCCCGTACCCTTCTTGCCCTTGACGTCCTTGGCGCCCTTGCCCTTGACGCGTAGCACCTTGCCGTCCTGCGTGCCTGCGGGGACGCGCAGCTTGACGCGCGTGCCATCTGGGGCTGGAACGACGATGCTCGCGCCGAGGATCGCCTCGTCGATGCTGACCGGCAGGTCCATCACGACGTCGGCCTTCTCGCGCCGGTAGACGGGATGTTCGGCGATCTTCGTGACGATGAGCAAGTCGCCTCGCTCGCCGCCATTGGTGCCGTGCTCGCCCTTGCCGCGGAAACGCAACCTGCCACCGTCGACGGCGCCCTCGGGCACCTTGACCGTGACCGTCTCGGTATCGCCCGTGCTCGGGATCTTGATCGAGACCTTCTTCGTCGTGCCCTTGAACGCCTCGTCGAAGGTGAGCTCGATGGACGTCTGGAGGTCCTGGCCCTTATGTGCCCGATTGATGTTGAAATCCCAATCGCTGCCAAATGCGCCATCGCCGCCACGGATGTTGCTGAAGATGTCTGCCCAGTCAAAGCCCGCACCGTCGCCACCCGAGGTGTAGGTGTAGGTGCGACCACCGCCACCGGGCCATCCCTGACCCGCACCGCCCCAGGCTCCCGCCTGGTCGGCGAAGTTGCCCACGGTGCCGTACGTGTCGTACTGCTCCTTCTTCTCTGGATCGGAGAGGACCTCGTAGGCCTCGTTTATCTCCTTGAAGGTCTCCTCGTCGCCGCCTGCATCGGGATGATGCTTCTGGGCGAGCTTGCGAAACGCTTTCTTTATCTCATCGGCGGAAGCGGACTTCTTCACGCCGAGTATGTCGTAATAGCTCTTTGACATGTCTTCCACCTTTCTGTTTACAAGAAGAAACGCGCCCTTGCGAACGCGTTTCCTCGACTATTGCTCATTAGCTCCGTCTGGCTCACGTGCGGGGCCACCGGTGCTGGTCACAACCATTGCAGGACGTATGACGCGCTCGCCCATCCTATAGCCTTGCTGGAACACCTTGACGACCGTCTCCTCGGGAACGCTTGCGTCCTCCTCGGTGCCGACCGCCTGATGCTGCATCGCATCGAAGGGCTCGTCCAGTGCGGCGATTTGCGTGACCTTGTGCTTCTCCAGAATCTGCAAGAACTTGTTCTGGATAGCCTCGACGCCGTCCGTCAGGTTGCCACCCTCGCCCGTCTCCCTCGCGTGCTTGATGGCACGCTCGAGATCGTCGAGCAGGGGGAGCAGGTCCACGACGAGACTTTCCGAAGCGCGCACGCGCTCCGATTCGCGCTCTGCCTGCGTGCGCTTGCGGAAGTTATCCCACTCCGCCTGCAGCCTCGCATAGCGATCGCGCAGCTCGGTCACCTCGGCCGTGATGGCCTCGAAAAGATTGGGAGTGTCCTCCTGGACCTCGTCTTGCTCCTCGATGACCTCGGCCTCGATGGCCTCGTCGACCTTCTCGTCTACGGACTCAGCGCCCTCGGGGCTGCCAGTGGCAGCCCCTTCGAGCGTCTCGTCCTTCTTTGCGGCGGTCATGATTAGTTGTCCTTGTCATCATCGACGACCTCGTAGTCGGCATCGACGACCTCGTCGCCACCGGCGTTGGTGTCGTACGCACCGCTCGCGGTGTTACCCGCCTGGGCGCCGGCCTGCTGGCCATTGCCGTATGCGATCTCGGCGAGCTTGTAGCTTGCCTGCTGCAGGGCCTCGGTCTTGGCCTTGATGTCATCGACATCGGTACCCTCGAGAGCCGTCTTGACGGCCGCGATGGCTGCCTCGACCTCGTCCTTGGATGCCTGCGGAACCTTGTCGCCCAGATCCTTCAAGGTCTTCTCGGTCGCGTACACGATCGAGTCTGCCTGGTTGCGGGTCTCGACCTCGGCCTTGCGGGCCTCGTCCTCGGCCGCGTGATCCTGGGCATCGGCCACCATGCGGTCGACTTCCTCGTCGGACAGAGCCGTGGAACCGGAGATTGTGATCTTCTGCTCCTGACCCGTGCCCAGATCCTTAGCGGACACGTTGACGATGCCGTTGGCGTCGATGTCGAAGGTGACCTCGATCTGCGGGATGCCACGCGGCGCCGCCGGAATGCCCGTCAGCTGGAAGCGACCCAGCGTCTTGTTGTCACGCGCGAACTCGCGCTCGCCCTGCAGGACATGGATCTCGACGGAGGTCTGGTTATCGGCCGCCGTGGAGTACACCTCGGTCTTGCGGGTCGGGATGGTCGTGTTGCGGTCGATCATCTTGGTCATGACGCCACCCATGGTCTCGACACCCAGCGAAAGCGGGGTCACGTCGAGCAGGAGGATGCCCTCGACGTCGCCGCCGAGCACGCCACCCTGGATAGCCGCGCCGATGGAAACGACCTCGTCCGGGTTCACACCCATGTGCGGGTCCTTACCCGTGATCTTCTTGACCTCGTCCTGCACGGCCGGCATACGCGTGGAGCCACCAACGAGGATGACCTCGTCGATCTCTCCGGCAGAGAGCCCGGCGTCCTTCATCGCGGTCTCGACCGGCGTCTTGCAACGCTCGAGCAGGTCCGCGGTGATGCGCTCGAACTCGGCACGCGTGAGCGAGTAGTCCAGGTGGACCGGGTTACCATCGACGGCCGTGATGAACGGCAGGTTGATGGCCGCCTGCTGCGTGTTGGAGAGCTCCATCTTGGCCTTCTCGGCGGCCTCCTTGAGGCGCTGCAGGGCCATCTTGTCCTTGCGCAGGTCGACGCCCTGGTCGGCCTTGAACTTGTCGGCCAGCCAATCGATGATGCGCTGATCCCAGTCGTCACCGCCGAGGTGGTTGTCACCGGCAGTTGCGAGAACCTCGAAGACGCCATCGCCCATCTCGAGGATGGAGACGTCGAAGGTGCCGCCGCCGAGGTCGAAGACGAGGATCTTCTCGTCGATGCCCTTCTTGTCCAGGCCATAGGCCAGAGCCGCTGCGGTGGGCTCGTTGATGATGCGCTTGACCTCGAGACCGGCAATCTTGCCCGCATCCTTGGTGGCCTGACGCTGCGCGTCGTTGAAGTAGGCCGGAACGGTAATGACAGCCTCGGTCACCGGCTCGCCGAGGTACTTCTCGGCATCTGCCTTGAGCTTCTGGAGCACCATGGCCGAAATCTCCTCGGGCGTGTAGTCGTGCCCGTCGATCTGGACCATATTGCGGCCGTCCTTGCCCTTGACGACGTTGTAGGCAACGGTCGCACGCTCGGACTCGGTCTCGTCGTAGTTGCGGCCGATGAAACGCTTGATGGACGCAACAGTATTCTCGGGATTGGTGACAGCCTGGTTCTTAGCCGCCTTGCCGACGACGCGCTCGCCATCCTTGCGGAAACCGACAACGGACGGAGTAGTGCGATCACCTTCCGCGTTGACGATGATAGTGGGCTCGCCGCCCTCGAGAACCGCCATGGCCGAGTTGGTCGTGCCAAGGTCAATACCAATAATCTTGCTCATATCTATACCTTTCTATGTACGGATTCCCCTGTATATTTACGCTGCATATTATGAAATCTAAGTGTCCTATTGTCAAGTTTTATAAGCCATTTTTGGTACACGTTACCAATATGTCATACTTAGATATTCTGAGTGTGACCGCGTGTTTCGTACGGGGGCACGGGGTGATGGCGGCAATTTGTCTGAATGCAAAATAAACTATTGCCAACCGTAGTGGATACCGCTATTTTGCATACGTGATGTTACCGAGACGAAAGGCTTGCACATGCCCCAGCCCACGATAGACATCGACGAATGCTCAGGATGCGGTATCTGCGTTGACACCTGCCCTAACGGGGTGCTCGACATTGTCGGAAGTGTCGCTTCGGTCGTGAACGAGGATAGTTGCAATGGATGCGGCGAGTGCATGGAAGAATGCCCGCTCGGCGCCATCGAGGTCGACGAGGACTAGGAAGCGTCCTCGAACGTGTACTCCATTAGGTAGTCGTTCATCTCGAATCCGCCGCCCACGTCATTGTTGACGCAGGCAATCCTCTTGAATCCCATGTGATCATAGCGATCAAGGCTCGCGACGTTATCGCGTGCGCAAGTGAGTCGCACGCGTGCGAGGCCAAGGTCTTGCGCGCGCTGCTTCACGAACTCGAATTCGGCACGGCCCAGGCCCTTGCCGCGGGCATCCTTGATGAGATAGAGCTTGCTCAGGTAGAGGAAGCCATCATCTGGCCTGATGCCGATGAAACCAACGTGCTCGCTCGTCGTCTCGTCATCGACGAAGTAATACTCATAGCCCTCGTCGGCAATGGCAGTGGTGAGCGTCTCTATCGATAGCAGGTGCTCTACCAGATAGTCGACCTTCTCGGGCTCGTGCAAGGTCGAGAAATACTCCCTGAAGATGCCTTCCGCGAATATCGCGAGCTCGGCAATATGTTCCGGATCCTTGACCCGGATGAAATCAAGCTGAGGCACAGGTCTGCCCTCTCTGTGGGAATGGCTGCGTTTGATGTGCGTTCAGTTCTAACGCAACGATACCCCAACAATGGGCCCTTCACAAATAATTAAGCAAAAGAGAATGGGAAGTTTCGCAAGC
>CABSKV010000028.1 GCA_902478425.1 uncultured Coriobacteriia bacterium | reverse complement strand
TGTGCGTGATCTGTCCGCCCGAGGTCGAGCAAGCCGCTATCGAGCAGCTTGAGTCCACGGGCGAGAAGGTCTTCAAGATCGGCAGCATAATCCCCGGTGATGGAAAGGTCGTGTACCGTGGCTAAGGATCCCATGAAGCTTGCCGTGTTCATCTCGGGCACGGGCACGAATATGGTCGCCATCCACAATGCGATCAAAGACGGCGCGCTCGACGCCACGATCGAGCTCATCGTCTCGTCCAACGACTATGCCAAGGGCATCGAATACGCGCGCAACGAGGGTCTCGACCTGCTAGTCTTCACGCCTGCCGATTATGACGACCCCGAGGCCGTCGATGCGAGGATCGTCGAGGCGCTCGAGGAACGCGGCATCGACTACGTTGCGATGGCAGGCTACATGCGCAAGGTCACGCCCGTCTTGCTCGACGCGTTTCCCAATCGCGTCGTCAATCTGCACCCGGCACTTCTGCCGGCGCATCGTGGCGCGCATGCCATCCAGGATGCCTTCGAGGCAGGCGATGAGGTGACGGGAATCACCATTCATTTTGCGAATGAGGAGTACGACAAGGGCCCGATCATCTTCCAGCATGAGGTTCCCGTGCTGCCCGAAGACACGATCGAGGACCTCGAGACGCGCATTCACGCGGCCGAACACGAGTACTATCCCCAGGTCTTGCAGCGAATCGCCATGGGTGAGGTCGAGGTCTGATTTCGGTCCGAAAAAATTCGGAGGCATGTCGGAGATTCGCCGAAGAAAATTCGGTGATTCGACCATAAACATTCGGCGATTTTGTTAGGTTCGAGGTGCATCATCTTCCCCGGAAAGCCGAGGTGGAAGGAGGTGCTCACCATGAACCGAAACGACTATCCCCTCACAAGCGAATACGGAAGAGCGTGCCGGGGCACTCATGCTACGCGAGGCTCGGGTTCCTCCTCACTCGCGCATGTGCACCCGCGCGCGCTTGCCTGCGCCCTGACCGTCTTCTCCCTTTGTCTCGCGTTCATGGCACAGCCGGCCCTTGCAGCGACTTGGCCCATCTCCACCTCGGGGCTTTCCGCGACGCTCGCGTTTCATCAGTCTTACACGGCCGGTATCGACAGCTATGTACATAGCGGCATTGACATACCCGCGTCTGCCGGAATGCAGATATCTTCCCCGCTAGCCGGAACGGTACGATTTACCGGCACCGTACCGTCCGGCGATTCTCGAACAAGCGGCAGCTCGTCTGCAAAGACGATGAACGCCGTTTCCATAGAGCTTGCCAACGGCCGTGTCATCACGCTCATGCCCTTCGCGTCCATCGCCGTGCACGAGGGTCGGGTGGTTGCCGAAGGCGCGAGCCTGGGTACCTTGGCCGCCGGAGGCGACGTGTCGACCCCTACAACGCATCTGCACATGGGCTACAAGGAGGGCTCGAGCTATCTCAACCCGATGTTGCTCTTCGGTGCGGCCCCCAGCGCATCGCATGGTGTCGGCGTATCAAGCGCAGAGGCCCCCGCGGCCGCAGCGCCAGCAGAGGCAGCCCGCGCCATGGCCAACGAACCAGGCGCCGTGATGCAGGCCCAGCCCGATGCCGACAGCATTGTCGAAGAGGTTCCCGCGGCGAGCACAGAGGGCTTCGGCGCGATCGAGACAGGCAGCTACGAGCTTTCCCAGCGCGAAGCCCAGGCCCACTCGCCCGCAGCCCTCATCATGGATGCACTCGACCAGCTTGGAGGCGCATGCGGGGGGCAATTCGCCGGTCTTCTCGAGGCGCTCTCCGAGCTATCGGGCACGACGGGAATCAGCCTTCCCGCCCTGATCGCGGGCACCTGCGCGCTCGCCCCTTGCGCGCTTCTCGCATTCGCCCTCGTTTGCGTCAGGCGTTTCGTGTCACAGCGACGCGATATTCTAGAAACCCAAAGAACCCGCTTGCCTTTGGTTTTCGGAGGTGGTAGCATGCACAAGTTATTTCCTGCTTCGGGCGCAGCCTTCATGTCCCGAAGCCGCATAGCCCAGAGGAGGTGACCACATGAAGGCTTACGAACTGCTGTTTTTTGTCGACCCGTCTATCGACGAGGAGACGCGCCTTGCAACGAGCAAGCGTATCGATACCGCTATCACCGAGCAAGGCGGCAAGGTAAGCAACGTTGAGGACTGGGGCAAGCGCAAGCTCGCCTATGAGATCAACGGTCTTGCCGAAGGCGATTACACTCTCATCGATTTCGAAGCTGATCCCACTGCAATTGCAGAGCTCGACCGCGTGCTCCACATCATGGACGCTGTCCAGCGTTACATGATCACGCGTCGTAACGGTGAGGCAGCTTCGGTTGAGAACGCATAGAGCATGACTCGTGCGTTCAGCTGAAAGGAACGATTGAACATGAGCATCAACAGGGTAATGATTTCCGGCAATCTCACGCGTGATGCCGAGCTGAGGACCACTCCTTCGGGTACGGCCATCCTGAGCTTTGGCGTTGCGGTCAATGATCGCCGCCGCAATGCGAACGGCGAGTGGGAGGATTACGCAAATTTCATTGATTGTACGATGTTCGGTCGTCGTGCCGAGGCACTTGCGCAATACCTCACCAAGGGCGTTAAGGTGGCCATTGAAGGTAGGCTGCACTACAGCTCCTGGGAGGACCGCAATTCCGGCCAAAGAAGGAGCAAGGTCGACGTCACCGTCGACGAGCTCGAGTTCATGTCATCGCGCAACGGTGGCGGCCAGAATTACGATGCAGGTGGCGGCTACGGCGGCGGTAACTATGGCGGCCAGTCCTATCAGCAACCGCAGGGGAACGTCGTCCCGGAGCCTCCCGCTCCGAGCGCCTATGACGACAGCGACATTCCCTTCTAGAAACATTTCTGCATTCGAGAATCAGTGAGGAGGAACCATGGCTGATTACGCTCGCGCACCGCGTCGCAAGTTCTGCCCCTTCTGCAAGGACAAGGTCGAGTTCATCGACTACAAGGACGCCCAGACGCTGCGCCGCTACATCACCGATCGCGGCAAGATCAAGTCTCGCCGCGTGACGGGTGTGTGCACCCAGCACCAGCATGAGCTCGCGACCGCCATCAAGCGCGCTCGCGAGATGGCCCTGCTGCCCTATACCGTGAAGATCGTTTCCGGTAGCGGTGGTCGCAGGAACCGCTAGCGCATCCTGATGCGCAATTTGGCAAGGTCATGCACGTCATGCACTTTGCCAGACCGTCCATTTTGGACGAACGAGGCGCGTACATATATGTAAGCAGTCCTGCGCCATAGCGGGACATAGAGAAGGTTAGAAGACATGAAAGTTATTCTGCTGAAGGAACTCAAGGGCCGTGGTGGCGAGGGTGACGTCGTCGACGTCGCTCAGGGTTATGCGGTGAACTACCTGCTTCCGCAGGGCATCGCAATCGAGGCCACCAGGGGCGAGCTCAAGCAGCTCGAGCAGCGTCGTCACAACATCGAGAAGCGCGAGCTTGCTCGTACCACCGACGCAAACGTCCTCAAGAACGCCCTCGACGGCAAGACCGTCAAGGTCTATGCCAGGGTCGGCGAGGAGGGCCAGCTCTTCGGCTCCATCACGACCGCCATGCTCGCACAGGCCATCCTCGAGCAGCTCGGCGTCACGGTCGAGCGCAAGAAGATCGACCTGGGCAAGGCCATCAAGACGGCCGGCAAGCACGAGTTCACCGTTTCGGTGTACCGTGACATCAAGGCCACGCTCGAGGTCAACGTCGTGAGCGATGATGACTCCATCGAAATCGTCGAGACGGAAGAGACCATCGTCGAAGAGGCCGACGGAGAGGTCGTCGAGGAGACCGAGGTCACCGACGAAGTCGTCGAAGAGGCCGAGTAATCTCGCGAGGCATAGTTTTGCTCGAGGGGCGGGTCGCAGGCTCGCCCCTCGCTTTTTCAGAGGTCGCATCGGGCGAGAAGGGGAATCATGCAAATCGGGTCACGAGACGTCGATGCCGTTATTTTCGATTTCGACGGCACGCTCGCAGATTCCATGTGGGTCTGGGATGAGGTTGACCGCGTGTTCCTCACCAAGCGCAGCATTCCCTATACCGACGACTTTGGCGAGATGATCGCCGTGCTCGGTTTCGAGCGCGGAGCCGATTTCGCCATCGAGCACTTCGGTCTCGACGAAAGACCCGAGGACATCATCGAGGAGTGGAAGACGCTAGCCGAGGAGGGCTACGCGACCCACGTCATGCTCAAACCCGGTGCGCTCGAATATCTGCAGCACTGCAAGGAGCAGGGGATGCCCCTGGCCATAGCGACTTCCCTACAGCGCCATTTGCTCGAACCGGCGCTCAGGAACAATGGCGTGCTCGGGCTCTTCGACACCATCTGCGTGTGCGATGAGCTGCAATGCGGCGGCAAGTCCAATCCCAC
This sequence comes from uncultured Coriobacteriia bacterium, assembly GCA_902478425.1. GTDB lineage: Bacteria > Actinomycetota > Coriobacteriia > Coriobacteriales > QAMH01 > QAMH01. The sequence goes on along the minus strand of CABSKV010000028.1, from coordinate 11,941 downwards.
CGTGTACCTCGAGGCGGCGCATCGGCTGGGCGTTCCCGCCGAGCGCTGCGCCATCTTCGAGGACGTCGCCACGGCGGCGCGCTCGGCCAAGGAGACGGGTGCCTACATCGTGGGCGTCTATGACGAACACAAGCAGCAGGCGACCGATGAGCTCAAGGGCATCGTCGACCTCTTCATCATGGATTACGCGGAGCTTCTCGACGGGATGCCGCAAGATACGTATCATCGGGACAAGTAGGCGAGAGGCGGGGCGAGCCATGAAGGGCGCACATAGCATCAAGAAGCGCAGGGGCAAGGTAGCTGCCATCGTCATCTGCATCATCCTCGTGCTCGCGCTTGCAGGCGTCGCCGTCTTTGCCGTGGCCACGGGAAGAATCGCTCTGCCGTTCGACTTGCCGCAACTTTCGGGCAACGCCTCCTCCCAGCAGGAGTCCGACCAGATGCGCGAGTCGGAAGCGTTCGAGCCCGCCAATCCTGGTGAGGCACCCAGTGCAAACGCCCCCGATTCACGCGTGTATACGAATGCGCTTTTCGGCTATCAGGTGGATGTGCCCGAGGGTTTCGTCATAGACCCCGAAACCGATAACGGTGCGAGCGTCGTGCTCACCAACAGCTCGCTTTCCATGGCGGCGGATGTGACCGGCTACAACAATGTCGATCATCTCGATGCGGATGCGATTCTCGCTTCCCTGTGGAACGGGAGCGAAGATAGCATCGCGCGTGCGGAAGGCAATCGCGTCATCATCTACCAATACGATAGCGAGTACGAGTACTTCTACTGGGTCAATATCGGTCCCGGCTCCATTAACCAAATGAAGATCCGGTATCCCTTGCAGGATGACAATCGCGACGAACTCGATGCCGCCCAGTTGCTCATGCAGGGTTTCGTTCCGGGCGATCTCAATATCGCGCACTAGCCAAATTCGCTAATAGCCTGTTGACAGCATCCCCGGAGTGGTGTTTACTTCTCTATTAACAAAAGTTCGTTTGAATGTTTGAGTGTTTTGGAGTTAGGTCATGTGCGAATCGGCAACAACATGCCATGACGGCCACTGCCACGATCATGATGATGGGCATTGCCATTGCCATGAGAATGCCGGCGGATGGGAGGTTTCCCTCCGGCTCATCTTGCTGACCGCGTGCATCTACGGTGCCGGCCTCGTTTTGAACGTGGTGAATCCCAATGGCATCATGGACATCGTCTGGCTCAAGTACGCGGTGTTCATCGTTCCCTACCTGATGGTTGGCCTGCCCGTGCTCATCGGGGCGGTCAAGGGCATCGCGCACCGTGAGCTCCTCGATGAGCAGTTCCTCATGGCCGTCGCCACGATTGCCGCCTTCGTAATCGGCGAGGCTGCCGAGGCCGTGGCGGTCATGCTCTTCTACCAGGTGGGCGAATGGTTCCAGGATCGCGCGGTCGACAACTCGCGCAAGTCGATTTCCTCGCTCGTCGAAATCAAGGCGACGTACGCAAACGTCGATCGCGATGGCGCCATCGTACGCGTTGATCCGGAAGACGTGCAGGTGGGCGATACCATCGTCATCACCGCTGGCGAGCGCGTGCCGCTTGACGGCATTATCGTGAAGGGCGCGAGCGAGCTCGACACCTCCGCGCTCACGGGCGAGTCCATGCCGAGCTTCCTCGAGCCGGGCCAGGAGGTGCTTTCCGGCTTCGTCAACGGAACGAACACGCTCTACGTGCGCGTGACCCGCCCCTTCGAGGATTCGGCCGTTTCGCGCGTGCTCGACATGGTGAGTAACGCCGCTTCGAAGAAGGCGAAGACCGAGAACTTCGTCCGGCGTTTCGCCCGCATCTACACGCCCATCGTCGTCGGCGCGGCTGTCCTGCTTGCCATCGTCCCGCCGCTTGTCATCGATGCCGCCAGCGCGGCGGTCTGGGCTGACTTCGTCGAGCGCGCCTGCGTCTTCCTCGTCATCTCGTGTCCGTGCGCGCTCGTCATCTCGGTGCCCCTGAGTTTCTACTGCGGCATCGGCAGTCTGTCACGCCGTGGCGTGCTCGCCAAGGGCGGCAACTACCTCGAGCAGCTCGCACGTGTCGAGACCGTCGTCTTCGACAAGACGGGCACGCTCACGAAGGGCAAGTTCCATGTCGAGACAGTCGCACCCGTCGAGGGTGTCACGCCCGAGCGCTTGCTGGGGTTGGCCGCGCACGTCGAGCAGCGCTCGACCCACCCGATCGCGCAGTCGATTTGCGATGCCTATGCCGAGCGCATGGGAGTCGCGCCCACGCTCAACATGCCCGAGCACAGCGATGAGGTCACCGAGATTCCCGGATATGGCCTATGCGCCACCTGCGTCGAGGGGGCAATTTGCGTCGGCAATGACAAGCTCATGGACCGCGAGGACATCGTCTGGACGGATGCCGGGCAGCCCGGCACGATCATCCATGTCGCGCTCGATGGGGCCTATCTGGGCTATCTGGTGGTTTCTGACGAGGTGAAGCCACAGGCGCATGAGGCCATCGAGAGGCTCAAGGCGCTCGGCGTGCGCGAGACGGTCATGCTCACGGGCGATAAGGAGCCCGTCGCGCAGCGCATCGCCGGCAAGCTCGGCCTCGATCGCGTCTTTGCCCAGTTGCTGCCAGGCGACAAGGTGGCCTGCGTCGAGGAGTTGCTGGAGCATAGGAACACCGATGCCAAGGCGACGCTTGCGTTCGTCGGCGATGGCATCAACGACGCCCCGGCTCTCGCTCGCGCCGATGTGGGCATCGCGATGGGCGCGATGGGCTCTGACGCGGCAATCGAGGCGGCAGACATCGTGCTCATGGACGATAATCCCGCGCGCATAGCCGATGCCGTGAGGCTCTCGCGCAAGACGATTGCCAACGCACGCGAGAACGTCACGCTGGCCATTACCGTGAAGTTTGCGGTCTTCGTGCTCGGTGCGCTTGGCATCGCCAACATGTGGATGGCCGTTTTCGCCGACACCGGCGTCGCAATCCTCTGCGTCCTCAACGCCATGCGCCTCCTACGTGCAAAATGAGACAAACGCTCGCACTCGCTGTCTCATTTTTAGCGGGCATCTGTAGATAATGAGACAGCGAGCGCGAGCAGCTGTCTCATTTTCGCGAAGCGGCGGATGTCGGGGTACAATACTCGCATCCGATAATGCGGGGAGGCGCGTATGGCTGCCAATGCAGCTGACAAGCAAAGCGATGAACTCATGGTCAGCCTTGCCGGCCTCTTCAAGATGTTCTCCGATCCCACGCGCGTGAAGATCCTCAACATCCTGCTCGACGGCGAGAAATGCGTGAGCGACGTCGCCACCCAGATGAACATGAGCGCCGCCGCCGTGAGCCATCATCTGCGCATGTTGCGCCAGGGCAACCTCGTGATTGACAATCGCCAGGGCAAGGAAGTCTTCTATTCGCTGGCCGACGATCATGTCGCATCGATTCTCTCGCTCGGCATGGAGCACGTGACCGAGTAGGCACGTGGCCCGGCAGACGATCATGAACCTTTCCCGACGTCGATTCTTCCAAACATGCGGCGTGCTTGCCGCAACTGCTACCGGCATCATGCTTGCGGGCTGCTCGTCGCGTCCGCAGCCTCCGAGATTTCCCGCACGCGATGCCGCGGGTATGCTCATCAGCACGATGAGCGTCGAGGAGAAGGCCGCGCAACTCTTTGTCGTGACGCCCGAGCAGGTGAGCGGCACGGAGGCGGTCTGGCAGGTCGACGATGCCTTCCGGGCCGGATTTCAGGCCACGCCCGTCTGCGGCATCACGTATTTTGGCGCCAACCTCGTCGATACCGCGCAGACCAAGGCGATGCTTGCCGACACGCAAGCCCTGACGGGGGAATTCGGCATGCCGCCGCTGTTTCTCTGCGTTGACGAGGAGGGTGGCCCCGTCCAGCGCATCGGTAGCAATCCGGGCTTCGATGCGCCCTTCATCGCCAATGCTGCCGACATCGGCGCGACGGGCGATGTGGCCGTGGCATGGGAGAACGCGCATCTCATCGCAAGCGAGCTGAAAGACCTGGGCTTCAACGTCGACTTTGCGCCCTCATGTGACGTGGCAACGACCGAGCGCAGCAACATGCGGCAGCGTTCGTTTGGCGCCGAGGCCGATCTCGTGGGGCGCATGGTCGCGGCACAGGTCGAGGCGTTTCGTGGCGAGGGGATGCTCTGCTGCGCCAAGCACTTTCCCGGCATCGGGGATCCCGAGGACGATAGCCACGCCTCGTCGATTTACTCTAACAAGACGCGCGAGGAGCTCGACGCGCAGCTTGCGCCCTTCGTTGCCGCCATCGTCGCCGGCGTGCCCATGGTGATGGTGGGACATCTCTCCCTGCCGCAGATTACGGGCGGCGCCATCCCCGCATCGATTTCTCCCACCATCGTCCAGGGGATACTGCGTGATGACATCGGCTACGATGGCGTTGTCATCACCGATTCGCTCTCGATGGGAGCGTTGCTCGAGTTCTGCTCTCCGGCTGATGTCGGAGTCGCCGCAATCGAGGCCGGCTGCGACATCGCGCTCATGCCCTCCGAGTTCGATGCTGCCTATGCCGGCTTGGTCGATGCCATCCACGGCGGTCGCATCCCGATGGAGCGTATCGACCAGTCGCTCATGCGCATCCTCACGCTCAAGCTCAAGAGTTTCCCGCATCTTTTCGACGAGACGATTCAAGAAGAACTTGAGAAAAACGGTTAAGCGCCATTATTCGCGCTATCATGTAATGCATGTCAGTTCGGTCAGAAAGGACGAACAATGGATTCCAAGGTATACGAACTCATCAACGACCAGATCAACAAGGAGCTGTACTCGGCGTACCTGTACCTCTCCTTCGCAGACTACTATGCAGACGAGGGGCTTGACGGCTACGAGAACTGGTATCTCATCCAGGCCGCCGAGGAGCGCGACCATGCCCTCATCTTCCGCAAGTACCTGCTCGACAATGACTGCAAGGTCGTGCTCAAGGCGATCGACCAGCCGGACAAGACCTTCAAGAACCATCTCGAGCCGCTCGAGGCAGGCCTCGAGCACGAGAGGTACGTCACGAGCCTCATCAACGACATCTATGCCGCTGCCAAGGAGGTCAACGACTTCCGCACGATGAAGTTCCTCGACTGGTTCATCGACGAGCAGCTCGAGGAGGAGGTCAACGCGACCGATATGGTGACGAAGATGAAGCTCTTCGGCTCGGATGCCAAGTCGCTCTACGAGCTCGACCAGGAGTACCTGGCACGCACATATAGCACGCCCTCGCCGCTTGCCGCCGAGTAGACGCACGACATACGGCATTGCATGGGGCTGCCTGCGGACAGCCCCTTTTGCGAAGAATGCGGCTGGGAAATAAAAAGGGCCGGCGCTTGCGCCGACCCGATTCTTCCTGGTGGGGCATAAGGGATTCGAACCCCTGACGTACTGATTCGTAGTCAGTCCCTCTATCCAGCTGAGGTAATGCCCCGATGAAGCCTGAACATAATACCACCGCAGCCGACCATGTCAACATCCCGATAACCAGACAAAGCCCGCCGGGGCACTTTTGTCTGGTTTGTCCCATTTTCATTACGCTCATGGCGCTGGCCTAACGTGCTATGATTTCGCAATACGTGTGAACACAATCGGAGGTCAATCATGTGCGCAAATGGCGTGAATACCCAGCAGCTCAAGGATACGGTCAACCAAATCGACGAGACAGTCGCCCTCACGAGGCGCTGGACGCATCGCATGTACCATCTCGCCTCTGACGGTCAGATGGAGCGCACCGCCATGCAGCTCCAGAAGATCCAGATGGAGCTCGACAACGTGCGCGAGATGCTCACCGAGGCGCAAGATGCCATCGAGCGAGACGATGCCGATACGGGCGTAACCGTCACCGCCGTATAGCCCTTCGCATGACGCAAGCTCAGGACACCACGCTCGTCGTGCTCACGAGCGCGTCCCTCGACGTGCGGGTGGCCTCCGCCCTGCAATCGGCCGCGCAGGCGCTCGGCTATGCGGATGGCTGCGCCATCGTGCAGCTGGCCGATGTCGATGATCTCAAGCGCTTCGTGTTCGAGACCGACCCCTGGTCGCTCATCGCAATCGACGATGTCTCGATCGATGCCCTGCGAAGTGCGTTCGACCTTGCCATCCAGGAATTCGCGCCCGACGCTCCCGCGCACGCCATTGGCTACCAGCTTGTCGCCGTGCCCGGATTTGCCGCCTGCCTCGATAACCCGGAGGCAAAGCGCATCGCATGGTCGCGCATGCAGGCAGCCGCCCATCCGGGCAATCCGCTCGACTAGCCCAAACGCGGCGTGTATACGCGTTCGATGTTTGTGCTATCATTCCGATTTGCGTCGAATTGGCACGGAGAGCTGGCCGAGTTGGCTGAAGGCGCTCGCCTGCTAAGCGAGTATAGGGTTAGATAGCCCTATCTGGGGTTCGAATCCCCAGCTCTCCGCCAGACGCTTTTTTGTTGTCCAGAAGAAAGGAACTCTGTGAAACCTCGACCTCACAGTAGTTAGCCTTTCCGGACCTCCTCTTGGCGGCCCGGTGGGGCCGTCGTTTCGCCACGCATATCAGCATTGCGCGCGGGTCGCACTCGCGCGGTCTCGTCTGCGCGGCGCACAGGTATGAATAGAGGAGTCCACCTGCATGATCTACCTGCGTCAGATTCTCAAGCAGCCCGTCTATGACAAGGACGGCGAACAAATCGGCGTTATCAGCGACCTGGCCATCGCCACCGGCGAGGTCTTTCCGCGCGTCACCTCGCTGGCCTTCATCGGCCCGCGCAAGACCCCGTTCATGATCTCGTGGCGCAAGTACGTGGATAGCTACGATGGCACGTGCGTGCGCCTGAACGTGCCGGCATCGGATATCCGCTTCTCGTATTTGCAGCCCGACGAGGTGCTGCTCACGCGCGATCTGCTCGACAAGCAGATCGTCGACACGCAGGGCATGAAGGTCGTGCGCGTCAACGATCTCAAGCTTTCCGATAGTCCGGCGGGCCTGCGTCTGCTCGGCGCCGAGACGGGCATTCGCGGCCTGCTCTTCGGCATCTCACCGCATCTCGAGAAGACCGTCAACGCCATTGCGACCGCCTTTGGCCATCCACTCAAGGAGCGTCTCATCGCGTGGAACTACATGGAGCTCATCGAGCGCGACATGTCGCAAATCAAGCTTTCCGTGAGCCACAAGCGTCTGCACGACATGCACCCGGCCGATGTGGCCGACATCATCGAGCAGCTCGAGCCGCAGCACCGCCAGGCGGTCTTCGACAAGCTCGACGCCGGCCAGGCTGCCGATGCGGTCGCAGAGCTCGAAGACGAGTTCCAGGCTGACGTCATCGAGGACATGACCACGAGCCGTGGTGCCGCCGTCCTCAACGAGATGGACCCGGACGATGCCGCCGACATCATCGGCGACTTGCCGTACGACAAGGCCGAGAAGCTCCTGCGCCTCATGGGCGTCGAGGAGTCGGCCTCGGTGCGCTCGCTGCTCGGCTACAAGGAGGAGACGGCTGGCGGCATCATGACCACCGACTTCCTCACCGTGAACGACGACCTGACCGTCTCGGATGCCATCGAAGCCATACGCCAGATGGACGAGGACCAGGAGAGCATTCACTACCTCTACCTCGTGTCCGACAACGACGTGCTCACCGGCGTGCTCAGCCTGCGCACGCTCGTCATCGCCAAGCCCGAAATGCCGCTTGACGAGCTCAGCACGAAGGAGCTCATCACCGTGCATCCCGATCTTGACCAGGAGGAATGCGCGCAGACCATCGCCAAGTACGATTTGCTTGCCATTCCCGTCGTCGACGAGCAGGGCGTCATGCTCGGCGTCGTCACCGTTGACGACGCCATGGACGTCCTGGAGGAGGAGCACGAGGAAGACCTGCAGCAGCGTTCCATCTCGAGCCCCTGGGTCATCGGCATCATCGTCGCGCTGCTCATCGTCATCGGCGTGCTCATCTTCATGCTCAACAGCTAGAGGGCGATGCCGTGACGAACGAGAAGCTGACAGAGCACAAGGGATTGCAGCAGGGTCAGACGGCTCCGCGCAAGAAGAACCGCGTCCTCATCGTGCTCGCGGCACTTGGCCCCGGCGTTGTCGCCGCAATGGCGGGCAACGATGCCGGTGGCATCTCGACATATTCGACCATCGGCGCCAAGTTCGGTTACGGGACCTTATGGATCATTCCCATCATGATGGTGATGCTCGCCATTGTGCAGGAGGGCGCCTCGCGCATGGGCGCGGTGACGGGCAAGGGCTTCGCGTCGCTCATCCGCGAGCAATTTGGCGTGCGCCTGACCGCGCTTGCCATGATTGCCGTGCTCATCGAGAGCGGTGCCGCCACGCTTTCGGAGTTTGCCGGCATCGCCGCCGGCATGGAGCTCTTCGGCGTGAGCAAGTACATCGCGGTCCCCATTGCGGGCGCCGTCGTGTGGCTGCTGGTAATGGGCGGCAGTTACAAGCGCGTCGAGAAGGTGTTCCTCGCCATCAGCTGCGTGTTCGTGACGTATATCGTCGCGGCGTTTCTCGCGCAGCCCAATTGGGGCGAGGTCGGCCTGTCTCTCGTGATTCCCCACTTCGAGAACAACCCGAGCTTCATCAGCTTGGTGATCGCCACCGTGGGAACCACCATCGCCCCCTGGATGATCTTCCTGACGCAGAACAATGTCGTGGATAAGGGCGTCACGCCAGACGAGCTCCCGCTCGAGCGCATCGATGCCATCGGCGGTGCGATTGTCGCGTGCGCGGTTGCCGGTTTCATCATCATCACGACGGGCACCGTCTTGTACCCGCAGGGAATCACCGTGGATAGCGCCGCTGCAGCCGCGACAGCGCTCACCCCGATTGCCGGCCAGTACGCCACGGTGCTCTTCGGCGTTGGCCTCGTTGCGGCGAGCTTCTTGGCTGCCTGCGTCGTTCCGCTCGTGGCCTCGAGCGCCATTTGCGAGGCGTTTGGCTGGGAGCGCGGCGTGGACCGTGGCTGGAACGATGCCCCCGCATTCCGTGGCATCTACACTGCCATGATCGTCATCGGCGTGGTGGTGACGCTCATCCCCGACGTCAGCCTCATCAGCATCATGTTGATCGCGCAATTTGTCAGCGGCGTGTTGCTGCCGGTGCTGCTCATCTTCATGGTGCTCATTCTCTCCGACCGTCATGTCATGCGCGCGTACACCAATCGCCGCCTGCTCACCGTGCTCATCTGGGTGCTCATCGTGGTAGTCTTCGTGTTGACGATAGGCTGTCTGGCCATGACCATACTCGGTTTTTGAGGTGAGAGATGCGCTGCTGGGAAGACAGAGGATGCCATGGGGCGATGTCGAAGGACTGCCCGCATGATGCCACGGGCATCTGTCCACGCGACTGCATCAACACGATTTGCGATTGCAGCTGGTACGAGCGCGCCGATGCGATGGAGATGCTCGATGCCTACGACGTCGACTTCAGCGTAGCCCGCAAGGAGAATTGCCACAACTGCCGCTTCTTCCTCTCCCGCGCTCCCAAGATCGCGTAATCGGAAATGAGACAGCAAGACTGACCGTTTGTCTCATTATCGGCCGGTACCGCAAACAAATGAGACAGTGAGGCTGAGCGTTTGTCTCATTTAGTAGCCGGCGTTCGGGCGGTTGTCGCTTGCGACGATCGAGTTGACGATGACGGTGACGAGCGAGATCACGATGGACGCGAGAAACGCGCTGCCGAAGCCCGAGATCCAGAACCCGATGCCGAACAGGCCGTTTGCCAGCCATGCTGCCAGGTACAGCATGAGCGTGTTCACGATCAGGTAGAAGATGCCCAAGGTCAGGACCGATATGGGAAGCGACAGTATCTGCAGTATCGGCTTGATGGATATGTTGATGAGCGAGAGGATCAGCGCGAAGATGACGATGCCGATCCACGCGGAATCACCGCCGATAAGCTCGATGCCCGGCACGAGCCAGACTGCTGCGGCAACGGCGATTGCGGATACGAGCCAGCGGATGAGAAACGGCATGATGACCCCTCCAATCTCATTATTCGAACACAAGCATAATAGCGCGTAAGTTCACTTCATGAAAGCGCGGGTGTAGGCGTTGGCGAATGGCCTCTTCGAGCTCCTCGCGCGTGATGCCGAGTGCCCCGCTATCGACGGCCGCGGCAAGCAGCGCGATGTTGAGCACCTTGGGCGATCCTACCTGCTCGCAAATCGCCGCGCCATCGACTTCGACGAGCGTGACGTCGGGCAGCGAGCGCAGGTACGCGAGTGCCTCGGCGCCGTCGTAGTCGATGCCCTGCAGGGCTGCGACGGGTGGCTGAGTTGCCTGCGTGTTCACGACGATGGTGCCGCCGGGTGCGAGGTAGTCGATGCAGCGCACAGCCTCGCCGGGTTCGAAGGCGATGAGGCAATCCGCACGGCCCTTGGGCACGAGCGGGGATTGCGGACGTCCGCCGCGTACGTGGCTTGCCACGGAGCCACCGCGCTGCGCCATGCCGATGGTCTCGGCGGTCTTCACGTGCTCGTCGCGCGCGAGCAGCACCTGGGCGATGAGGCGCGAGGCAAGCACGTTGCCCTGGCCGCCCACGCCGCAGATGACGCAGTTGAGTCCGGAGCGCTCACTCATTGCGGCCCCCTTCCTTCAACGCATCCGTCGGGCAGATGTTGCAGCAGAGCTCGCAGCCATAGCACAGCGACTCGTCCACGGCCACGTGTCCATCCTCGACCACGAGAGCCGGGCAGCCGAGGTGCCTGATGCAGGCACGGCAGTCAACGCAGGCGTCATAGTCGATCTCGACAGCTGCATGCTGGGGCGGCGCAAGGTAGATGCAGGGCGATTTGAAGATGACGGCACGCACGCCCGTCTTGTCGATGGCATCGCGCACCACCTGGGTGGCGAGTTCGTGATCGAGCGGGTCGACGATTGCGTAGTCGACGTCGAGTGCCTCGAGGATGCGGGGAATGCTAAGCGGCTCCACGTCGGCACCCATCATCGTGCGACCGGTGCCCGGATGCGGTTGCTGGCCGGTCATCGCCGTCGTCGAATTGTCGAGTATGCAGATGATCATGTCGTGCTGGTTGTAGACGGCATTGACGACGCCAGTGATGCCGCTGGCAAAGAAGGTCGAATCGCCCACGAAGCCAAACGCGAGCGTGTCCGGCTCGATGGTCTCGATGCCCTGTGCGACGGTGATGCCGCCGCCCATGCACAGGCAGGTGTCGACCATGTCGAGGGGTGCGGCGTTGCCGAGCGTGTAGCAGCCGATGTCACCGCAGAAGACGGCCTTGTGTTTGCCCACGGCGCGCTTGACGGCATAGAAGCTCGCGCGATGCGGACAACCCGCGCACAGCACCGGCGGACGTGGCGGAAGCTCGGGCCTGGCGATCTCGTCACGTGCGCTCGCGCCGATCGGGGGATGCGGCAGGGTAGTGAATTCGGCGAGCACGTCGCAGATCGCCTCGACGCTCTGCTCGCCCGCGTAGCCGAAGTAGCCATCGAGCTTGCCGTGGATGGTACTCGGCAAGAATTCGAAGCCGCACAGGAAGTTGAGCTCGCGCTCGATGACGGGGTCGAGCTCCTCGACGCAGATGACCTCGTCAACCGCCTCGAGAAACTCGGTCGCGAGCTTGGCGGGGAAGGGATAGGGCGTGCCGATCTTGAGCACGGGCAGCTCGAGCCCGCACATCTCGAGGGCTTCCATGACGTAGTGATACGAGATGCCACCACAGGCGATGCCGAGGGCGAAGCGCGTCTCGCCGCGCTCGTCGAAAGCACGCTGCGCCTCCTCGTGGATTGTGCCGCTGATCTCGATGCGATTGGGCCGGTAGCCGAAGGAAAGCTCGTCGGCGATGGCTGCCGCGCGACGCTCGACCTTGCCGTGGTTGAGATAGCTCGTGCGTGGGAACACGACCCAGCGCTGCGTGTCCTTCACGAAGCCGCTCGGCTCGTGGCGCTTCCACGATGCGTCGTCATCGTCAAGCGCGGCATTCTGGAA
>CABSKV010000027.1 GCA_902478425.1 uncultured Coriobacteriia bacterium | reverse complement strand
CCGAGATGAACGGTATCATCGCCGGCCAGGCACCGGTGGCCCAGCTATCCAGCACGATGAGGTCGTTGGCGACGAGCGCCGCGAAGGCCGCAGGCGGGATGAGGTTGAGCAAGCGCACCGCATTGGCCGGCAGCGTGCGGCCCTTGAGCGCGAACACCGGGATCACGCGGCAGGCAAGCATCGTGAGCGCGACCGATGCCGTGATGATGGCGAAGTCGAACCAGCTCATGCGCGCTCACCCGGCTTCGTGATCGTCGCATGGATGTAGCCGGCGAACATGCCCGCCAGCGCACCGAGCAGAATCGCGGGCCCGGAAAGACCCGTGAGCTTGCACAGCAACACACCCAGGACCGCCACGCCGACGGTAATGAGGTTCGTCGCCGTGATCTTCTGCATGCACAGCAGACAGATGAAGATCGAGGTCATCGCGAACGACGCGATGGCCGTCGGCACCGACACGAGGTTGCCGATAAGCGCGCCCATGACGCAGGCAAACGCCCACGACGACTGGCTACACAAGTTGACGACGGTGGCGCGCTTGACGTCCCAGCCGCCGTTCTCGAAGCGCGCGAGGTTGACGCCGAAGCTCTCATCGGTGACCGTCGCGCCGAAGAGAAAGGCCAGGCGCTTGCTCGCCGACTCGCAATAGCGCGACAGCGACGCGCCGTAGAGCATCTGGCGCGTGTTCACGAGCGTTACGCTCAAGATGATGGACAACAGTGGATTGCCCGCCAGCCACATGTTCGGAATCATGTACTGACCGGCGCCGGAATAGAAGATGACGCACATGATGAGGACCATGACCCAGTCCATGCCGACCTGCTGGCACAGCAGGCCGCAGGGCAGCCCGAGCACGATGTAGCCCGCCATGATCGGCAAGGCCGCCTTGAGTCCATCTGTGAATACGCTTCGGTTCATAAAACTGATGATGATAGCGCATCTATCCCCTGAGCGGGAAAATGAGACAAACCATCAGTCTCGTTGTCTCATTTTATACCGGGTTGACTATTGTCACCTCTTAATGCATCATCGGGTGACAATGAATCGCCCCTCATCGACAAAGACCATCGTCAGCTGCGGCTTGCTCGTCGCGTTGCTCGTCGTGTCGTGCTTCTTCACCATCCCGCTCGGCCCCGTCCCCTTCACGCTGCAAACGGCCGTCGTCATCCTCATGGCGTTGCTGCTCACGCCCGGCCAGGCAGCGGCATGCTGTGGGGTCTACCTGCTCATGGGCGCCATCGGGTTGCCCGTGTTCTCGGGAATGACCGGCGGATTCGGCAAGTTCCTCGGGCCCACGGGCGGCTTTCTCGTGAGCTATCCCATCGCCACGGCGCTCGCGAGCTTCGTGCGCCGGGCGCTGGAACGACACGGGCTGCGGCAGGTCGCCTGTGACATCGCCGCGGTCGTCTGCGTCATCGTCGTCGCCGATACCTTCGGCTGGCTGTGGTTTATGGTGCTCACGCAAAGCGATCCGCTTTCGGCCTTCCTCGTCACCGATGCGCCCTTCATCGCCATCGACTGCGCCAAGGGAGCACTTGCCATTGCGATTGCCGTGGCCATTCGCGCGGCGAGCGGATGGCAGCGCGTGCTACCCTATGGGCATGCAGATGACCACGAAAGAACGAGTGCTTAGCGTCCTCACCGGCGCGGATGGCAGCTTTGTCTCCGGCGCCGAGCTCGCGCGGCAGATCGGCATCTCGCGCAACAGCGTGTGGAAGGCCGTGAACGCCCTGCGCGACGAGGGCCACGTCATCGAGAGCGTCACGCGGCGCGGACACCGGCTCGTGTCGTCGCCGAGCGCCTTTGACGCTGCGAGCATCGAGCGCCTCATCGACGACACGCGCATCGCGATCGAGTTCTACGACGAGCTCTCCTCGACCAACACGATTGCCAAGCAACGTGCCGACGAGGGAGCACCCGAGGGCACGCTCGTCGTGGCGGATTCCCAGAGTGCCGGACGCGGTCGGCAGGGCCGGTCGTTTTCGTCGCCGAGGGGAACCGGCATCTACTTCACCCTCATCCTGCGCCCGCACTTCGCGTTGGGCGACGTCGCGCTCGTCACGAGCTACGCCGCGTGCTGCCTTGCGGAATGCATCGACGAGTGCACGGGCAAGCACGCGCAGATCAAGTGGGTGAACGACGTCTTCGTCGACGGACGCAAGGTGAGCGGGATCTTAAGCGAGGCGAGCTTCGATGCCGAAACGCAGACGCTTTCGTACGTGGTGGTGGGCATCGGCGTGAACATCGTCGAACCCGAGGGCGGCTTCGACGAGGCCGATGGCATAGCCGGCGCGCTCGTCGCGCATGCCGATGACGTGGATGATCTGCGCCGCCGCATCGTGGCCGGCACCGTCAATCGCTTCATGCGCGATTACGAGCGTGTCCCGAGCATGCCGCATCTAGATGCGTATCGCAGCCGTTCGATTCTCGATGGCAGGCGTGTACGCGCGCAGGTGGGCGCCGAGAGCTTCGAGGCGCTCGTGCTTGGCATCGACGACGACTTCACCTTGCGCGTGCAGCTCGATTCCGGCGAGCAGCGCACGCTAGCAAGCGGCGAGGTCCACATTCCCTCGAGCCAGCTCGCACGATAAAGGCAATCTGCTACTGAGACAAACGCTCAGTCTCGCTCTCCTCTACGCCATGCCCGCAAGCGTGACGCCGAGGAGCACGACACCGGCACCCACGAGCAGACCGGCAATCGTGAGCTTGGCGTTGTCGGTGCGCAGCGCATGCGGTGCGAGCTCGCAGATGACGATGTAGAGCAGCAGGCCCACGGTCAACGCGATCATGAAGTGCACGATGTGGTCGTCGGCCGCCGAGCCGATCGCGAACATGACGAGGCCACCCACGAAGGTCGAAAGCGCCGCAACGGCCAAAATGCCGACACGCCGGCCCAGCGATTGGCCACGCACGCCGGAGTAGATGATCATGCCCATCGGCATGTTGTGAATGCCGATGCCAAACGCGAGCAGCAACGCGGCGGTGGCCGACTGGGTCGCCACGCCGTACACGGACATGCCCTCGATGATGTTGTGGACGGTGAGCGCGATCACCACGGCAACGCTCACGTGCAGCGCGCTGCCATGCGGATGCCCGGAAACCACCGGCGCATGGGCGTGACCATGGTCTCCATGCTTGCCATGCCCGGAATCTGGCAGGAGGCGATCGAGCGCCGCGAGCGCCGCGAAGCCCAGCACCACGGCTACCACGGTGAGAAGCCATCCGATATGCTCGATGCCCTCGAAGGTCTCGGGCACGAGGTCGAGCGCGAGCAACATGACGATGGCGCCCAGGGCGACCGCCACCGAAAGCTCGCTCACGCGATGCTCGTTTCTGGCAAAACCGGCGATGGCCGCGCCAATCAGCACGAAGATGCCGAGTACGAATGTGATGAGTAAGCCCACGTGTGCCTTTCGTCGTTGTCGATGTGCTCATGCTAGCCTAGCTAAATGTCGGATTGGTATCAATTGCCCAGGAGGACTATTCTGTCACCAGACGAAAAAGAAGCGGACGGGCGCAAATGGCAACGCGCATCACGCAGGCAGGCACGAAGGGAGGTAGCACGACGATGAAGAAGGCGGCCAAGCGGCAGCAACTCAAGCGCAGTCTCGGCGCAATCGGCGGCATCGTCGTCGGCATCCTCATGGCGCTCTTCCTGCGGCCAGACGGCCTGAGCGTCCAGGGCTGCTACGTGCTCGCCATCCTCGCCGGATCAATCGTCTGGTGGATCTGCGCCGTGCTGCCCGAGTTCGCGACCGCCCTCATCATGGTGGCGCTCTTCGCGCTCGTCGGCCAGATACCCGCGGCCACGAGCTTCTCGTTCTTCTCCAACCCCATCTGGTGGCTGCTCGTCGGGGCGTTTGCCATCGGTCTGGGGATGAAGGAGACCGGCCTACTCAAGCGCATGGCGCTCGCCATCGTGAGCCGCTTTCCCTCGTCGTTTGCCGCCCAGGTCATCGGCTTTTACGCCTGCGGCACCGTGCTCGGCCCGCTCATTCCCTCGATGGCCGCCAAGGCCTCACTGCTCGCTCCGCTTGCCATGGAGGTCGGCGACATCCGCGGCTATCGCCGCCAGGGACGCGAGGCGACCGGCCTGTTCCTCGCGATGTTCACCGGCGTGCAGACCGCCGCACCCGCCTTCATCAGCTCGTCGATCGTCGGCTACACCCTGCTCGCGATCTACCCCGAAAGCGTCCAGGCGCAGTTCGACTTCGTGCACTGGTTCGTGAGCGCGCTGCCGTGGTTCATCCCCATGACCATCCTCAACCTCATCGCCCTCGTCGCACTCTACCGTCCGCGCGCTGCAGACACGAACGCAGCAGATGCCGCGACCGCCTCCGATGCCGGCCCCGAGTCCAGCGAGGACGAGATCATGGCCAAACGCCGCGAACTCGGGCGCCTGAGCCTCGACGAGCGTCGCATGGCCATCATCACGGCCGCGACTGTGCTGCTCTGGGTCACGCAGAGTCTGCACGGCATGGCAGCGTGGATTCCCGCCGTCGGCGCGCTCGTCGCGATGACCGCCTGCGGCATCATCAACAAGAAGAACTTCGGGCCCGGCATCGGTTGGGGCTCGCTCATCTTCATCGGCATTGTGCTGGGCCTCGGCGACGTGTTTTCCGAGGCAGGCATTACCGAATGGATCGTCGCCGAGTGCACACCGCTGGTCATGGCGCTCGCCGACAACCCCTACCTGCTCGTCGTCGGCATCGCGCTCATCACGATCGCGGCGCGCTTCCTCATCGTCTCGCAGACGGCGTTCATCAACATCTTCCTCGCCTTTGTCATTCCCATCGCAATCGCGCTCGGCATCAGCCCGTGGGTCATCGGCATGGCAAGCTACACCGTCATCAACGTCTGGTTCGTGAAATACCAAAATCCCGTGTACCTGGCCGCGTTCTACAGCGTCGACGGCAAGATGGCCAAGCACGGCAATCTCGCCGAATACTGCGTGCTCTACACGGTGATCTCGATAGTCTGCCTGCTCATCGCCGTGCCGTTCTGGCAGATGATGGGGCTGTTCTAGCGCTCACTTCCCGCGCGGGAACACGATGAGCGCGATGACATAGCCAAGGACGAACATCGCCGCACCGCCGATCATGATCGGCAGAAAACCCCAGATGTCGACGACGATACCCCACAGCCACGCGCCCAGCCCGACACCCATGTCGTTGGCGAGAAGGAACATCGCATTGGCGGCACCCCAGCGCTCCGGCGGCGTGTTCTTGACCGCCATCGAGTTGAGCAGCGGAAACGCAAATCCCATCGACACGCCGAAGAACAGACCGGCCGCATACAGCATGATTTCGGACTGCGCGAAGATGAGCATGAGGAACATCCCGATGCCGCACAGGTTGGTGAGCGCGAAGAGGATGCGCGGCGGCACGATATCGAGCAGGCGGCCGCCCAGGAAGCGCGATGCCGTCATCGCGATGGCTCCCACGAAGAAGAACATGCCGGCGTTCGAGAAGCCGAGCGATTGGGCGTAGAGCGCGGTGTAGCTCACGGGAATCGCGAAGCCGAGGCAGATGACGATCATCGGCAGGGCACCCACGAACGCGCGCTTCTCGAACAGCGCCGCAAGCCCCCGATACTTATCCTCGTCGACGACCTCCTCCTCGATGGCCTCGATGTCCCCGCTGTCCGCCTCCTCGGCAAGCCGACGGCGACGCTCCTCGAGCACGCGGTATTCGGAGGTCTTGGGCAGGCGCTCGATGTGCTTCTCGTAGTTGCAGCACATGACGAGGATGAGGAGTACCGCGCCCACGCCGGCAACGCCCACGAACAGGCTCTCGGTAAAGACGAGCGAGCAGAGGAAGATGCCGAAGGCCGGGCCAAACGCCATGCCGAGCGATTGCCCGAGCGCGTAATAGCCGATGCCCTCGCCCAGGCGCTCGGTCGGCAGCACGTCGGCAGCCGCCGTCGCACTCGCCGTCGTCACGAAGGCAAAGCCGATGCCCTGCAGCGCGCGCAGCACGATTTGCGGATAGAAGCCGGGCAGCGGGATGGCGAGCACCGAGCCCGCGATGAGCAGGAGCGCACCGGCGACCATGATGCGCTTGCGTCCCGTTCGGTCGATGATGCGACCGGCGAAGAGTCGCGCGATGGCCGCGGCAATCGAGAAGTCGAGGATGAGCGCACCGGCAAAGCCCGTCGAGCCTCCGATGCGCGTGATATAGAGCGGCGTGCCGTTGTTGAGGGCCTGGCACGAGACGAACGCGCAAAACGCGATGGCGAGCGTGAGGGTGAAGTCACCCGTCCACAGACGCTGCTTGCCCCGCTTGCTCGTCGTACCCGACACGGCCACCTCCCCCTGGCGCCATGACGCAAGACACGCGGCGCGCCTGGTGTGCGCGCCCGTCTTCGCTGTCACAATTTTTTACAGGGGAATACTACACCAACATGCGCTCGGCGGCTTGCACCACGTGCTTGCACAGCACGCTCGTCGTGACGGAGCCGACGCCACGCGGCACGGGCGTGACGGCATCGACGACAGCCACCACCTCGTCGAAGGCGACATCACCCACGAGCGATCCGTCCTCGGTCACGTTGATGCCGACGTCGATGAGCGTCTGGCCGGGCGATACGTGAGGCTTGCCGATCATGAGGGCACGGCCCACGCAGGCCACGACGATGTCGGCCTCGCGCGTGAGCTTCTCGAGCTCGGCCGTGCGCGAATGCGCGATGGTCACGGTCGCGTTGCGCTCGAGCAGCAGCATCACGAGCGGCTTGCCGATCACGAGGCTGCGCCCGATGACGGCGGCGCGCCTGCCCGCGATATCGATGCCGTAATGATCCAGGATCTCGATGCAGGCCTGTGCCGTACACGGCGCGAATCCCAGTCCGCTTCCCGTGAAGATGGCGCCGAGCGAGCGCTCGTTGCAGGCATCGACGTCCTTGTAGGTCGCAAGCGCGTTGCACACGCGCTCCTCGTCGATGTGCGCGGGCAATGGTCGCAAGATGAGCAGCCCGTGAACGGCGTCGTCACCGTTGACGGACTCGACAGCCGCCACGAGCTCGTCGGTCGTCGCGTCCTCGTCGAACACGAGATTGCGTACCGCCACGCCCACGAGCTCGGCACGCTTGCACGCGCCACGCTCGTACGAGAGGTCATCGGGTCGCTCGCCCACGCGCATGATGGCGAGCTGCGGCGTCACGCCCCGCTCTTTTAGCGCCTCGACGCGCTGCATCACGTCCTTGCTGATCGCCTCGGCAACCGCCGGTCCCTCGAGTATCGTCGCGCTCATCGCAATCGCTCCTCCACGCTCGCAAACACGGCATCTGCCATCGGCAGATATTCGTCAAGCAGCTCGCGGGCCTGCGCATCGCAGGCCTCGGCATGCACGCGGTCCTTCATGAGCCGCGTGTTCACGAAGACGTTGAGGCTGGCCGCCTGCAGCGCGGCCTTGCAGGTGATGACGCCGCAGCCCGCGTCCGAGACGACGAGCGGGCTTCCCAGCGCGGCGAAGCGCTCGCACAGCTCGATGGCGCGGGTGCATCCACGCATGATGTCGAGCGGGACCGAGCAGGCATCGCGCAGGCATTCCTCCAGGACCTGCGCCTTGTGCGCCTTCTCCTCGTCGGTATTGCTCGGCAGCCCGTAGGCAGCCGAAAGCGGCACGAACGCCTCGGCGTCCGCCTCCACGAGCGCGAGCAGCTGCGCTCGCACGCCATCGGCATCGAGCATGAGCTCGAGCAGCTCGGGCTCCACATCGGCGTACTTGGGCTTGCCCACGGTGAGCGCACCCACCATATGGCCCAGCCCCGCGCCGACGGCGCCCACGAGCGCGGCCGCTCCCCCACCACCGGGGGCCGGTGCCTTCGAGGACAGCGCCTCGACGAACTCCTCGCAGCTCAGCTCGATGCTCTTCGTCATCTAGAACAACCCCGTGATCTTTCCATCGCTATCGACATCGATCTTCTCGGCGCTCGGCACCTTCGACAGGCCCGGCATCGTCATGATGTCACCGGTCAGCGCCACGATGAAGCCCGCGCCCGCAGACACGGTGAGGTTGCGCACCGAGATGCGGAAGTCGCGCGGCGCACCCAGCAGGGCCGGGTTGTCGCTGAACGAGTACTGCGTCTTGGCCACGCACACCGGCAGGTCGCCGAAGCCCTGCTCCTTGAGCACCTTGAGCTGGGCCGGGGCGTTCTCCACGAAGTCGACGCCGTCGGCGTGGTAGACCTTGCGCGCAACCGCATCGAGCTTGTCCTCGATGGACGTGCCCTCGAGCTCGTAGGAATAGGTCATCTGCGAGGGAATCTCGCAGGCATCGACCACGGCATGCGCCAGGTCGATGGCACCGGCGCCGCCCTTGGCCCAGTGCTCGGAGAGCATCGCGTTGACGCCCAGCTCCGCGCACTTCTCCTCGACGAGCGCGAGCTCGGCGGGCGTGTCGGTCGGGAAGGCGTTGATGGCCACGACGACCGGCAGGCTGTAGACGTCCTGGATGTTGCTCACGTGCTGCAGCAGGTTGGGAAGGCCACGCTCGAGCGCCTCGAGATCCTCGGTGCCGAGCTCGTCCTTGGCCAGGCCACCGTGCATCTTGAGCGCGCGCACCGTGGCGACCACGACGACGGCCGAAGGCGACACGCCGGCGAAGCGGCACTTGAGGTCGAGGAACTTCTCGGCACCCAGGTCGGCGCCGAAGCCGGCCTCGGTCACGACGTAGTTTGCGAGCTTGAGCGCCGTGGTCGTGGCGATGACCGAGTTGCAGCCGTGCGCGATGTTCGCGAACGGGCCACCATGCACGAGCGCCGGGGTGTGCTCGAGCGTCTGCACGAGGTTGGGCTTGAGCGCGTCCTTGAGCAGCGCGGCCATGGCGCCCACGGCCTTGAGGTCGGCAGCCGTGACGGGCTTGCCATCGTAGGTGTAGCCCACGACGATGCGGGCCAGGCGCGCCTTGAGATCGTCGATGTCGGTGGCCAGGCAGAAGATCGCCATGATCTCGGAGGCGACCGTGATCTGGAAGCCGTCCTCGCGCGGCACGCCCTGCTTCTCGCCGCCCAGGCCGTCCACGATGTGGCGCAGCTGGCGGTCGTTCATGTCGACGGCGCGCTTCCAGGTGATGGACTTGGGGTTGATATTGAGCTCGTTGCCCTGCTGGATATGGTTGTCGAGCATGGCCGCGAGCAGGTTGTTGGCAGCACCGATGGCATGGAAGTCGCCGGTGAAGTGCAGGTTGATGTCCTCCATCGGCACGACCTGCGCATAGCCGCCACCGGCAGCTCCGCCCTTGATGCCGAAGACGGGCCCCAGGGAGGGCTCGCGCAGCGCGACGATCACGTCCTCGCCGATCTGGCGCATGCCGTCGGCCAGGCCCACGGACGTGGTGGTCTTGCCCTCGCCCGCCGGCGTCGGCGTGATGGCCGTCACGAGGATGAGCTTGCCGTCCGGCTTGTCGGCGTAGTCCTTGAGCACCGAGATGTTGTCAACCTTGGCCATGTACTTGCCGTAGGGCTCGAGGTACTTCTCGTCGATGCCCGCCTGCGCGGCGACCTCGACGATGGGCTCCATCTCGCAAGCCTGCGCGATTTCGATGTCAGATGGCATGTGCCTCTCCTTCTCCTCGTCGCGACCCGCCTTGCGGCAGCGTTCGCGCGTTTCCTATCTTGCGTCGCGCACGTGGGCGACGCAACAGACATTCTGCACAGATGATACGTGTTTTTCCCGGCAAAATGCCGGGGCGTTGCTATTCCGATTCGTCTTTCGGCAAGCCGCCCGGACTGCCGTCGAAACCGATGTCGATGGGGATGCGCTTGGCGCAGTTGTCGCGCCCATGCGTGTAGTTGCTCCAGGCGCTGCGCTGCCAGTAGGTCCAGTCGTTGGGCGGCGTGATGTAGCTCGTGTATTCGCCGAGCTTGCCGGCGCGCTTGAGACGATGGTACGCCATGTAGTGCACGCAAAAGCGCGTTCCGCCCTCCTTCGTGGGAGGATAGACCTCGCAGTAGCCGTCCATACTGCCACCGCACGGGCCGTTGCGCTCGCTCTTGGGGCACATCGCCATCGGGCAGCTGTAGGCCACGGACTCCAAACCGCAGTCGCCGCAATCGATGCAGCCGTAGAGGAAGGTCTTGCTCACGTGCTCGAAGCCATGCGAGCGGTTGACGCCCTTCTTGCGGTCCAGCCGGTCCATGTTCCAGGCGAGCAGCCCGTTGAGGCCCTTTCGCTCGACGATATTGCCCTCGTCGTCGTAGACCTGCGTGAGCGCGAGCTTGTGAAACAAGCGCGAGCTGCGATAGCCACCGAAGAGCTTGCGCCCTGAGATGTCCTCGTCAAGCGGCGCGTGCTCGCGTGTGTTGAGGCCGGTGGGCGTGCCGCTCTCGTCAAGCTCGGGCTTGTAGACATAGAAGCCGTCGGCTGGTGCGTACGAGAGCTCGCGGGCGTACCTGCGCCACTCGGCATCGAAGCTTCGCGCCTGGTCGAGCACGTCGCGCACGCTTTGCGCGTCCAGCCCCACGCCGCCGATGTGAACGCCGGCATAGCCCAGCCCGCGCGCGACGGCGATCTGCTTGGCGGCGCGCTCGATGCGCTTGGCACGCGCGTAGCCGGGGGTGCTCGCGTTGATGGCGGCCTCTTCCTCGAGCTCGGCCATGAGCGCGTCCGAGACATGGCAGCCGGCAATCGTTCCGTTGCGCATGAGCTGCGCGGATATCTTGGTGAGCATGAAGATGTTGGCGATCATGGGCACGTCGTAGCCACGTTCCTCGGCGTAGAAGAGCTGCTCTTGCATCTTGCGCGCGTCGAAGCCGAGCTGCTGGATGATGAACTTCGCGCCGCAGATGAGCTTCTTTTCCAGCTTGAGGTACTGCGGGATGCTCTCGCCCTCGCGGTACTTGTACGGATTGACGACGGCACCGGGAAAGAAGTGCGCGGGCGTTTCACGCACGTCGCCGTTCTTGCCGTGATAGACGAGGCCCTCGTTCATCGCGCTCACGAGCCGCAGCGCGTTGGCGGGGTCGAGGTCGAAGTCGGGACGCCCCGCTCCCTCGAAACCCGAGGCCTGGTAATCGCCGGACATGATGAGGAGGTTTTCCAGCCCGCGCAGCTGCATCGCGTAGAGCTCGCCTTGCATCATGTTGCGTGAGCGGTCCTTGCAGGTGTAGTGGATGATCGAGGGAATGCCCTCACGTTTGAAGCGACGCGCCACGGTCGGCGGGCTGATGGCGGGATTGCCGCTCGGGCAGTCGGTGATCGAGATGGCGTGCACGAGGCCGGTCTCGTAGATGGACCGCATCTTGAGGTGGTCGGCTTCCTGGTACGCCTCGAAGGCGCCGCGCCCCGGAATCATCTCGCAGGTGACGACGAACTCGCCTCTCTCAAGCGCCTCTCGAAACCTGTTTTCCACGGAGATCCCCCTTGTAGCCCTCGTTCTCCGATATGCGAGAAGTATATCAGCAGTTGCTGCCGGGATGAGACGGACGCCGTCGGGGCAAGACAAGAGTCGCCGGGGCGGAATTGTCTGGTCCCGGGGTGTATCGAGACCAGACAATTCCGCCCCGGCGACTCTTGTCTTGTGCACTCGGTGAGACAACGTCTCATTCGCCCGTCCCCCGATGCGCAAAACGCATCAGCGGATTGTGCGATTCGAGGGCATGCGCGCGCGGTATCATATCTAAGATTGTAGGCTCTCGCAGAAAGGCGATTCCCATGCCCAAGCGCACCGATATCCACAAGGTAATGATCATTGGATCCGGCCCCATCATCATCGGCCAGGCATGCGAATTCGACTACTCGGGCACGCAGGCGTGCAAGGCGCTGCGCCAGCTCGGCTACGAGATCGTCCTCGTCAACTCAAACCCGGCCACCATCATGACCGACCCCGACATCGCCGATCGCACCTACATCGAGCCCCTCAACGTCGAGCGCCTCGAGCAGATCATCGCCATCGAGCGCCCCGACGCGCTGCTTCCCAACCTGGGCGGCCAGTCCGGCCTCAACCTCTCGAGCGAGCTTGCCGAGGCGGGCATCCTCGACAAGTACGGCGTCAAGGTCATCGGTGTGCAGATTGACGCGATCAAGCGCGGCGAGGATCGCGAGGAGTTCAAGAACACGATGAAGGAGCTTGGCATCGAGATGGCGCGCAGCCGCGTCTCGCACACGGTCGAGGAGGCCGTCGAAATCGCCGAGGAACTCGGCTACCCCTGCGTACTGCGCCCGGCCTACACGATGGGCGGCACCGGCGGCGGCCTGGTCTACAACATCGACGAGCTCAAGACCACGGTCGCACGTGGCCTGGCGGCGTCCCCGGTCACCGAGGTCCTCGTCGAGGAGAGCGTGCTGGGCTGGGAAGAGCTCGAGTTCGAGGTCGTGCGCGACGCCAAGGGCCAGCTCATCACCGTCTGCACCATCGAGAACATCGACCCGATGGGCGTGCACACGGGCGACTCGTTCTGCGCTGCCCCCATGCAGACCATCTCGCAGGAGGTCATCGACCGCCTGCAGAAGAAGAGCTACGCGATCGTCGACAAGGTCGGCGTCATCGGCGGCACCAACGTGCAGTGGGCGCATGACCCGGTGAGCGACCGCGACATCATCATCGAGATCAACCCGCGCACCTCGCGCTCGTCGGCCCTGGCCTCCAAGGCCACCGGCTTTCCCATCGCGCTCGTCTCGGCCATGCTCGCAAGCGGCATGACGCTCGACGAGATTCCCTGCGGCAAGTACGGCACGCTCGACCAGTACTATCCCGACGGCGATTACGTCGTCGTCAAGTTCGCGCGCTGGGCATTCGAGAAGTTCAAGGGTGTCTCCGATCACCTGGGCACGCAAATGCGCGCCGTGGGCGAGGTCATGTCCATCGGCAAGACCTACAAGGAGGCCTTCCAGAAGGCCATCCGCTCGCTCGAGAAGAACATCTACGGCCTCGGCTTCGTGAAGGACTACAACGAGAAGACCCTCGACGAGCTGCTCGCGCTGCTCCACTTCGCCACGCCCGACCGCCAGTTCCAGATGTACGAGGCGCTGCGCAAGGGCGCCACGGTCGAGCAGCTGCACGAGCTCACCAAGATCAAGGCCTACTTCATCGAGCAAATGAAGGAGCTGGTCGATGCCGAGGAGCGCATCCTCGCCTGGGCCTCCGAGCATCCCGCGCAGATGCTGCCCGCCGACGAGCTCGCAAACGCCAAGCGCGACGGCTTCGCCGACCGCTACCTGGCCCAGCTGCTGCACCTGCCGGAGACGCAGGTGCGCGAGGCGCGTCTTGCCGCCGGCATCCGCCAGGCGTGGGAGGGCGTGCACGTGAGCTCCACGCAAGATTCCGAGTACTTCTACTCCACCTACAACGCGCCCGATGAGAGCGAGCCCGCTCCCGGCAAGAAGATCATGATCCTCGGCGGTGGCCCCAACCGCATCGGCCAGGGCATCGAGTTCGACTACTGCTGCGTGCACGCGGCGTTCGCGCTCAAGAAGCTCGGCTTCTCGACGATCATCGTCAACTGCAACCCCGAGACGGTCTCGACCGACTACGACACCTCCGACAAGCTCTACTTCGAGCCGCTTACCACCGAAGACGTGCTCTCCATCTACGAGAAGGAGCAGCCCGTCGGCGTCATCGCGCAGTTTGGCGGCCAGACGCCGCTCAACCTCGCAAGCGAGCTCAAGGCAGCCGGAGTCAACATCCTCGGCACGAGCCCCGAGATCATCGACCTGGCCGAGGACCGCGACCGCTTCCGCGAGGTCATGGACAGCCTCGGCATCCCCATGCCCGAAGCCGGCATGGCCGTCACGGTCGAGGACGCGCTCAACATCGCCCACCAGATCGGCTACCCCGTCATGGTGCGCCCGAGCTACGTGCTGGGCGGCCGCGGCATGGAGGTCGTCTACGACGACGAGGCGCTGAGCGAGTACATGGCAGCCGCCGTGGGCGTCACGCCGGACCGTCCCATCCTCATCGACCGCTTCCTGCAGCACGCGCTCGAGTGCGAAGCCGACGCCATCTGCGACGGCACGCTCGCGTTCGTGCCCGCCGTCATGGAGCACGTCGAGCTCGCCGGCATCCACTCGGGCGACTCGGCCTGCATCCTGCCGAGCCTCAACATCTCTGACGAGCACCTGGCCACCATCAAGGACTACACGCGCAAGATTGCCGAGGCCATGCACGTCTGCGGCCTCATGAACATGCAGTACGCCATCGAGGGCGACACCGTCTACGTGCTCGAGGCCAATCCGCGCGCGAGCCGCACCGTGCCGCTCGTCTCGAAGGTCTGCGGCATCCAGATGGTGCAGGTCGCCACCGACGTCATCACCGGCGAGATCACGGGCCGTCCCAGCCCCGTGCCCGAGCTGCGCGAGCGCGAGTTCGCGCACTACGGCGTCAAGGAAGCCGTCTTCCCCTTCAACATGTTCCCCGAGGTCGACCCCATCCTCGGCCCCGAGATGCGCTCGACCGGCGAGGTCCTGGGCCTGGCGAGCAACTTCGGCGAGGCGTTCTTCAAGGCACAGGAGGCCACGCAGACGGTGCTGCCGCTTTCGGGCACCGTGCTCATCACCGTCAACGGCCGCGACAAGGAAGAAGCGGTCGACGTCGCCCGCGAGTTCAAGGAGGCCGGCTTCGACATCATCGCCACGACCGGCACGGGCGCGGTGCTGAAGGAAAACGGCATCTCCTGCGGCATCATCAACAAGCAGGGCGAGGGCAGACCCGACATCCTCGACGCCATCACCAACGGCGAGATCGACTTCGTCGTGAACACGCCCACGTCGAGCAAGGAGAGCGCTGTCGACGACAGCTACATTCGCAAGGCGGCCATCAAGGCGCACATCCCCTACATGACGACGCTCGCCGCCGCCAAGGCAAGCGCGCTGGGCATCCAGGCGGTCAAGAACGAGACCTCCCCCAACGTCAAGTCGCTGCAGGACATCCACGCCACGATTTTGTAGGATTCGGGACAGCACGGCAAACGGGGCGGACGCGATAACCGTGTCCGCCCCGTTTCGTTTTACCGGTGCTTCGCTTTTCGGTACTTCTGGAATCTGCTGTTTGGCTTGTCCGGAACGGTGCGCTCGATTAGACCGAGCTCGAGAGCTGGATTGATGTAGTTCTTCATGACATTATTACGATCAGACAGCTCAAGCTGCTCCATTATTTCCCTCAGGCTCATCTCATCTTCGCCCAAAGCGAAAAGAAGCCGCTCGACTTGCTGGGTGACTTGCTGGGTAACTTGCTGGGTCGCAGTTGAATCTTCGTCCCCATCAATCCAGTCGACATGTGCGTATCGGTTCTTGAGCTGGTTGCTGCCTCCGAGCAACGCATTCTCGAAGAAGCGCTCGAGAAACTCGGTGGTCTCATGGACCCCGCTTGGCGCATCGTTATAGTTCGCCCTCACCAATGCATTCCTGAAATACCAGGAGTTCTCCTCGAAGGGCTTGTTGTCCACGTCGATTCCGAGCGAGTTGAGGTACTTGATGATGAACACCGCCGTCGTGCGCGTGTTTCCCTCGCCGAAGGGATGAACCTGCCACACGCCCGCCGTGAACGCGGCGACATGCTTCGCGATCTCGTCCCGCGACATTCCCTCGAACGAAAAGCCAGCCTCCCGGTCAAAATCGTAATCGAGCGTTTCTGCGATGAGCTCCCAGGGTGCATACAGCACCGTGTCGCCCTTGAGCACCCACTCCTTCTTGGAGATGTTGTACGTCCGGCACGTACCCGCATCCTTTATCAGGCCTTTGAACAATCGTCCGTGAGTTGACCGACGCGTCGCCGGAGAGAACGAAAAAGCGCGTTCGCCGAGTATCTCGGCAATACGCGAGGATACGATGTCGGCTTCCTCGCTCTGCAGCTCGTCTTCGGTTCGCTCGTTGCGCCGATCGTAATACGACCCGATAAGCTCCTGGACCTCACCGATGGTGAGCTTGCCCTCGATATGCTCCTTTGCGGTGTCGAGCAGGTATCGCGAAGGGGTCAGCCCATCGACCGCCTGAAGGCCGATGGCAGTCGCCCAGTTCCTGCTCTTCTGAACGCGATTGGGCTCGCCTTCGCGAATGTACTCCTCGAGCTCGAGAGCCCAGGGTTTCATGGATTCGTCGGTCATGCCGCCTTCAGGATTAGTCGCGGCGCGCATCGCGCCTCTTCCGCAAAATCATGCCTCCATTATACCCTTGCGCACGGCGGATATTCGCCATTTCCCCTGCATATCCCACATCCATGCCACGATTTTGTAGGATTCGTAGAGGGCTCCCGCCAATTGCCACGCTGCGGTATCCCGCCCGCCATCTCCCCGTAATGCACGGCTGATATCCTCTAGGAGCATTGAGTTGCACCGGCATTGGGTAGGGGGCAGGAGTCCAGATGGCTTCTGCCCCCTTCCTACGGTTTTGACCAAGATTTGAGACAACGACTCAGGCACACTGTCTCATATCTTGGTCATTCTCAATAGAACACTTGTTCGCTTTCGTGTATACTCTAAGCTCGTATATCGGTGGCCCAGCGGCACGCGAAGGAGGCGAGCATGGCACAACGCACGGCGCAGCAACTGAGCGTCGAGGAGCTGCGCGCTCAGCTCTCCCAGCGCCTGCGCTCCAACGCCGCCTTCAGCAAGACCGTCTACCAAGACCAACCCATCATCATGACGGGTGCCCAGCTCAAGAGCTTCGTGCCAGATGCCATCCGCGAGGCCCGTCAGCTCGCCCGCGCACGCTACGCGCAAAACGCGAGCGTCACCGATGTCTTCTATGAGCAAGCGCGTATGCTCGCCGGCTACGAGGACGACTTCGAGTTCACCGGCAGCTCTTCGCAGTACTACCC
>CABSKV010000026.1 GCA_902478425.1 uncultured Coriobacteriia bacterium | reverse complement strand
GAAGTGCGGAGACCTCGGAACCAGCCTGGGTGAAGCGGAAGATGTTGTCGATGAAGAGCAGAACGTCCTGACCCTGGTCGCGGAAGTACTCGGCAACGGTGAGGCCTGCCAGACCGACGCGCAGACGCGCTCCCGGCGGCTCGTTCATCTGGCCGTACACGAGGCAGGTCTTGTTGATAACGCCCGACTCGCTCATCTCGAGGTAGAGGTCCGTACCCTCACGGGTGCGCTCACCGACGCCCGTGAACACCGACGTGCCGTTGTGCTCCTGGGCGAGGTTGTTGATGAGCTCCATGATGAGAACGGTCTTGCCGACGCCGGCGCCACCGAACAGGCCCGTCTTGCCACCACGGATGTAGGGCTCGAGAAGGTCGATGACCTTGATGCCGGTCTCGAAGGTCTCGGTCTTGGTGGTGAGCTCGTCGAAGGCGGGTGCCGGACGATGGATCGGGTAGGTCTGCTCGATCTTGGGCATCGGCTTGCCATCGACGGGCTCGCCGATGACGTTCCAGATGCGACCGAGGGTCTCGTTGCCGACGGGCATCTGGATGGGTGCACCGGTGTCAACGACCTCGGTGCCGCGCTGAAGGCCGTCCGTGCTGGTCATGGCGACCGTGCGGACCATGTTGCCCTCGAGGTGCATCTGGACCTCGAGCACGGTCGAAAGGTGACCGACTGGAGTATCAGCATCCACCGTGAGCGCGTTGTAGATCGCAGGGATGGAATCAGCCGCAAACTCGCAGTCTACGACAGCACCAACGATGCGAACGATGCGTCCAACGTTCTTCATAGTTGTGTCCTTATCTTACTCGTCATTCTTAATCCTCCAAAGCGGCCGCACCGCCGACGATCTCGGTGATCTCGGTGGTGATGGCGCCCTGGCGTACGCGGTTGTACAAACGATCCAGCGTTTCGATCATCTCGGTCGCGTTGTCGGTCGCGGACTTCATCGCCTTGCGGCGAGCGCCCTGCTCGGCAGCGGCTGAATCGATGAGCGCGTGGTAGACCACCGTCTCGACGTAAGCCGGGAGTAGGCGGTCAAGAACTTCTTCTGACGAAGGCTCGAAGCTCGTGCCTGCGGCGAGGGTGGCATTGCCGTCCTCGTCTTCCTTCGTCTTCAGCGCATCGGGCTGGACGGGCAGGATAACCTCTTCGCGCAGGTCCTGATCGGCTGCGTTGCGGGCGTGGTTGTAGAACACCTTCACCTCGTCAACGGCCTTGTCGAGGAAGCTGCTGCGCACGTACGAGGAAATCTCGCGCGCCTCCTGTATCGTGGGGTCGGCGGACATGTCACGGAAGACCATGAGCGGCTCGAGCCTGCGGTAATGGAAGTAGCTTGCGCCCTTCTTACCGCAGACGATGACGTTGGTCTTGATTCCGGCAGCGTTGTTCTCGGCACGGTACTTATCGACCATGCGAAAGACGTTGCTGTTGAAACCGCCGGCCAGGCCACGGTCGGATACCACGACGATGGCAATTGCGGCCTTCTTATCCTCGTGCTCCTCCAGCAGCGGATGCTCCACGCCAATGGAGTGGGCAGCCACCGCCGAAAGGGTCTTGACCATAGCCTCGGAATACGGAGTTGCCGCGGCGATGCGCTCAGTCGCATGGCGGATCTTGGCAGTGGCGACCATTTCCATGGTGCGCGTGATCTGCTTAGTGCTCTCGACAGAGAGCTTCCGCCTCTTGATATCGCGTTGACTGGGCATGCGCTAACCTCTATTTCTTCGCAATGATGAAGCTCTGCTTGAAGGTCGTGATGGCCTCCAGGAGCTCCTCTTTGATCTGATCGGTCAGCTGCTTCTCGGTCGCGATCTTCTCCTTGAGGTCCTTGCGAACCGTGTGCATGTACTGCACGAGATCATCGCGGAAGCGAAGCGTGTCGGAGACGGGCATGCCATCGAGGAAGCCCTGGTCGCCGGCAAAGATGGCGACAACCTGATCCTCGACGTCCATGGCGGCAAAACGGCCCTGCTTGAGGAGCTCGGTCATGCGAGCGCCGCGGGAGAGCTGTTGCTGCGTCGCCTTGTCCAGGTCGCTGCCGAACTGCGAGAACGCCTGCAGCTCGCGATAGGCGGCCAGGTCGAGACGAAGCGTACCGGCAACCTGCTTCATGGCCTTGATCTGCGCGGAACCACCGACTCGGGAAACCGAGATACCGACGTTGACTGCCGGGCGCTGGCCCTGGAAGAAGAGGTCGGACTGCAGGAAGATCTGGCCGTCGGTAATGGAGATGACGTTGGTCGGGATGTAAGCCGAGACGTCACCGCCCTGGGTCTCGATGATGGGAAGGGCCGTGAGCGAACCGGCACCGTTCTTGTCATTGAGCTTGACGGCGCGCTCCAGCAGACGGGAGTGCAGGTAGAAGACGTCACCAGGATAGGCCTCGCGTCCCGGCGGACGACGCAGCGTCAGCGACATCTGGCGGTAGGCGACGGCCTGCTTGGAGAGGTCGTCGTAGACGCAGAGGACGGAGCCACCGGGATTGGTGACGCTTGCCGGCTGACCGTCGGCACCGTTGTAGATGAAGTACTCGCCCATTGCGCAGCCAGCCATCGGGGCGATGTACTGCAGCGGTGCGGACGAGGACGCGGGTGCGGACACGACGATCGTGTAATCCATGGCGCCGTGGCTCTCGAGGGCCTCGACCACGGTGGCGACCGTGGAGGCCTTCTGGCCGATGGCGACGTAGATGCAGATCATGCCCTTGCCCTTTTGGTTGATGATCGTGTCGATGCCGATGGCGGTCTTACCCGTCTGGCGGTCGCCAATGATCAACTCACGCTGGCCACGTCCGATGGGGATCATCGCGTCGATGGCGATGA
The DNA here is from genome assembly GCA_902478425.1 of uncultured Coriobacteriia bacterium. GTDB lineage: Bacteria > Actinomycetota > Coriobacteriia > Coriobacteriales > QAMH01 > QAMH01. The sequence continues at coordinate 14,083 of CABSKV010000026.1, read as the reverse complement.
GGCCCGTCTGAACGGGCTCGTGAACAGGCTGGCGCTCGATAACGCCGGGAGCACGGAACTCGACGGGGCGATAGCCCTCGGCCTCGATGGGGCCCTTGCCGTCCAGCGGAATGCCGAGCGGGTTCACGACGCGGCCGAGCAGGGCCTTGCCGCAGGGAACTTCGACGACGCGGCCCGTGGTGTGAACCTCGTCGTTCTCCTTGATAAGGGTGTAGTCGCCCAAAAGGACGGCGCCCACTTCGTCTTCTTCAAGGTTTTGGGCGAGACCATAGACAGTCGTGCCGTCATGGGCGACGAACTCGAGGAGCTCGCCAGCCATGGCACTCTTCAGACCGTCGACGCGTGCAATACCGTCGCCGATCTGGATGACATGACCAAACTCACGAGTCTCGACGTTGGTCTGCAGGGAAGCAAGCTTCTCACGCAGAATCTGATCGATGTCGCTCGCGGTGATTTCCGCCATTTACCTTTCACCTCCAGTCCATACTGAAGAGAGCTCGGCGCGAACCTTCTCGATTCGCGTAGCGGTGCAACAATCGACACGCCTACCATTTGCTCTCACGTTCGTGCCACCAAGCAGCCAGGCATCGACATGCTCGCGCAGGACGATCTCCTTGCCGAATTGGGCGGCAAACTTACTCTTAAACTTCTCTCGCAGCTCGTCATCGAGCGGGATGACCGTGGCGACGTCGAGAATGACGACGTCGTACTTGTCCTGGACCTTCTGGTCGTAGCACTCTGCCACTCTCGGGAGCAGCGGAATGTCCTGACGCTCGGCCATGACGATGACGAACTTGATCATGTCGACGGAAAACTCCTTGAAGACCTCATGGATTACCGTCGCACGCGTGTTCTCGTCGATGGAGTCGTTCGCGAGCACGTCCCTGAGACCAGGGTGCATGCGCACGACCTTCTTCATCTCCTCGAGCTGGGCCGAAATCGAGTACACGCTATCGGTGGACTCGCCCAGTTCGAGCAGGACCTCGGCATATGCCTCGATTTCCTTCTTGATGAGCAGGCGATTCTTAGGCATTGAGCGTACCTATCTCTTCGAGGCTCTTCTCGATGAGCCTGCGATGATCCGCATCCGTGAAGTCTTCCTGCACGACGCGGGTCATGGCGGCACATGCGATGTCGGCGACAGACGCCTGGAGCTCGGCGATAGCGGCATTCTTCTCTGCCTGCATTGCCTCGCGTGCCTTGACGATGATCTTCTCAGCCTCCTCCTGAGCCCTGGCAGTGGTGGCGGCGCGCTGCGCCTCAGCCTGCTGCTTGGCCTCAGAGATGATGGTGGCCGCCTCCTGACGAGCCTCGATGAGCTTGTCCTGATACTCGGCGAGCACGCGCTCGGACTCGATGCGTGCCTGCTCGGACTTCTCGAGAGCCTCGCGGATGGTCGTCTCGCGCTTCACGAGCATGCCGTCGAACAAGGGCCATCCGAACTTCGCAAGGATGATCCAAAGGATAATGAAGGCGACGAGCATGGGGATGAATTCGTTCATCTTGGGAAGGATCGCGTCGATGCCTCCCTCAGAAGCGAATGCATACGCAGGGCAAGTCAGGGCAAAAACCGCCGCGAACAATGCGGCGCAGCTGAGCTTTGCTGCCTTATTCTTGCACTTCAACTTCGCTTGCCTCCTATTCTTGATATCAGAATCTCTCACGTACAAGATGATTAACCGATGAAGAACAGGACCAAGCCGAGCAGTGCCAATGCCTCGGACATTGCAGCACCGATGAAGAAGTAGCCCATGAGCTGACCCTTCATCTCAGGCTGGCGAGCAGCGGAGACGCAAAGACCGTAGGTGGCAATGCCGATACCAATGCCAGGGCCGATGGCGGCGAGGCCGTAGCCGACGACCTTCAGTGCTGCGAGAACAAGAGTGATTTCCACAACTTCCTCCTTTTTCCTACCCCGATCCTCTATACGGGGCATCTGACAAATATGCTCAGCCGGCAAAGGTAACCGGCTGTGACACCAATACAAGACCACATGCGCTGCGGTGGGCGGGCGCCGGAGCGCCGGGGCCATCCTAGTGCGGATGGGTCGCCATGTTGATGTACGAAGCCGACAATATGGCGAACACGAAGGCCTGGATGAACGCGACCAGACACTCGAGCGCGTACATCACGACGAGAAGCAGGAACCATGCCACCGACGGCAAGGCCCCGATGAGATCGATGGAGCCGCTGAACAGGGCAACCTGCAAAAAGCACGTGGTCGCGATGCCGAAGACGGCAAGGACCATGTGGCCAGCCAACATGTTGCCGTAAAGACGAACGGCCAGCGTGAGAACGCGGATGACCATCGAGAAGAACTCCAAGAACCAGATGACCGGAACCATGGGACCGGGCACGCCGCTGGGGCACAGCGACTTGAAGTAGCCACCGGCGCCGAGGGTCTTGAAGCCGTAGAAGTTAAAGTAGACGAACGAGATGGTCGCGAGCGCCCAGGTGCAAGAAATGGAGCCCGTGGACGTCTTGAAGCCCGGGATGAGACCGAGCATGTTACAAATGAGAATGAAGAAGAACAGCGTTGCCAGGAACGGAACGTGCTTCTTGAAACCGTGTCCGATAACGTCTTCGGCGACGTTACGATTCACGAACTCATAGCCGTACTCAACCATGTTGTAGAACTTGTTGGTCGGAATGAGCTGCAGCTTGCGTGCTGCAATGAGAATCACCAGCAACGCGACAGCAAGGGCGATGAACAACCAGATGTCATACTGCGTGACATGCCAGCCACCGATGCTGAATACGGTCTGGGGCTCAAAATGCGCAGACAGGCCTTGGGCCTCCTCTACGAATGCGCCTAGAGCGTCTCCCACCTTACTCCCCCTTCACTCGGGTCTTGTCCTTATCGGCCTCGCGCTTGAAGACTGTGTTCTTCTTCAAGACGAAGACAATCGTTGCGCCGAGGAACACGACGGCCTCTGCAACTGCAAAGCCGATCATCCCGTCTCGCGCCACCATCGCGCAGATGATGAGTCCCACCACCAAGATGATCAGCGAGACGAAGACGCCTCCCAGGCCAAAGAGCCCGAAAGTCAACGTGTTCGTCGAGACGTGCTTGCGTGCCAACCTAAACGCGAGGAACAGCGGGACGAAACCCAGCAAGCCCGTCAGGGCTCCGAATACTATGGGCATCGAACACGTTCCTTCCCGATACGTTGGCGACTCGGCATCAAGCACACCAATATGGGATTGTAGCGAAAATGCTCCCGCTTTCATCTACGGTGAAACTTTTTTGAGAGTTATTCCCGTGAACGGTGAACAGCACTTCAAGCGGCGGATATGCGCTTGGGAAACGACCGTTTGCCCTATGCTTCGAAACGGCGCACGATGATGCCCGACTCGTCAAGAAGCTCGCGCGCCAAATCATCCGGATAGCCCTCGGCATAGACGATTTCGGTGATGCCGGCATTGATGAGCATCTTGGTGCACTGGGTGCAAGGCTGCGTCGTGCAGTAGAGGACGGCGCCGTCGATGGACACCCCATAGCGTGCGGCCTGGATGATGGCGTTTTGCTCGGCATGTATGCCACGGCACAGCTCATGTTGCTGGCCGGAGGGGATGCCGAGCTTCTCGCGCAGGCAGCCGATGTCGAGGCAGTGCGCGAGCCCCGAGGGGCCGCCGTTGTAGCCGCTGGCGATGATGCGCTTGTCGTGCACGAGTATGGCGCCCACGGCGCGGCGCAGGCAGGTCGAGCGCGTGGCGACGCGCCTCGTGATGTCCATGAAGTACTCGTCCCAGCTCGGGCGCGTATCAGCCATGAGCTCTCCTCCTCTTGCGCGGCGTGGTGCCTACGCGATCTCCGGGTACAGCGGATGTGCCTCGAGCATGTCGTGCACCTCGCCCGCCACGCGGTCGAGCACGACCTGGTCATCGCGGTTGAAGATGACCTGGGCGATGAAACCGCCGATGGCGCGGGCCTCATCTGCGTCGAAGCCGCGCGAGGTGATCGTCGCGCTTCCCACGCGCACGCCACTCGTGATCGAGGAGGGCAGCGGATCGTTGGGAATGGCGTTCTTGTTGGTCGTGATGCCGAGCGGCTCAAGTAGCTCCTCGGCGTCCTTGCCGTTGATGCCAGCAGGCGTGAGGTCGACGAGGCACAGGTGATTGTCGGTGCCGCCAGAAACGAGGCGCAGACCACCTTCGACCAGACCCTCGCCCAAGGCGGCGGCGTTCTCGACGACCGCATGCGCGTACTCGGAGAAGGCGGGTTTGGCCGCCTCGCCAAACGCGACGGCCTTGGCGGCGACGACGTGCATGAGCGGGCCGCCCTGCCAGCCGGGGAACACGGCCTTGTTGTACTTGTCGTAGATCTCCTCGCTATTTGTGACCATGAAGCCACCGCGTGGGCCGCGTAGGGTCTTGTGCGAAGTCGAGGTGACGATGTCGGCATGCGGCACCGGCGAGGGATGCGCCCCACCAGCAACCAGGCCGGCGATGTGAGCCATGTCGACCATGAGATAGGCGCCGACCTCGTGAGCGATGTCGGCGAAGGCCTCGAAGTCGATGATACGCGGATAGGCCGAAGCGCCCGCGATGATGAGGTCTGGCTTGACCTCCTGGGCAATGGCACGGACCTCGTCCATGTCGATGCGCTCGGTCTCGGGATTCAGGCCGTAGGAATGAGCATCGTAGAAGCGGCCCGAAAGCGAGAACTTAGCGCCATGCGAGAGATGGCCACCGGCCGGAAGCGACATACCCAGAATGGTAGCGCCCGGATCGAGAAGCGCGAAGTAGGCGGCGGAGTTGGCACAGACGCCCGAGTGCGGCTGTACGTTGGCATAGTTGGCCCCGAATACCTCGCAGGCGCGATTGCGCGCGATCGTCTCGATGGTGTCGACGTTGGCGCAACCGCCGTAGTAACGCTTGCCGGGATAGCCCTCGGCGTACTTGTTGGTGAGGATCGTACCCATCGTCTCGATGACAGGCAGCGAGGGGATATTCTCGGATGCGATGAGCTCGAGCGTGTTGCGCTGGCGCGTCAGCTCGTCATTGATGGCGGCGGAAATCTCGGGGTCGGCCTGGGCAAGTAGCTCGTTGTTCATGGGCTAAGGTCTCCTACTCTTCGTTTTCTATAGACATGATCTTCTCGACGCGACGTGCATGCCTATCGCCCGAGAACTCCGTACCGAGGAAAACCTCGAGGATCTTCTTGTTATCCTCGAGGGATGTGAAGCGCCCCGAAAGCGTCGCGACGTTGGCGTTGTTATGCTCGCGCGAAAGCTTGGCGAATTCGGGGGACGTGAGATTGGCGGCGCGGATGCCGCGTATCTTGTTGGCGGCGATCATCATGCCGATGCCGGTTCCGCAGACGAGCACGCCATAGTCATCATCGCCTTGCGCGACAGCGCGGGCAGCGAGCTTGGCGTAATCGGGATAGTCGACGCTGCTATCATCATCGCAGCCGAAGTCGTCCACCACGAAGCCCTGCTCCTCGAGCCACGGCTTGAGCGCTTCCTTCTGCTCGAAGCCGCCATGGTCCGATGCCAAGGCGATACGCGCTTGTGTCATTGTCACACCCTCTCGTCTTCATGTACGAATCTAGTCAATGCAGCATATGCATTGGTAAACAATTTGTACTCCGACAAATAAGGGTCGCAGATGCGGGCTTTGCTTTCGCACCCGATTCGTGATTCATTGCGAAGCCGCTGCGGAACTCGCACGCAAAGACCGCGTGCTCAGACAGTCCTCGCGCTCGCTTCGCATGAATCGCTCATCTGCTCAAGATGCCCTCATCTGCGACCCTTATCTGCCATCTTGCTCGTGGCTGCTAAGTGTAGCACCGAAGATGGCCACATCGAGTATGACTTGCTCGGGTATCGGGCCTTCACGCAGTATCTCCGGATAAGCGCCCGTGCAATCCACGATCGTGGACGCACGACCGTCGCGGTACGCCTCGGGCAAGGAGTCGCCGCCGGGAAGCGCGCGCATGGACGCGGGGACATCCACGAGAGATGCGGGGGCAGGCTCGCCATGCGCGTTGGCAGACGTGCAGGCAAGCGGGGCTTCGAGCTCGGCGAGGAGCGCGAGCAGCTCGGGCGCATCGGGGCTGCGCAGCGCGATGGTCCCATCGTCTGCGACACCGCCAAGCTCGCGTGCAGCGCTCGAGGCACGTACGACGAGGGTGAGCGCACCGGGCCAGAACATCTCCGCGAGACGATATGCGTAGGCCGGCACATCGGAAGCGAGCGTGTCGAGGGCATCGGCACTGCCGACGAGCCAGGGAAGCGCTTGGCTGGCAGGGCGGCCCTTGAGTTCGAAGATCTCTGCATGACCTTGCGAGCCGGGACGGGCGGCAAGCCCGTAGACGGTATCGGTCGCGACGATCACGGCTTGCCCGTCACGCAGCGCCTGCAAAAGCATGGAGGCCGTCATTGCCGCGCCCCCTCGAGTAAGGAGCGGGCATGGTCGAGCGCGCGCTCGTCATCGTCACCCGAGAGCATGCGGGCGATCTCTGCCACGCGCGCCTCGCCGGTGACGGGCTCGACGCTCGTATGCGGTAGGGCGTCTGCAAGGGATTGCTTGCTCACCACGTAATGCTCGTCGGCAAGGGCCGCGACCTGGGCCAGGTGCGTGACGACGATGACCTGCGCGTCCTTGGCAAGCGCGGCGAGACGCCGGGCGACCGCATTGCCCGTGGCACCGCCGATGCCGGAATCGACCTCGTCGAAGACGATCGTGGAACGCGCGATGCCGGCGTCGGAAGAATCGTAGTGAAGGCATTCGAGCGCGAGCAGTATGCGCGAGAGCTCGCCACCGCTAGCAATGCGGCGCAGGGGACGCGCCTTGGCCGTGGGAGCAGACTGGAACAGCAACTCGACCTGCTCGGATCCTGACTCGCCCCAACGCTCGAATGCGAGCTCGGTAAACGAGAACTCGAAGCGGGCACCTTGCATCGCAAGCTCGCTCACCGCGCTCGACAGTTGCTCGCAGAAGGTCTGGGCAGCATCGTGGCGTGTAGCAGAGAGCGCAGCGGCAGCCTGGCAATAGGCATCCTCTGCCTGCGCAACGCGGGCGCGCGCCTCCTCTATGCGTTGCGGGGAGTCTTGAGCGGACTCCAACGATCGCCTGGCGGCATCCCAGGTGGCAAAGACCTGATCCATGCCCGGGCCAAAGCGCTTCATGAGGCCGTTGAGCTTGTCGAGACGGTCGAGCGTGTCCTCGAGCCGGGCAGGGTCGGTGTCGATGCCCTGGGCATAGGCGCTCAAATCGCGTGTGAGGTCTTCGAGATCGCGCATCTGCGCATCGAGACGCGTGGCGAGATCGTCAAGCTCGGCGTCGATGCCCTGCAGGTGCATGAGCTCTGCACAAGCCTGGGCGACGAGGTCGAGCGCGGCGCCGTCGTCATGAAGCGCGGCGCAGGCACGCGAGAGGGCCTGGGCGAGCTGGTCGGCATGTTGCAGGCGCGGTAGCTCGTCCTCGAGCTCGTCGAGCTCGCCGGGCTGGGGGTTGACCTTCTCGATCTGATCGCAGGTAAAGCGCATGAACTCGAGTTCTTGCTCGTCTTTGCCACGCGCCTGCTCGAGCTCGTCAAGCGCCGCACGCGCCTCCAGGTAGGCGTTGCGTGCCTCGACGTAGCGTGTCATGAGCTCGCCGTCTTGCGCCCATGAGTCGAGATAGGCGAGCTGACGAGTTGGCTCGAGCAAGAGCACCTGCTCGTGCTGGCCGTGAACTTCGATCGAAGACGTGAGCGCGGCAAGCTCGCCGACCGTGGCCATCGCGCCATCGATCGCGCAACGGCTGCGCCCGCCAACACTCAGGCGACGGCGCACGATGTGCTCGTCATCATCGACCAGACGTGCCTCGGAAAGTGCCTCCTCGGCGCCATCGCGCACGACCGAGGCATCTGCACGCGCACCGCAGATGAGCTTGAGGGCAGCGAGCAACGCCGTCTTGCCGGCGCCCGTCTCGCCCGTGAGCACCGTGAGTCCCGGTGCGAAGGCTATGGTCGCGTCCTCGATGAGGGCGATGTTGGATACGTGGAGCTCGTCGAGCATGTACCCCTCCCTACTGTCGCTCGGGCATGTCCGGATGCGGACCGCCGAAGAAGACGCGCGAGACATTGCGGAAGAAGGCATCGCCGCCGCGTGCCAGAAGCAGGTCGCGCTCCCCGCGGCGCACCTCGATCGAAGAGGGCTGGTCGACGTCGATCATGACCCCGTCCACGAACACCGAGGCATCACGCGAGCGCGTCGTGTCCATGACGACCTCGAGGACATCGGAGGGTGCGAGCACGATGGCGCGCGTGTTGAGCGCATGGGGAGCAACCGGCACGACGACGAGGCCGGTATAGGCCGGCGAGACGATGGGGCCGCCAGCCGACAGCGCATAGCCCGTCGAACCCGTGGGCGTGGCGACGACCAGGCCATCTGCCTTGAGCTGGGCGATGGTGACGCCATTGATGCCGTAGCGGTACTCGACGACACGGCCGCTACGCCCGCGCGTATAGGCGACCTCGTTGAGAGCCGTCATGTGCCTGATCTGCCCATCGGCCTGCTCGATCGTGATGTCGGCCGTGGAGCGATGCTCGAAGACCATGTCGCCGGCAAGGGCGCTCGTGATGAGCTCGACATCGTCGCGATCGGGGTTGCCCGCCAGAAACGCGAGCGTGCCGTAGTTGAGGGCGAGCATGGGAACGGGCGCGAAGTCGATGAGGCGCGCGGCACGCAGGAAGGTGCCATCGCCGCCCATACAGACGACGAGAGCGAGCTCGTCGACGGGAACCGACAGCTTATCCGGGGCCTTTGGGTCTTGTACCAGCGCGTCCATGCCGGCAATGACAAGGCGCGAGGCCAGGTAGCGGGCACTTGCGCCGACTTCATCCAAGGCGCTCGGCACGATCAGAACCTTCACGAATCACCTTTCAGCTTGGCGTGCGCCTCGGCGACGACACGCTCGATTTCGTCGAAGCACATACTACCCTCTTGCTGTGACACGGTTCCATGATTTTTTGCCCAAAACAGAAACTCGATATTACCCGCCGGGCCCTTGACAGGCGAATACGTCAAGGCAAGGACTTCGAGACCGCAGCTGCAGGCGCTTTCGAAGACGGAGCATATGCAAGACGCGTGCACTTTGGCATCACGCACGACACCGCCGGACTCGATGTCGTCTTTGCTCGCCTCGAACTGGGGTTTGACGAGCGAGACGAAGCTCGCCTCGGGCTTGAGGAAGGAGGCGACATCATCCATGACGCAGGTAAGACTGATGAACGAGAGGTCGGCGACCGCGAGGTCGAAGGGCCCGCCGATGTCGGTGGCGCTCACGTTGCGGATGTTCGTGCGCTCGAAGAGGCTGACGCGCGGGTCGTTTCGCAAGCCCCAGTCGAATTGCCCCACGCCCACGTCGACCGCGCTCACATGCGCCGCGCCCCGCTGCAGGAGACAGTCGGTGAAGCCGCCGCTCGAGGCGCCCAGGTCCACGCACGAAAGGCCCGCAACGTCCATGTCGAAGGCGTCGAGTGCGTGTTGGAGCTTGAGACCACCGCGTGACACGAAGCCACCACGTTGCTTGCTCGACTTGAGACGTACGGGAGTATCGGGCTTCACGCTCATGCCGGCGCTCGTGGCGCGGTGCTCCCCTACCACGACCTCGCCGGCGATGACGCAAGCTTGGGCATCATGGAGATCCGGGCAGAGCCCCCGCTGCACGAGCAGCTCGTCGAGTCGCACCGCTTAGTCCTGCTTCTGGCAGGCCGCGATGACCTTGGCGCCGATGCTTTGGGTGTCCATGCCCATCTCCGCGAAGAGCCTGTCCACCGAACCTTGGGTCACGAAGATGTCGGGAATGCCGAAACGCGTGACCGGACAGCTCAGCTGCATATCGGAGAGCAGTTCGAGCACACCCGATCCAAAGCCACCGGTGATGATCCCGTCTTCGAGGGTGAAGACATGTCCCGTCTGCGCCGCCTCGCGCACGGCCTCCTCGTCGATGGGCTTGGCCCAGCGCATGTCCCATACGGCAAGCTCGATGCCGGACTGGGCGGCCATCTCGGCCACCTCGCGTGCGACGTCGACCATGCGACCGAGCGCCAGCAGCGCTCCATCGGCACCTTCCCTGAGCTTGACGGCCTTGCCCTCGTGCCAGGGCTCGCAGGCAGCGGAGGCGACGGACGCGCTACCGCGCGGATAGCGAATGGCGACCGGCCCCTCGAGGCCGATGGCGCAACGCAGGGCCGCGCGCAACTCCTCGCCATTGGAGGGCGCGAGGATGCGCATGCCGGGGATCATGCGCAGGTACACGAGGTCGAACACGCCATGATGCGTGGGGCCATCATCGCCCACGAGGCCGGCACGATCGAGGCAGAAGATGACGTGGGCCTTCTGCAAGCCGACGTTGACAATGGCCTGGTCGATGGCACGCTGCATGAACGTGGAGTAGATGGCGACGACGGGCTTCTTGCCCGCAAGCGCAAGCGAACTTGCCATGCCGACGGCATGCTCCTCGGCGATGCCGACGTCGAAGAAGCGCTCGGGGTAGGCCTTGGCGAAAGCCGAAAGCCCCGTGCCGCTTGCCATGGCGGCGGTGATGGCGACGATGTCCTCGTCGTCTGCCGCGAGCTTCACGAGTTCGTCGGCGAAGACCTGTGTCCACGTGGGGTCGTTGTTCGTCTTGGGCTTGGGCGTGCCCGTGGCGATGTCGAAGGGGCTCACACCGTGGAAGAAGGCTGGATTCTTCTCAGCCGGACTATAGCCCTTGCCCTTCACCGTCACCGCATGGATAACGACGGGGCCATCGAGTTCCTTGGCGTCGCGGAATATCTCCTCGAGCGTCTGGATGTCATGGCCATCCACCGGACCGATGTAGGTGACGCCGAAGCCCTCGAGGAAGGTCGCGCCGGGCAGCACGAACTGCTTGAAGGACTCCTTGGCGGCATTGCCGCCGCGCATGAGCAGGCGTCCCAGCGTGCCGCTCGCGTTGAAGGCATCCTCGACCTGGTTACGCAGGTTGGTGTACTGGCTCGACATGCGCACCTTGGCAAGGTAGGCGGAAAAGCCGCCGACGTTGGGCGAGATGGACATGCCGTTGTCATTGAGCACGATCAGAAGCGGCGTGTTGGCGCGCCCGATGCCGTTGAGCGCCTCGAGCCCCATGCCGCCGGTGAACGACGCGTCGCCGATGAGGGCCGCGATGGTCGCATCCGAGCCATCGAGGTCGCGGGCGAGCGCGAAGCCGAGCGCCGTGGACAGCGAGTCGGACGCATGCCCGGAATCGTGGGCGTCGTATTCGCTTTCGGTGATCTTGGGAAAGCCGGAGATGCCGTCGTAGGTGCGCAGGGTCTTGAAGACCTGGCGACGTCCCGTCAGGAGCTTGTGCGCGTAGGACTGGTGGCCGACGTCGAAGACGAGACGGTCACGCGGGCAATCGAGCACGCGATGCAGGGCGATGATGAGCTCGACGGCGCCAAGCGAGGGAGCGAGGTGCCCGCCATGCAGCGAAGTCGCCGCGATCATCTCGGCGCGCATCTCGAAGGCGAGGCGCTCGAGCTGCTCGTAGCTCAAGTCCTTGAGGTCCGCAGGCGAGTCAATCGTATCCAGAATCTTCTCAGTCAAATCCCAGTCCAGTCTTCGACATCAGATCGTGATCTCGGGCTTCTCTTCCTGACCGGTCTCGATTACCTCGTTGGCCTCGGCGATCTCGGCCGCGGTGTAATCGGGCTTGTCGATGAGCTCGGCTGCGCGGTTGCCGAGCTTGATCGCCTCTTCGTAGAGGTCGAGGCTCTTCTCGAGCGAAACGTCCTTGCTGCGCCCCTCGGCGACGATCTCGTCGAGCCGTGCCCGCACCTCGCCAAACGTCTCTTGTGAACTCTCTGCCATGTCACTACCCTACTTAGCTGCCGCTATAGATTGGCTTCGTCAAGTTGCGGTACGTCCTCACCGCAGGTCTCGCTTGCGATGCGCCCGAGCACGCCGTTCACGAACTTCGGAGACTCGTCGGTACCGAAGGCCTTGGCCATCTCGACGGCCTCGTTGATGGCCACGCCCGTGGGGATCTCGTCACAGTAGACGATCTCGTAGGTGGCGATGCGGATGATGTTGCGGTCGACGATGGGCATGCGCTCGAGCGTCCAGTTCTCGGCCGTCGAGGCGATGCGCTCGTCAAGCGCGTCGATATGCTCGACGATGCCATCGACGAGCGTCGAGGCGTACTCGACGAGGTCGACGCCGAGCAAATCGGCGTCGCTCACGCCCTGGGGGCATTCGGGGACGAGCAGAAGCTCCGATGCATCGCCGCTCACGAGCTCTTGCAGGGGCAAGCCGGTTAGCTCTCCCGTATAGAGGAGCTGCAGCGCCTCGCGACGCGCAGCCGTGTGTTCATGCCGAACCGAGGCCATGACCTGTCTTACTCCTCGAAGGAGAGCCCGTCGACATGCACGTCAACCGACGATGCGGTCACGCCGATCTGGGCGGCGAGTGCATCGGCGACGGCCTTGCGCACGTTCTCGGCGATCTCGACGAGACGATAGCCGTAGTAGGCCTGGATGGAGATGGTGACGGCGACTTTCTTGTCACCTTGCGGCTCGATGCGCACGCCACCTGCCGGAATGGCGTTGCCGGCGTTGAACGCCGACTTGATGGTCGAGATGGCACCGGCCGTCCCCACTCCCGCGACGCCGGGCACCTCGGCCGCGGCGAGCGAGATGATGGTCTCGACGACACCAGGAGCTATGGTGATGCCGTCAATCGCGTAGCCCTGATCGATTTCCTTCACAGCTGTCCCCCATTCGTTTCGGATTCGATGAAATCCGTATAGACCATGCCAGAGTTGAAGGTCGCGTTGTCGAGCACGCGACGGTGGAAGGGTATCGTCGTCGCGACACCCTCGATGACGAACTCGTCGAGCGCGCGCTTGCCACGTGCGATGGCCTCCGCACGCGTGTCGCCCCAGACGATGAGCTTGGCCATCAGCGAGTCATAGGTGGGCGGAATCACGTCGCCGGCGCGCAGGTGCGTGTCGACGCGCACGCCGGGACCGCCCGGCATATCGAAGCGCGTGATGGTGCCCGGGCAGGGACGGAAGTCATGCTCGGGGTCCTCGGCGTTGATGCGAAACTCGATCGCGCATGCCTTGGGCGACATCGGGGCAAGGTCGGCGCAGGTGATGGGATCGCCTGACGCGACGATGAGCTGCTGCTTGATGATGTCGACGCCCGTGATCTGCTCGGAGACCGGGTGCTCGACCTGTACGCGCGTGTTCATCTCCATGAAGTAGAAGCTGCCATCGGTATCGAGCAAGAACTCGATGGTACCGGCGTTGACGTAGCCGACACCGCGCACGGCCTTGAGCGCGGCCTCGCCCATCGCCTGGCGCGTGGCCTCGTCGATGACGGGGCAGGGCGCTTCCTCGATGAGCTTTTGGTGACGGCGCTGAATCGAGCAGTCGCGCTCGCACAGGTGCATGGCGTTGCCGTGCGTGTCGGCGATGACCTGGATCTCGACGTGACGCGGACGGCGGATGAGCTTCTCGAGGTAGACCTCGTCGTTGCCAAAGGCGTTGGCCGCCTCGGTGCGCGCGGCGACGAACATCTTCTCGAGCTCGTCATCGTCGTTGGCCTCGCGCATGCCCTTGCCGCCGCCACCGGCGGATGCCTTGATGAGCACGGGATAGCCGACCTCATGGGCAAACGCGCGGGCCTCCTCGACGGTATCGACGGGGCCATCGCTGCCGGGAACCGTGGGGACGCCGAGCTCCTCCATCGTGGCCTTGGCCGCCGCCTTGTTGCCGAGCGAGTCGATGCACTCGGGCGAGGGACCGATGAAGATGATGTCGTTATCGGCGCAGGCACGGGCGAAGTCGGCGTTCTCGGAAAGGAAGCCGTAACCCGGATGGATGGCCTGCGCACCGGTGATCTTCGCGGCCGCGATGATATTGGGGATGTTGAGGTACGAAAGCGCGGACGGTGCCGGGCCGATGCAGATGCTTTCGTCTGCCATCTCGACGGCACGCGTGTCCTTGTCGGCCTCAGAGTACACGACCACGGCGCGCATGCCGAGCTCGTGCGCGGCACGCACGACGCGCAGGGCGATTTCGCCGCGGTTGGCGATGAGGATCTTGTCAAGCATTCGAGACC
>CABSKV010000025.1 GCA_902478425.1 uncultured Coriobacteriia bacterium | reverse complement strand
GTATGGAAGTGCTCGATAGCCGCACCGGCAGCACGTGCCATGTCATCGTCGCCGCCAACTGCCTTGCATGCGAGCATGCAGATGAGGGGGCGGTGGCGTTTGCCCGCGTTGTTCGAGAACTCGGAAAGCGGCCCGTAGAGATACCGCCACATGTCGGGATGCGTGCCCTCTCCGAAGAACTCGGCCATGTAGCTGTCGAAGCTCGCAGTCTTGTCGTTCAGGAACTTCTCGAAGATATGATTGACCATTATGCTGCGCATACCTCCGCTGCGGCTGTTTTAGCCCTTGATGTTCTTGCGATAGCGAACGACGCTCTCGGCCTGCGCCTTCTTCATATCGAGGCCGAAGTTCTTGTCATGAACCTCTTCTTCCTCGACACGACGATCGAACTTGCGCTTGCCGTTGACGATGACGCGCTCGATTTCGGGATCATCGCCCTCCTGCGTGGGAGGAGCGAAGACGATGTTGACGGGAATCCTGATGGCGCCCTGGGCGGTTAGGTAGCCGTCTTCGTCCTCGGTGACCATCCACTCGATGTGACCGGGGCGGTCGACGACAAGCGGGTTGTCCTTCATGTGCTCTTCGAGATCGAGCGATGCGAGCGCCGCGACGCGATATTCCGGCAGCCTGTGAGCTGTCGAAGAGTTTCCAAACAGTGCCATAGTTCCCCCTTGTTCGTGCTTTTTCCTCTTGTGAAAGCATTGTATATCTTTGTGCGGCGCAAATGAGCGCGATTTGGTAGGGGCGCAGGGATTCGAACCCTGATGACCAAAGGCCGGCGGATTTTAAGTCCGCTGAGCAAATGCCCCTACCAGCACTTACTTAGAGCTTCCGGCAAGTTCTGGCAAGAACTCCCCCGGAATGCCGACCTCCAACGTGCAGATACGAGCACGCGCACGCAATGTCATACACTCCATATATTACCCGACAAGATGCCTGAAAACACAGCGCAAGTCATTGGCATGTACCAAGCTCATAGACCTCACCCATCACCAAGCCCTCAACATGCTGTAACCCCACATGCCGAGAATGTCACATCGCCTCGACATCCTGCATATATCAATCAAGCGCCAGATGTTAAACTGGCCCTGCCAAACATTTACGCGGATCTCAAGCCGCGCTGTGAAAGTACATATGCCGAAGGGCATCTGTCCAACACTTGTGTACTTTCACGACGTGTAAATGTTTGGCGACATAGGGTGGGTGCCCTTCGTCGTGTTCACGTACTGGCATCCGCTGAAGCTCTATCAGACGGAGGTCGCCAAGCATGGACGAAGCGCAGCACGAGGATTCCCAATCAAAAAAGCGCATGGGCTGGTATCCCGATCCGGACGATCCTGAGAAGGAGCGCTGGTGGGACGGAAAGCAGTGGACGGAGGCAATGCAATCCCGCACGCGAGACGAATGGGGGCCGCTTCCCGATAACCTGCCCGTGATAAAGGACTGGAAGCCAGCGCCCGGCTTTTCCTTTTTGGGACTGCTGACCAACTATCTTGTATGGAGTTTAGTCCTTGCAGCATTCGGCCTCTTCATCGCATCGGTGATCCAGGCGGTGATCGTCATCGTCTACGCGACTGTTTTCTACAGGTCGTATTTCACGGAAAAGCCCATCATCAAGTCAAGCAGGGCCATATCTTTTCTGAACTATGCGGTTTCGAGTATCGTCTTCGGATGGTATTGGAATCGAAACCTCAAGAAAGCCCACGACTCGGGACATCCGAGGCGGGGCGTGTCGTATATCGTCGCCATCGTCACATTCTCCCTCGTCGCCGTCTACTGCGGCTGGTTCTACTACCTGTCCCCAAGTGCCCATATCGCCCAGAATTACACGTACGATCATGCCACCGGAGCGTATCGCTCGAAATCCTCGAACACGAACAAGGGCGACTCGCTCACCCAATCTCCGGGCTCCTCGCGGTTCACGGACGATGAGTACGATGTGAGCTTCTCGCTCCCGACGGGATGGACGCAAAAGGATTTCATCCAGGAGCGGCAGTTTATCCGCTGGAAAGCCTCACCGAAGGATAGCTCCAAGATGGCGGGGATCGCCTACGGAGCTGGAGAGGACATGCCCGAGATGAACGAGACCACGGCAGATGATTTCCGGGAAATAGTGTCCTCTTACCTAGACGGCTGCACTGACGAGAAGGTGGAGAGAGTGAGCCTGGGCGGAAGCGAGTACTGGAAGGTGACCGGGAGCGGCACGTATCCGGTGCAGGGAACGAACGTCCCAGCGAGGATGACCGCGTTTCTCCACCTAGGCGGTGGGATCATGCACGTGTTCCAGTACATGGACTTCGGCGCGAATCCAGACAGGGCCTCCTACGCAGACTTCGAATCGCTCGTGTCGAGCGCGACGTACAAATGAGGCGTCTGATGAAGAACGAGGTCGATGCGTTCCCGCTGCCACATGTCGTAGGCGTCGTAATGATGTCGGTTGTCCTTGCGCTCGTGCTCACAGGTTGTGCTGGTGATTCGGCTTCTCAGCGGAAAGCCGCTATCGAGGACTTCGTCGCGCTTCAGGAGGAGCTGTTCGACAGCTATCCGGACGGTTCCATCGCCTATTCCGATGAAGGCCAGTTTGTCGAGATAAAGCGTGTGCAAGATTGGGGAGAGGGCACCAGCTCAGCAGACATATTGTACATGTCGTACGTCGCAGAAGATCAGCTGACCGCCGACATGCTCGCCTCGAGAATCGACTGTCCCGTGCTCACGTGCGACTATGACAAGGACGGCTACCTGCTCGCGCTACAAGTTGGATATCCCGACGAAAGGTCAAGAACGGAGAAGCTGACGCCTGACGGAGCCGTAAAGGAACGCATGGATGAAATTACACAAGAAGCCAACGATTTCGCATTGTCTAGGAGAGAGAAACTGCTAGACGCCCGCTGTTCCAAACTCCTCTTGGAAACGGCGACGAGTGGAGCTTCCGGCTTCGCGAGCGCAACCTACGCAACGGAGCCAGACGGAATATGGTTCGATATCATCGAGGCTCCGGGGTTCGGGTTTCGCGCCTACAAGACAGACGAAAGTTATGCCGAGGCTGTGGAGGCATGGAAAAGCCATGCGGAATTCGACACGCTACTGTTGCGCGACAACGTAGGATATAGATTCTACACAAGCGATGGCGAGCTTGATCTGGAGGCAAGCTCGCCGATGCTCGACTACTACATGAATCCCCGAATCGACTACAAAGGCGAACGTCGGTAATCGCGGTTCCGTTAAGAAGGAAAACTAGACATCAGTGCGTAAGATGCAAGCACGCGCTCTATAGGAAAACTGCGGCTGGCTTCGCTTTGCGGAGTGAATACCCCCTCTCTCCGATGGCACGGCAGGAACGAAATGGGCATGCCGCACGTGCACCCGGCATGGTCGCATAGCATGAGGCCATGCATGAAAGTTCTGGATGTCCGGCATCATGTGGGGAATGACCCACATGCATGCACTTTTTACATCCCACCTACTACCGGTTTACTACATGGTTACTGGCCGGGTACTCCTGGAAAGTTATCGACCCCGCAAAACCGGGGGATGATCCTCGCGGGTACTTCCAATACTCCTAATCACTCTAGATAAGATATATATACTCCCCCCCCCTACGTCATGGGGAAACCCGAAGGGGATTGCCCCGAGGGTCATGCCATGCCTTGCAACGTGATTCTCGCCTTCGCGTCGGGGGAGCTTCGCGCAGATGGGAACGTGGGTGCCCTAGCATCCCACCGGCTTGCCCGCTGTTCCCATGCTCGCGTCCAGGTCTCGCCACGCCTCGTATTCGGTTGTCAAGGTTCGAGGGGCCATCCCCGGTTGCCACCGCATGACCCATCGCCAGCCCGCCTCCGTCTGCACCAGCGCCTCTTGTGTCTGGGTTTCAAAGGAGGGCACGGGCCACGGCATTCCCGATCGTTGCCCAGGGTCCGCGTCCTCCGCCCAGTCACCTACCGAAAGGAGAAGCACGATGGAAGAGACGATCACGAGGACGGCGGGAACGGCAGACGACCCGGTCACCAGGAGAAAGGCGAGGAATGCCGCCATCCGCTACCTGGAGTCCATAGGCTGCGACATCCTGGAGAGCAACTGGGAATGCGCCGCCGGGACGATCGACGTCATCTGCGACGATGACGGCACGGTCGCCTTCGTCGAAGTGGTAGCCGGATACGGCCACCTGCCCGCAGAGGACACTTCTCGCCGCAACCAGAGGAGGTTCGAGGAGTTCGCGCTAAGCTATCTCGCGGAGCACGAAGATGCGGAGGGCCTCGTCAGGTTCGACATCATCAGCATCGGCATAGTCGCGGAGCACAGTGCGCTTCTCAGGTGCCACAGGGGAGCGTTCAACGCCTACATGTAAGCATCCATCCTATGTCGCCAGCTGTTGGGGAGGGCTTCGGCCCTCCTTTTTCTTTTGCCAATTCCCCAGAACCTTTGCGCTAGTGTTCAGTTATCAAGGAACCTTGATGAGAAATTTCAAGCGGCATGTCATGCGTAACCAGCAATCAACTTGTCCTGAACTTTATTAACCACTCTTTGCCCTCTCACCTTGTTTATTCCTTTCCTGCAAATAGTTAGTTGCTAGTTGCCGAAGATGTCATGCTCCAAGGTCATCACAACCTCAATGCCACAACTAGCCAGGAACCAAACCACCAGCCCCATGCGCGAGAGAGCCATGTCCTACCTGGGAGCGTGGTAGAGGAAGCCCTTTTGCTTGCCGTAGCCCTCGAAGCTCCTGGTACCACAGGGCTCGCAGCCAAGCTGGTTGGTGAGAATGTTGACTATCTCGTTGGAAACCGAGCGCTTGCCGCTGTATTCTCTCGGTTCCATGTGCAGAGCTTCATTGCAGATCATCGGTACGCATGCGAAGACCTCGCCATGGTTAAGGACGGCCCCCTTTTCTAGATAGTCCTCGATGGGGCCTATCCGGTCATCGGGAATCGTGAACTTGCCTTGCGCCAGTCGCATTTGCTCTTCGAGCTTGGGAGGCAGGACGAGTGGAGCGTCCATATCTTCGGCCCACTCCTTGTGTGCCTGGGCGTGGAGCTGCGCTTTGTCGAGTTCCCAGGACTCGTCACCGGGAATCCACTGCTGTGCCCTCGTCGGGAGATGCAAGCCGCATTCGACTACCGGAAACCGGCGCTCGCCCGTGATGTCGCTGAGAAATGCGCTCTCGTTGGTTGAGCCATAGAACACGCAA
Organism: uncultured Coriobacteriia bacterium; assembly: GCA_902478425.1. Classification (GTDB taxonomy): domain Bacteria; phylum Actinomycetota; class Coriobacteriia; order Coriobacteriales; family QAMH01; genus QAMH01. The sequence continues at coordinate 12,818 of CABSKV010000025.1, read as the reverse complement.
TGCCTTGGATGATCCTCCACGCCGCGCCCATACGGTGCTCGGTACTTGTCATTGTCTCTTGTGATGAAGCTCTTGACCGCCTCGCGGCTGGCGCGCCTTGCGCTCATGGCTGCCAATTCCTCGAACTCGCCGACCACACCGGTCTGCAGGAGCATGTAATCATCCTTGTTGCCGATTGACGTAATCGAGAAATACGAATCTAGCGGGGCGATCATGTGGCCGAACTTCTGCTTGCCGATACCCTGCTGCGACTTGAAGACGATGCAATAATCGTACTTGGTTCCAGGACGATGCGTGCGAGCAACAATGGCCCTCATAAATAAGTGGGAGAGCGCATTGTTGAGCTCGTTGTCATCGGCCCCAAGCAGGTCATGGAAGAGCGTCGAGATGCGGTCTTTCCCGTCCCATTCCGGAAGGCTCTCGTACCAATCGGTGACCCGGTTGTATGAGTGCTCCTGGGCGATGACCTTGAGGGCGTTGTTGACCAGCTCCGATTTAAGGTTGGCGAATCCGTACTCCTCATCAAGGTACATGTAGAGGCGCGGGCCATCGTTGTCGATACTATATGGTCTTAGAGCTTCATTCCCATCGAAGATCATAATCCTTCCGCTGAACTCATCGTGGCGAAAGCGCCCCCGCAAACGAGAGTCCTTCTCAAGAACCTCCCTGAGATTCTTGTACGAGTTCTTAGGGCGGTTTCCATTCTGCAATACCAGCGCAGGCACCACGGCCTGCCCGACGTGTTGCGAGGCTAGGGCCGCATCTTCGCGCGGTGGCGTGCCATATTCTGCGATCGGCTGAACCTGAGCAATGGCTCGCCCAAGGGCCTCGCGAGCCTCCTCGTGCCCAAACGCCATGAGATCGCATGGATCCTTGACGCCTCTCGCATCGTCGGCAACCGAGAACACCTTCGCATCGGGAAGCAGATCACGCACCTTTTCGAGCAAAACCGTCGCTCCGCCATCCTTTTCGTCATGGACATATACATCCACGTCGGCAATGGCCTTAAGAAACGTGGCTTGCGTCTCCGAGAGCGTCGAGGCCCCGGGGATGCCCACCGCCTCGATTCCAAGCTCATGGAGCGCTTGGACATCAGATTCGCCCTCGACGAGAATGACGGAATTCGCCTTACCCCAGTCGATGAGATGCGCCCCGTAGAGGGGAATCAGAGCATTTGAATAGCCACCCGTAACAAGACCGGGCTCTCCCTCATAGCCCTCTCCAATCTCACCCCAGCGTTCTTGCTTGTTCCCATCGTTGTCTGAAGCAAGTCTGATCCGCCAACGAAACACAGAGCCGTCAGAGTTCAACCAGGGCATTCGGACGCAAGGGGTGCCGTACCAGTCTCCGTCCTCCAACCTGAAATCACGACGAAGCATGTCTGGATCCAGACCCTTCTGCCTCGCGTATTCGTTCACGCCCCAAACAGAGTTTGCCTGCCTATTCACCGTGAGCACCCCCAAGCATGAACCTCAACAGGGCCGGGCGAGGGATTCGCCATACCGCTCCGGCCTTGAAAGCGTGAATCTTTCCCTGACGGCAGAATTCGCGCATGGCAGCAGGCTTCACGCCGATTAACGCCGCTGCATCGTCGCTGGTTCCGACGGGCGGAAAAGCCCCATCCAGCATCTTCGATACTTCGTCTTCGTAAGTCGTGGCTGGTATAATGTTCTCGTCCTGTATGGACATGAGCGCGGCTGCTTCTTGGCGGGAGGGCCGCGCTTCTTTACATGTTGCCTGCATCGTCTTCAGCTCCCTCAATCTCCTCGAACAAATCCCCTTCACCATCCCAGCCAGCGGCAATCATGACTTTCGTGAGAAGATCGCGCTGCTTGTAGCCAGGCTTGCGATACCCCTTCTCGATCTGATAGATGCTGGACGGGTGCATCGACCCAGTCCGGCGCGCGACCTCTGACTTTGACAGTCCGAGTCGCTCGCGCTCTTCTTGAAATCTCAGCTTCATCTCATGCTCCTTTCAAGCAAAATGCAGAGCCAAAATACTCGAAACATAATACCTTGAAGTATTCTGTTTTTCGTGGTAACTTACCATTTACCAATAGGTATCCTGTTTTTGGAGGAAGAAGTGGGCGACGACACAATAAAGAGCGCGAACCTCGTTTCGTTCGCAAATCTCGAATCGCCAGGCTTACGAGAAGACTCTCGAGACACGGCTCTCAGTGAGTGCCTGTATCGGACGATTTGTCTCATTGCCTATGGCAATGGTAACGGCTGTTTTGAAGACATAGATTCATTCATAAGCATCGGACGCCGCAAAGAAGCATTCTGGGACATTGATTTAGAAGAGACGCGCTACGGTGATTATTACACGTACAAAGTGGTGCTGCCCTACGCAAGACAATGCAATGAGCAACCTCTGGTGGGTGATCTGAAAATCCCGAAGGACTATCGCAACCCGCTTAACCCTGTAGACAAAATAGTAGGAGCTTCGAGAGCGATATATGAAGACGATGGCTACCAGACTTTCACCTTTTTCTATGAAGGTGAAGATAGTGAAGAAAGCGAAAAATGGGCGTGCAACGTGGCGGGTCAGCTCATTATCAACGCGCATGTCACCCCTATCTACATCGGCATTTACGATGGCAAGCCGCTGTTCGAACCAAGTACAGAGGCGGACAGATTGTGGCTGGCATTCGCCGAGCTTAAGAAACATCAGTTTCCCGGCATCTGCGCCGTCTGTGGGAAGGCTATCAACCGAAAGCGCGAGCCTGGTGGCGGCAAGCCACAGAAGACCTGCAAGGAGCATTCCGACAAGTTCCAGAACATAAAAAAGAGTTTAAAAAAGAAGGCGCGGGAAATTGATGACACCAGCATGACACACACAGACGTCTGTGAAATGGCAGCAAGGGCCCAACGCGTTATAAGGCCAGAGCTCAACGAACGCCCGCTAATGTACCCAGGCATCGAAGACCTGTCCTATACATACATGTCCGCAGATAATCTCGGCGCGGGAGAGAGCGAAGGTGATCAACAGTAAATATAAGAAACCCCGGTCATCACAGGGCGGCAACCCTAGACCGGGGCTCTCAGTTAAACCAACCGATTTCTCGGAAGGCACGGTGATTCTATCATGAGCCGTTCAACGTTTGGCCACATCAGGCATGAAGCCGAAGACCGCCACAGAATATACTGGACAGATAACGAGGGAAAACCTCATTCCAGAAGAATCAGGGGCACCGACAAAGACGCGGAACTAGAGCTCGCGAAGATAAAGGTTGAGCTCTTGATCCAGCAAGACACCGAGAATGAGCTTGAGGACATGAAGTGGTCGGTATTCTGGGACACCATCGTGGTTCCCACGTTCTCAAAGCTACAAGCTCATACGGTCTATGATTACAAACGCCTATGGAGAACAGAACTCAAATCGGTCATGGGTGATCTCATGGTCGGAGATACCACGCCGAAGGTTATCCAAAGGATTATCGACAGTATCGACGCACCCTCCGTGCAAGCCTATGCCAAGCGCCTACTCCGCAAGATCTGCAACATGGCAGTGGTTGAGGGGCTGCTGGATGTATGCCCCGTGAGTCGCAACACGAAAACCGCGCCCCTCACAAGACGTAAGAAGACGGGTCTGCTCGCATCGGATGCCAGCCAATGGATAGAACGCACCCTTGAAGCACCTGCCGCCGCCATCCGGTTATGCTGCGTCGGCGGAGGACTATCGCCTGAGGAGGCATGGGGCATGCTCAAGGAGCGCGTGGTGCGCTACGAGAGAAACGGCAATGTATATGCACTCGTTGAAGTCTGCGCTGCCCTGACTATGGTTGGCGGCAAGAAGGATTTGAAGGATACCAAGAACGGCTACAGGCGGCGGTTCGTGGCCGTTGGTGCTCCTTTTGCAGAACCTCTCCTTGCGCTCTGCGAGGGCACAGGCCCCCTATATCCGAGCAGAATCAAGCATGTCGAAGGAGAGCCATACACGGCAGATTACTTCGCATCCCCCACTACCATCACGAACAACTGGCGCAAATGGTGCGAGAGGAACGAGGTTCCCTACGTTCGCATCGGCGACATGCGCACGATCTGGTCAACGTGGCACATGGAAGCTGGCACCCAGGACTCGGCTGTACAGGGGGCGATGGGACATTCCGACGGAACCACGCGCGGGAGCAACTACATCGAATTCAGCATCGAAGCGGCACTTCGCGTGGCCGATTCCCTCACTTCGTTTATTGCCGGTTTATGATAGGTGGCAAGATTTCGGCACGCGAGCGGTTATTAACCGCAGGTCAGCCAATAAAACAGGGTGGCAAGAACTGGCAAGAACACCCGCATATTCGCGTGTATTTGCGTGTATTTCCGCGTTTCCTTTATATGATTCAATGATAATTGAGAACAGCGAGATATATGCGCTGACCTGCGAAGATTGTTGGTAGGGGCGCAGGGATTCGAACCCTGATGACCAAAGGCCGGTGGATTTTAAGTCCGCTGCGTCTGCCAGTTCCGCCACGCCCCCACGGACAGGCCCATAATGCTATCACTGCATGGGCTTATTCGTGAACAAAGAATATCGTATCGAGAATGGTGTAGTACCAGGTTTGCGGCGCGGTGATGCTCTTCTCGTCGAGGTGGTCGGGAAGACGCGAGGCATTGTCGACCGTGCCCTGCTCGTTCGTGACGACGGCCGACTTCTCCCCTTCCCTCACCCAGCCCAGATCGGAGCGTGCCTGGTTCTCGACGCCCTCCTCGGTTTGCAGGGCGTCGTTTTCGGCCTGGACCGCCTCGTTGCGCTCGTTCACGGCGTCGAGCTGCGCTTGGAGACGCTGCTCGGTACGCATCGTCTTGTAGTAGTCGCGCCCAACCGGATACAAGACGATGACGGCGAAGAGGATGATGCAGCCGATGATCGCGGGAATGCGCCACGAATGCTCGCGCTTGCGCTTCTGCGTCTTGGGAGCATCCGTGCGCTGCGAGGGCTTGCGTTTCTTGACGCCCTGCGGTTTCTTGTCCGTTTTCGTGCCCATGTTGACCCTATCCGATGCTGTCCGATGTGGCCCTGAGCTCAAGCTTCGACACTAGACCTTGAGGTAACGGCGCATTGCGATGGCCGAACCCAACATGCCGATGAGCACGCCGGCGATGATGAGCACGAGGTAGATTACCGAGTACACGCCCGCATCGACGGAAAGCGGCAAGAAGCTCACCATGTTCTCGAGCGCGGGGAACACCGTCACGCGCACGAGCGAGAGCACGATGATCGCGAACACCGCACCCACGAGTGCCTGCAGGGCACCTTCCGTCACGAACGGCCCGCGAATGAAGCCGTTGGTCGCACCCACGAGGCGCATGATCGAGATCTCGCGCCTGCGGGCGAGGATTGCGAGGCGAATCGTGTTGTTGAGGAAGACGAGCGAGATGAACACGAGCAGCACGACCGCCACGATGCACGCATAGCGAATGACGTTGGTGACGGCGAAGAGGCGCTCGACCGTGCCCTGGCCGTACTTGATGGAGTCGGATGGATCCTCGGGATTGTCGGCAATCGACGTGAAGGCCTCGTTTCCGAGAATGGCGCCCACCGTGTCCTGGACCTTATGCGTGTCGCGCAACGTGATGACATAGGTGCGCGGTAGCGGATTGCCATCGAGCTGGTTCACGATGTCGGGGTTGTTCGCGGTCTGGCGCTGGAAGTCCTCGAGCACCTGGTCCTTGTTGCGGAAGTCGACCGATGCGATGTTGCCCTTGTCGTTCTCGAGCGTCTTGAGGTAGCTGTCGAGACTGGCTATCTGCTCGTCGGTTGCCTCGTCCGCAATGTAGAGGCGCACGTTGACCTCGTCTTCGAACGACGAGGCGAGGTTGCCGATCATGATCGAGATGATGATGGTCACGCCGATCATGAGAAGCGACAGGAAGATGGTGACGATACCGCCGATGGTCGTGCCGAGGTTGCGGCGCGAGCTGACGACGGACTCTTTGAGGAAGTAGAGAATCTTAGACATCGTAGCCATACACTCCCTTCTTCTGATCGCGGACGAGCGTGCCGTTCTCGAGCGCGAGCACGCGACGACGCATCTGGTCGACCATTTCGCGATCGTGCGTGGCGACGAGGATCGTCGTGCCCGTGCGATTGATGCGCTCGAGCAGGCGCATGATGCCCAGGGAGGTCTGGGGGTCGAGATTACCGGTCGGCTCGTCGCAGATGAGAATCGGCGGACGATTGACGATGGAGCGCGCAATCGACACGCGCTGCTGCTCGCCACCGGAGAGCTGGTCGGGGAGCTTGTCCATCTTCTCCTCGAGGCCGACGAGGCGCAGGACCTCGGGCACCTGGGTGCGGATGACGTGGCGCGACTTGCCGATTACCTCGAGCGCGAAGGCGACGTTCTCGAACGCCGTCTTGTTGGGCAGGAGCTTGAAGTCCTGGAACACGCAGCCAACGCTGCGACGCAGGTACGGGATGCGCCAGCTCTTGATGGTGCGCAGGTTCTCGCCCGCGACGATGAGCTCTCCGCTCGTCGGGACGATCTCTCGGTTGAGCATGCGGATGAAGGTCGACTTGCCCGAGCCGGAGTGACCGACGAGGAAGAGAAACTCGCCCGAGCGGATGTCGAGCGTGATGTTGGCAAGAGCGGGCCTGTTGGGCTGCGCCGGATACACCTTGGTGACGTTTCGCATCGAGATGACGACCGGGCCGAGGTTCTGCTTCGCGTTTTCGTCGAGCGCGAGGTCGGCGTAAGAACCGACGGCCTCGGTAGCCGCGGGCATGTTGGACGTCGACAGCGGGTTCATCTGCCCCGTCTGATTTGCCGTGCGCTGGCGCCCGGAAGCACCCGCAACGTTACGACGGACGTCGACGTTGCTCTCGCCGCCAACGCGCGGAAGGCGCGCATCCATCTGCCTGGCCCTGCGCACATCGCCAGCTGCTTGCTGTTCATTTGCTTGAGGCACGTTTGCCGACTGGCCACGTGACTTTGACGAGCGACCACCCGCTGCATGGGCGCCGCGCGACGATTTGCCGAATAGTGCCACGTTTCAACTCCGATCTCATTCAGCTTAATCGGCTTAGTATTTTATCCCACTGGCCTAAAAGACCCAACAAGATATTGTGAACATCACAAAGCGTACACGCATGGGGCGTGAACTTGCGCTTTGGCGGAAACTCGCTACTTGCGGGCGATGGCGGCGCGGGCCTTGAGCGCGATGCCGTCGGCATCCAGGCCGTACTCCGCGAGCAGCTCGTCGGGCTCGCCGCTCGTGCCGAACATGTCGCGCACGCCGACACGCTCGAGCGGCACGGGATAGTTCTCACCGATGATGTCGGCAACCGCCGAGCCCAGGCCGCCGACCGTCGAGTGCTCCTCGCAGGTGACGACGCAGCCGGTCTTCTTGATGCTCGCGAGCAGCGTGGGCTTGTCGAAGGGCTTGACGCTGAACACGTCGATGACCTCGGCCGAAATGCCATCAGCGGCAAGCTGATCAGCGGCAATGAGCGCTTGCGCGACCTCGATGCCTCCAGCAACGAGCGTGACGTCGCTTCCCTCGCGGAGCACGTACGACTTGCCGAGCTCGAGCACGGTGCCCTCTTCGTATACGGTGGGCACCTTGGCGCGGCCCAGGCGGATGTAGAAGGGGCCGGGTGTGGTCGCTGCGATGCGCACGGCCTGCTTGGCAGCCCAGTAATCGGCCGGAACGAGCACGTTCATGCCCGGCAAACCGCGCATGAGGCTCACGTCCTCGAGCATCTGGTGGCTGCCGCCATCAGGGCCGACGGTGATGCCCGCATGCGTGGGCGCGACCTTGACGTCGAGACCCGCGTAGCAGACGGTGTTGCGAATCTGGTCGTAGCAGCGGCCCGTGCCGAAGGCGGCGAAGCTGCCGGTGAAGACGGTTTTTCCCGCAAGCGAGAGACCTGCGGCAACACCAATCATGTTCTGCTCGGCAATGCCGACGTTGACGAAGCGATCCGGATCAAGATCCTGGAGCTTCTTGGTGGTGGTGGAACCCGACAGATCGGCCTCGACGGCCATAATGTCGTAGCCTTCCTTGACGAGCTCGACGAGCGTTTCGCCATAGCCCTCACGGGTTGCAATGGTCTGCGCCATGACTACTCCCCTCCCTCAAGCTCGGCAAGCGCGTCGCGGGCCTGCTCCTCATTGGGGGCCTTGCCGTGCCAGCCTGCCTGGTTTTCCATGAACGAGACGCCCTTGCCCTTGACGGTGTGGGCGACGATGCAGACGGGCGAACCCTCGAGGATGGCCGCCGTCTTGAGGGCGGTGATGACAGCCTTGACGTCGTGGCCGTCGACCTCGATCGTTTGCCAGCCAAAAGACTTGAACTTCGAGCTGATGCCACCAAGACCGGCGACATCGCGCACATCGCCATCAATCTGCAAGTTGTTGTTGTCGACGATGGCAATGAGGTTGTCGAGGTTGTAGTGGGCGGCGAACATGGCCGCCTCCCAGACCTGGCCCTCCTCGATTTCGCCATCGCCGAGCAGCGTGAAGACGCGACGCGTGGAGCCGCCGTCCTTCTGCTGGTTGATGCGTGCGCCGAGCGCAACGCCTGCGGCAATCGAGAGGCCCTGGCCAAGCGAGCCGGTCGAGACCTCGACGCCGGGAAGCTTCTTGGAATCGGGATGGCCCTGCAGGCGGCTGTGCAGCTTGCGCAGCGTGAGCAGTTCCTCGTCGGGAATGTAGCCGAGCTCCGCGAGCGCGGCGTAGAGCACCGGTGCGGCATGGCCCTTCGAGAGGATGAAGTAATCGCGTTCGGGATGCTTCGGGTCATCTTCCGAATAGTTCATCACGCCGCCGAAGTAGAGCGACGCCACGATGTCCGTGGCTGAAAGTGACCCGCCAGGATGGCCGCTACCGGCCTCTTTGAGCATCTTGATGATGTTCTTGCGCATGTTTTTCGCACGCGCCTCGATCTTGTCTACGGATTCCTCAATCACGCGAAGACCTCGATTTCTCGCAACCGATTTTTGGGGCACAGCCCATGATACCTGCTGAGCCTGCGAACGCGACGAGAAATCGGGGATTACCGGCGATATGTTTTAGCCCGCCTCGCTGACGCGCCACTGGTGATAGCCCACGACGAATTCGTCGATATCGCCATCGAACACGGCATCGACGTTGCCCGTCTCGACACCGCTACGCAGGTCCTTCACCATCTGGTAGGGATAGAGCACGTAGTTGCGAATCTGGTTGCCGAAGGAAATCTCGTGTTTGGGGCCGCGCAGCTCGTCGAGCTCGTTTGCGCGCTTCTCCTGCTCGAGCTCGTAGAGCTTGGAGCGCAGGATTCCCATGGCAGTTGCCTTGTTCTGGAGCTGCGAGCGCTCGTTTTGGCAGGTGACGACGATACCCGTGGGCAGATGCGTGATGCGCACGGCGGAGTCGGTCGTGTTGACGCCCTGGCCGCCGTGGCCCGAGGAGTGGTAGACGTCGATGCGCAGGTCGCCCTCGTCGATCTCGACCTCGATGTCGTCGGGAAGCACGGGCAGGACCTCGACGCCACCAAAGGTGGTCTGGCGCCGCTTCTTGGCATCGGTGGGACTGATGCGCACGAGGCGGTGCACGCCCTGCTCGCTCTTGAGCATGCCGTAGGCGTTGTGTCCGCTCACCGTGAAGGTCGCGCGGTCAAGGCCGATGGCCTCGCCGGCAGGGGCGTCGTTGACGGTGACCTTCCAGTTCTTGCGCTCGGCATAGCGCGTGTACATGCGGAAGAGCATCTCGGTCCAGTCCTGGGCCTCGAGGCCGCCCTGGCCGGGATTGATCGTCACGATGCAATCGCCAGAATCGAGCTCGTCATCGAACCACGAGGAAAGCTCGAGCGCATCGGCATTCGTCGTGAGCGTGCGTATCGAATCGATGACCTCGGCCTCGAGCTCGTCGTCGCCCTCGATTGCAAGCTCGTTGGCCGTCTCGGCATCCTCGAGAAGCGAGACGGCATTGTCGTACTCGGCGATTTCGTCGCGCAGGGCCGCGGCCTTGCTCATGATGCCCTGCGCATGCTCCTGATCGTCCCAGAAGCCCTCCTGCGCCGATTGGCCTTCGAGCTCGGCGAGCTGCGTGCGCTTGTCGTCGATATGCAGGTACGAGCCCATCTTCTCGATGCGCTCGCGCAGAGCAGCTAGCTCTTGTGCGTGGTTGTCCGCCATGTCCCGCTACCCTATCGAGCTGCGCCGTGGCATTTCTTGTACTTCTTGCCGCTGCCGCAGGGGCACGGGTCGTTACGCCCGACATTGGCGTACGGATCGTCCTTGTCCTTCACGACCGTACGCGGCACGGGCTGCGCGTTGCCCATGCTTGCCGATGACGTCGTCTGCGTCGCGACCGCCGCAGAGCTGGCAACCCTGCTCGTCGCGTCGGGAATGTTCTCGTCAGGCGCCGAGTACGAGACGCTGTTGAGCGTCTCCTGGTCTTCGGCTTGCTCGGGCTGCTCGAGGTTGACGGTGACCTGCAGACGCAGCACCGTGCGGATGAAGTCCTCGTAGATGGCAGCGACGAGCGCACTGAACGCGGAGTACGCCTCCTCCTTGTACTCGACGAGCGGATCGCGCTGGCCGACGGCGCGCAGGCCGATGCCGGCGCGCAGGTAGTCCATCTCGGAGAGGTGCGCCATCCAACGCGTGTCGATGACGCGCAGCATGACCTGGTTTTGCACCTGATCGAAGACATCGGGCGGAATCTGCTCCTTCTTGTCCTCGTAGATATCGAGCACCTTCTCGGAGAGCACGTCGATCATGCAGCTCGTCTCTTCGCGGTGATCGAGCTCGTCAACATCGAACTCGATACCCGTGAGCTCCTTGAACCAGGCATTGAGCCCCTCGATGTCCCAATCCTCGTAGACATCGTGGCTCGGGCAATACTCGTACACGGCATCTTCGACCGCGCCCACGATGAGCTCGGGCACGCGCTCGGCGTAGCTCTTGCCATCGAGGATGTCGTTGCGCTCGGCGTAGATGGTCTTGCGCTGCTTGTCCATGACGTCGTCGTATTCGAGGACGTGCTTACGTGAGGAGAAGTGCATCGCCTCGACTTGGCGCTGGGCGCTTTCGATGCCCTTGGTGACCATCTTGGCCTGGATGGGCATGTCGTCTTCGATTTCGGTGCGCTGCATGAGGCTGCCGATGCGATCCATGCGATCGCCGCCGAACAGACGCATGAGGTCATCCTCGAGCGAGAGGTAGAACTGCGACGAGCCCGGATCGCCCTGACGTCCGGAACGACCGCGCAGCTGGTTGTCGATGCGTCGTGACTCGTGACGCTCGGTGCCGATGACGGCAAGGCCGCCCGCGTCGCGCACGATGCGGGCTTCCTCGGCGCAAATCTCCTTGGCCTCGGCGAGCGCGTCTTTCCACTGCTCGTCCGTAATGTCGTCTTCCTCGACGCCGCGCTGCGCGAGTATGTCGCGCGCGAGGTACTCGGGGTTGCCGCCAAGCAAGATATCGGTACCACGACCGGCCATGTTGGTGGCGATGGTGACGGCGCCGGCACGACCGGCCTGCGCGACGATGTTGGCTTCCTGCTCGTGGAACTTCGCGTTGAGGACCGAATGCTTGATGCCGCGCTTGGAAAGCAGCGACGAAAGGCGCTCGGAGCTCTCGATGGAGATGGTGCCGACAAGGCAGGGTTGCTGATGCGCGTGGCGCTCGGCGACGTCGTCTGCCACGGCGTTGAACTTGGCATCGACCGTGCGATAGACGAGATCGGGGAGCTCCTCGCGGATGACGGGCCTGTTGGACGGAATCACCTCGACGGGCAGCTTGTAGATGTCGCGGAACTCGGCATCCTCGGTCTTGGCCGTACCGGTCATGCCCGAGAGCTTGTCGTAGAGACGGAAGTAGTTCTGCAGGGTGATGGTGGCCATAGTCTGGTTCTCGGCGCGCACGAGCACGCCTTCCTTGGCCTCGATGGCCTGGTGCAGGCCTTCCGAATAGCGACGGCCTTCCATGATGCGGCCGGTGAACTCGTCGACGATCTTGACCTCGCCGTTTTTGACGATGTAGTCCTTGTCACGATGGAAGAGGAACTGCGCCTTGAGCGCCTGGTGCAGGTGGTTGGAAAGCTGGCCCGAGATATCCGAGTAGATGTCATCGATGCCGAGCAGCGACTCGACGCGCGCAAGGCCGCTGTCCGTCGTGGCGATGGTGCGCTTTGCCTCGTCCATTTCGAAGTCGACGTCCTTGGTGAGGTGCTTGACCGCGTTCGCGAACTTGCGGTAGGTATCCGTCGATTGCGAGCCCGCGCCCGAAATGATGAGCGGGGTTCGCGCCTCGTCGATGAGGATGGAGTCGACCTCGTCGACGATGGCAAAGGCGTGGCCGCGCTGCACGCGCGAATCGGGATTGACGACCATGTTGTCGCGCAGGTAGTCGAAGCCGAACTCGGCGTTGGTGCCGTAGGTGACGTCGGCGTCGTAGGCGGCCTTGCGCGCATCGGTTTTGGTGCCGTTCTGGATGAGGCCGACGGTCATGCCGAGGAACTCGTAGACCTGCCCCATCCACTCGCTATCGCGTTTTGCCAGGTAGTCGTTGACGGTGACGATGTGCACGCCTTCGCCGGGGATGGCGTTGAGGTAGCCGGCAAGCGTCGAGACGAGCGTCTTGCCTTCGCCGGTCTTCATCTCGGCGATCTGGCCCTCGTTGAGCACCATGCCGCCGATGAGCTGCACGTCGAAGTGACGCAGGCCGAGCGTGCGCACCGATGCCTCGCGCACGACGGCGAATGCCTCGGGGAGCAGCTCCTCGAGCGTCTCGCCATCCGCGTAGCGCTCGCGAAACTCGATGGTCTTCTCGCGCAGCTCGTCATCGCTGAGTTGCGAGATTTCGTCTTCGAGGTAATTGACTTCGACGACCC
>CABSKV010000024.1 GCA_902478425.1 uncultured Coriobacteriia bacterium | reverse complement strand
AGAAACCGCAAATGGCCTCGCGCATCGCATTGATGCCGTAGGTGAACGGAAACAGTGGGTAGATCGCCTGGAAGAACGGGGACGTCATCTCGATGGGGTACAGACCAGTCGCGGCCGGTATCTGCACGAAGACGAGGACGATGCAGATGCCCTTGCCCAGATGCTGCAAGGTCACCGAAAGCGCGTAGATGATGCTGAGATAGGACAGCGCCGCGACGATTGACGCGAAGAACAGCGCCGGCAGGTTGACCACGTGCATGCCGATGACGGGCAGGCCCGCGCAACAGACGACGGCCTGCAAGACCACGAGCAAGGCATAGAGCAGGAAGCGCCCGAGATAGCGCTGCGTGAGCGTGAGCTTGCGTATGCCGCTCGAATCGACCTCCTGGCGCAGTACCACCATCAGCATGAAGGCACCAATCCAGAAGGTGAGGTTCATGAATAGCGGTGCCATGGCCGCACCGTAGGTGTCGACCGGGTAGAGCTGCACGGTATCCAGACGCGTCGGCGCGCTGATGAACTCCGCGACCTTCTCCGCGTCGAACCCGTCCTCGCCGACGAGGTTCTTGAGCACGTCGGAACCCGCAAGCATCATCGCGTCGGTGTGCACGCGATCGATCTCCTCGATCAGGCTGCTCAGAAGCGCCTGGGTCTTGCCGAGGGAGCCGGCCGCGGAATCCAGCGTCGCGACCATGTCGTCGATGACCGCCGATGCCTGCGCGATGACGATCTTCTGGCCCGCAATCGCGCCTGCCGCCTGGGAGCTCGCGCTTGCGAGGGCTCCCAGCCTCTCGCCGATCGCCGGCGCCACGTCATCGGCCAGTATCTTTGCATAGAGGTCCGCCTGGGCAGTCGCGGCATCGGCCGACGCGCGCAACTGGGAAAGCAGCTCCTTCGCCTCGTCGCTTTGCACGGGAAGCTCGGAGATCGCCCGCGCCGCCTCGGCGTAGGCGTCCGCGGCATCCTTCATCGCCGCGGTCACGAGCGGCACGGTATCGGCCGCGAACCCCATGTAGCTGCTCTGCAACGTCGAGGCGGCATCGGATACCGAATCCATCGCACCGGATGCGTTGTCGATGGCATCGCGGGCGGTGGCAAGGGACGCCTTGGCGCTCTGTGCCCTCCCCTTCGCCTGCTCGGCCTGATCGGCCAGGTTGCCTATCGAGGCGCTCGCGTTTTCGAGCTTGGCCTCGGCCTCCTCGACCTTCATCGAAGCCAACGACTTCGCGTTGCTCACGCGTTCATCGGATTGTTCCAGAGCGGCATTTAACGCCTCGGTCGCCTTGAGGCTCACCGTCTCGACGAAGGTCGCGTTCACGGTCGCGTCAAGGGTGTTGGCACCGGTATCGGTGATCTTGGGCGCGATCGGCCCGACCTTCTCGTTCACGTAGTAATCGATGTCGGGTTTCTCGAAATGGCCGGTCGTGAGCGTCAGGAGTTTTGCCGAGAAGTCGGACGGGATGACGAAGGCGGCGTAGCTCTCCCCCGATTTGACCTGGTCCATGGCCTCGTCATAGTCGACGAACTGCCAGTCGAGCTGGTCGTTGCCGTGTAACTCGTCGACGATCATCTCGCCGACGTCGATATGACCCGTGAGTTCGCTATCGGCCCCCTCGTCCTCGTTCACCACGCACACGTGTAGATGCCCGGTACTCTCGTAGGGATCCCAGAAGCCGAGGACGTTGTACCAGGTATAGAGCGATGGCAGCACGAGCAGGGCGAGAATGACCACCATGGCGGGCGGCACCTTCAAAAGGCGCAGGATATCGCGCTTGAGTACACGAAAGACGTTCTTCATGGCCACGCGCTCAGCACCTCACCTCGTTTCGTCTGCATTCGTGCCGATAGCGTATGAGGTCATGATACTACAACGCGCATTGACGCGCGAAGGGCCGACGGTTGATGCTCTTCGTCAGATGCTCACCGTCAAGCCGTCCATGAGGTCGTTCACGGTCTTCATGGCGCACATCTTGCCGCACATCGTGCACGTCCCCTCCGTGACGGGCGGGGCGCTCTCGTAGAACTCGCGGGCACGCTGCGGGTCGAGGGCAAGGTCGAACATCTCGCCCCATGACACGCGACGGCGAGCGTCACTCATGCGATTGTCCCGGTCACGCGCGCCGGACACTCCCTTGGCGATGTCAGCGGCATGCGCGGCAATCTTGGTGGCGACAAGCCCTTCGCGCACATCGTTGGCGTCCGGTAGGCGTAGATGCTCGGCAGGCGTCACGTAGCAGAGGAAATCCGCCCCGCTCGAAGCCGCGATGGCCCCGCCGATGGCCGCCGTGATGTGATCGTAGCCGGGCGCGATATCGGTCACGAGCGGGCCCAGCACGTAGAAGGGCGCCCCATGGCACAGGCGCTTCTCCATCTTCATGTTGGCGGCGATCTCGTCAAGCGCCATGTGCCCCGGCCCCTCGATCATCACCTGCACGCCGGCATCCCACGCGCGTTGCGTGAGCTTGCCGATTTCGATGAGCTCGGCGATCTGGGCGGCGTCGCTTGCATCGTAAATGCTGCCGGGACGCATCGCATCGCCAAGGGAGATCGTCACGTCATGCTCGTGCAGGATGGCGAGCACGTCATCATAGAACTCGTAGAACGGATTCTCGTTGCCGGTCGCCTCCATCCAGGCAAAGATCAGCGAACCACCCCGGCTGACGATGTTCGTGAGACGCCCCGTCTCCTTGAACGAGTCGATGACCCGGCGGTTCATGCCCGCATGCACCGTCACGAAGTCGACACCGTCTTCGGCATGTGCGCGAATGACCTCGAGAAAATCGTCCGGGGTGATGTCGACGAGCGCCTTTTCCAGATACCCGATGGCATCGTACATGGGAACCGTGCCCACCATCGCCGGCGAGCGCTCGATGAGCGCGCGGCGAAACGCCCGCGTCTTTCCCGAGTTCGAGAGGTCCATGATCGCCTCGGCGCCCAGTTCGAGCGCGACATCGACCTTGCGCCGCTCCTCCTCCTCGTCGGCCAGGTCGCCCGAAATGCCGAGGTTGACGTTGACCTTGGTGCGCAGTGGTACGCCGTCCAAGCACGAACCCACGCCCTCGGGATCGAGCGCGGCGTGGTGGATGTTCGCCGGAATGGCGATGCGTCCGACAGCAACCGCATCGCGCACGGACTCGGCGCAGACACCCTCCTTCGCGGCGACGGCGCGCATCTGGTCGGTCACGATACCGGCGCGCGCATAGTCGATTTGCGTTACCTGATTGCCCATGCCATCCATGGTGCTCTCCCTTCGCAGGCATTACCCATACAGGTTCGTCGGGTCGGCGTCGATACGCCCTCTCAGCCTGGACCACCCAAGCTCCCCGGTACATGGCACGGGATTATATGCCAGATATGACATGGAAAACTCGCAAGGGCGAAATTCCCGCGTTAACTCCTGCGCTGAAGCCTCTCGAGCTCAGCCTTGAGCGAAGCGTAGTGCTTCAGCTCCTCCTCGGACCAGCCCCCGAAAAGCGCCTCCTCGAGCGCTTGGCTTGCCGCCATGGCAAGTCCCTCTTGCGGATAGAGACGCTCGCGGCTGCGGTTGTAGAGGTATATTTGATCGAACATGCCCGAATCCTCGAGTACGGCGAGATTGCACACGATCTGGTCGACGATCTTGCGATGATGGGCCGGATCGGTTGCGCGGGGCGTGGTGCCGGCAAGACGCATTTGCTCGTAGCGGAGCTGACAGGAGACGAGCGATATCTCCGGCTTGACCGCCATGAGGGCAAGCGAGACATCGTAGCCGCGCTCGCGCAGGAGCGTGGCGGTTGCGAGAGGCACCTGAGACGTGCGTAGCGTACCTTCGATGACGAGGTTATAGCCGGCCGAGGAAAGCGCCTCAACGATGGCTTCCACCATCTTGCCTGCCCACTGCGCCGTGTAATCGACGGCTTTATCGCCATAGGCGCTTTGCAAAGCAAAGAAGCGCGGATGGAGCTTTCGATATTCGTCGCCGTTGACGACGATGACATCCTTTTTGAACATCTCGAGAAACACGTGGTGAAGAGTGGTCTTGCCTGCCCCGCTTTGGCCTCCGAGCAAAACTGCCTGAGGTCTATCGTGCGGCGACAGACAAGCAGGTGCCACCATCGTCTCGAGCTGGCCAATCAGCTTTTCGGAAAACTCTTCTTCGGAATACTCCGCAAGATAGTTACCCATGTCAGGCCGCCAGCGGGATATAGCGGTCTGCGAGTTTATCGAATGCGTCGAGCTGGCCCTTGATCTCTGCCAGTTTGTTCTTGTTGGAGTTTTCGGAACTGACAATAGTAGGCTTGAGCAACGCGATCTGATTGATGATGTCGGAAAACACCATTTCGCGCATTGCGTCGCCCTGCTTTCGCGCAGTTGATCTCAACGTGAATAGCTTGGCCAGAATCTCGGCTGCTTTCTCCGTAAGCACCTCTTGCGTGAGCGTGATGTGGTAGATCTCCGTCATGTCCATATCTTCATCTCCCTCGCCAAAGTAGACCTCTGCATAGACGATTTCCTCGACGCCATGACGTTCCTTCTCGGAAAGCTCCTTGCCGTCACGGTCGAGGCAATCCATGACGAAGCGCGGCAAGCGGGCGGCACGGATGAGGTTGGCGTTAGCGCGAGAGGGCTTCTGGCCCTTCTCGTAGCGCGCGAGGCTTGCCTCCCCCAGACCGAGCAAACGAGCGAACGAGCGTTGCGAGAGGCCGTACTTGGCGCGGATGTCCTTGATGTCCTGCGGTGTGAGTTCGTGGGCCATGCCCTACCTCCTCGAACAGAAATCACTCATGTGATATCTTCATGCGTTCATAATACTATAATTTGATTGCAATCGCACATATTTGCACTCATTTGATTTAACTATTGTGATTCAATAATCATTTGATATGAAACATGCATGGTTCAATACAACTCGACTGCACGCAAGGCACTCCACGTCGATCGCATGAGGCTTTGACAGTGTGCGTGCCCTCCCCTACACTGGGCGAACCCGGATTCGATTTGAGGTGGATGTATGTGCGGAGAATTCGTCATCTAGTCTTTCTCGGCTAAGTGCCGAACGCTAGCCATTCCCATTCCGCACACTCACGTTCCGGGAGATTCCCATGTCAAAGAACATCTCTTCAAACCCGCCTGTGCAGGCGGGAAAACCTGCCGAATCCGCCGACACGCCCCTCACGAGCGCCGCCGGCTTGCCCCTTCCCAAGAACTGGCTGGCAATCATCAGCTTCATATGGGCCGGTCAGGCCGTCTCGATGATAACCAGCTATGCCGCGGGGTATGCCGTCGTATGGTACGTGACCGAATCCACCGGCAGCGCGCTCGTGCTTGCCGTGATGAACATATGCGTGATGCTCCCCATCGGCCTTCTCTCCCCCTTTGGCGGCATCGTGGCCGACAAGCACAACCGCAAGATGATCATGATCGTGGCCGACGGCGCCATTGGCCTCATCTCGCTGATTGCGGGATTCATCATCCTCGCGGGCGATGTCTCGCTCGTGTTGCTCACCCTCGTCTGCGTGGCACGCGCCATCGGCCAGGCCTTCCACAGCCCGGCGATGATGGCGACCATGCCCATGCTCGTGCCCGACAAGCACCTTCTGCGCATCAACACGCTCGACCAGTTGCTCGCCTCCATTGCCGGCATAGGCGCGCCCGCCTTCGGCATCTTCCTCTACACCACCATGGGGTTTTCCTCGGTCATGTTCCTCGACTTCATCGGAGCGCTCTTCGCCATTGCGGGACTTGCGCTTGCGAAGGTCCCCACCGTCATCGACGAGACGGCCACGCAACAGCACGTCATCGCCAACCTGCGCGACGGCTTCCGTGCCGTCGCGGCATCACGCGGTTTGCTGCTTCTCATCGTCATGGTCACCATCGGCATGATGATATTCGGCCCGCTCTCTGCCGTGTTCCCACTGATGGCATACGAGCATTTCTCGGGTGATGGCTACATGGCCTCACTCGTCGAGGCGGCATTCGGCATCGGCATGCTCGTGGGCTCGGGCATACTCATGGCATGGGGCGGCGGCAAGAGACTCGCGGGACTTATCGCCGTGGCGGCCGTCATCGTGGGGGCGACGACGGCGGCGTGCGGGCTTCTGCCCCCGACGGGTTTCGTCGCCTTCGTGGTGCTCGTCGCTGTGATGGCCATGGCCTGCGCATGGTTCAACGGTCCCACGATGACCCTCACACAACGCAACGTGCCCGACGAGAAGATGGGGCGCGCCATGGGCCTGCTCAACGCCGCCATGGGGCTCGCGACGCCCATCGGCATCGCCATCGGCGGCGTGGCGGCCGAGCTCATGGGCGTGGCTCCGTTTTTCGTGGTGGACGGCATCGCGTGCCTCGTGCTGGGCCTCGTGGCCTACATCCCCAAGTCGATCCGTGCCCTCGACGAAGGCTAGCGTACCCAATGTGACAAGACGCGACGGGGCAGTTTTGTCACATTTCGCTATTGCCTGGCAGCGCCGCGCTTGCCATAGCCATAGCGGTTCCTGAACGCGATCATGAAGCACGTCGCAAGCGCGGCGGCGGCGAGCTCGCCGACGGAAACCGAAAGCCAGATGCCATCGATACCCAGAATCAACGGCAGCAGCAGCACGGCACCGCACTCGAACACGATCGTGCGCAGGAAGGCGATGATGGCGGAGACGATGCCGTTGCCAAGCGAGGTGAACAATGCCGAAGCGTAGATGGGCACGCCCATGATGAGAAACGCGAAGGCGTAGATCCGGTACGCCTTGGTAGTGAACTCGAGTAGTACCGGGTCATAGCTCACGAAGATGGCGGAGAGCGGCCCGGCAAGCCACTCGGCGGCTAGGAACATGAGAACGCTGCCGACACCGATGAAGCCGAAGCTCTTGAACAAGATGCTTCGCATTTCGGCATGGTTCTTCGCTCCGTATTGATAGCTCATGAGCGGCGAACTACCGCGCGCGTATCCCATGAAGATGGCACCGAAGATCATCGCCGTGTAGCCGATGACGCTGAACGCCGCGACGCCGTCTTCGCCGATGTAGCGCATGAGCTGGAAGTTGTAGAGCATGGTCACGAGGCTCATCGCGATGTTGGAGACGAGCTCGGAGCAACCGTTGAGACAAGCCCTGCCAATGGGACGCCACTCCAGGCGCGTCCTGACCAGGCGCAACAAACTCGAGTTGTGCTTGCGCAGGAAGTAGATGAGGGGAACAAGCCCACCCACGACCTGGCCCAGTGCCGTGGCGATGGCGCCTCCGGCGATACCCCAGCCAAAGACGCAGATGAACAGCCAATCGAGCACGACGTTCACGACACCGGCGGCGACGATGACGAAGAAGCCGTAATTGGGCTTGCCCGCCGTGGAGAAAAACGTCTGGAAGGCGAATTGCAGCGCGAAAAACGGCAGGGCGAGCAGCGTCCACCGCCCGTAGATGACGCTTTCGTCAAGGAGCTCCCCTTGTGCCCCGAAGGCCGCGATGAGAGGTTCGATCAGCCACTGTCCCAGGACGGCGAGAATGATCGCGAAGCCTATCGTGAAGATGACGAGCATGCTGAAGTAGCGGTTAGCGCGCTCGTCGTCGCCCTCACCGCGGGTCTTGGCAACCAGGGCGCTGCCACCCGTGCCCGTCATGAGGCCGATCGTCGCGAGGATCATGACGACGGGCCAGGCGAGGTTCACGGCCGCGAGTGCCGTCTTGCCGACGAAGTTCGAGACGAAGAAACCGTCCACTACCTCGTAGAGCGAGGTGAAGATCATCATGCAGATGGTCGGGAACGTGTACTTGAGAAGGGCACTCATGGAGAAGTGCCGGTTCATGTCCTGCGTCATGTCCTGTCCAGTCCGGTTTAGCGGGCGCATGAAGACACCCGACGTTCAGGACATTGTACGCGAGGAGATAGAGATGCTGTGGAGAGGGCAGACTTGCTACCCGTTTGTCATCTGCCTGCGGGCACGTCCGTGCCCAAACGGGAATCCCCGTCACACGCGATGCGGCGGTGCCTCGAGCTCCCATTCCTCGAGGATGACGCTTCCCCGGTACTTGTAGAGGCCGTAGATCCCGAAGAACTCCCAATCGGCAATCGTGAAGGTACCGGCAATCGAGGTCACGAACTCGGCGGCCTGGCGGTTGAACGCGCCGTTCTTGAAGACGTAGAGGTTGGCGATGTTGTCGCGGCTGCCCGTCGGGGCGAGCACGACGCCGCTGCCCATCTGGATGGGGAGTCCGTCGGTTTTCATGCGGAGGTTTTGGACGAGTATGTCGGGTTCGAAGAACGACAGCCAGTTGCGGCGTTTGAGTTTGGCGATCTCGGCCCATTCGAGCGTGTGCTTGCGCGATTCGTCCATGAAGACGGCATTGAGAAAGTCCTGGTAGCCCTCGGCTTGCGCGAGCATGTCGGCGTACTCGGACTTGATGAGGTCGGCGACCGTCATGTACAGGTAGAGCTTGTCAAGCGTCGCCCTGTCGGCCAGCGGAGCCGCGTCAATCTGGGATTTGAGTTGCTGCACGTTCATGGAAGACCTCGCTTATAGGACAATCGAAAGGGGGCCGCAAAAGATGCGACCCCCCCCCTTCTGACGACTACTTAGAGCAGGCGGGTACCCAGAGGTACTGCTCGGGCTTTTCGTCGAGCTTCTTCACGAGCTCGTCGACGGGACCGAACTCCATGCACTTCGCCTGGCAATGGAACACGCAGCTCGGGAGCTTTCCCTTGGCCTGGCGTGCGGCGCACAGGTCGCAGATCCGCGTGAACGACGGGATGAAGTCGTAGACGAAGCGGTCGGTCGGCGTGCCGTCGGCCTCTCGGATGGGCCACGGCCCGTTCTGCATGACCTTGACGCCCCACTGCTCGAGCGGCAACTCGTGCTCGGCCTGACAGGCAACCTCACAGGAATAGCAACCGGTGCAGTACTGGTAATCGACGAGTATTCCGTTTCTAGACATTACAGGTCCTCCTCACTGCAACGATAGATCTTGCACAGCGTGCACTTCAGGTCGGCGCCAAAACCGGTGCGACCAGGCTTGTTGGCAAGCAGCTGGTTGATGTTGGACTGGCGGAAACCGTAGAGGTTGGGCTCGGCGCCATCCTGCTCGGGGAACCACCAGCCATGCTGCGCCGCAATCTCCTTCTCGGAAACCTCGTAGGTGACACGCGCGCGCTGACGGCAACGGCCACGATGGTTCTCGATCCACACCCAATCGCCTTCCGAGATGTTGTGCTCGGCTGCGGTCTTGGGGTTGATCTGCACCCACGGGTCGGGCGTGAGCTGGCGCAGATACGGAATCTGACGATGCTCCGAATGGAAGAACGAGGTGGTACGTGCGCCCGTGATCATGATGAGCGGATACTCCTCGTACAGGTCGGGCGTCGAGACGGGACCGATGCCGGGCTCCTCGATGTAGGGCAGCGGATCATAGCCATAGGCCTGGAACAGCGTCGAGTAGAACTCGATGCGACCCGTCGGCGTGTTGAAGCCGGGCATGCCGTCGGGGCGCATGAGACCCTTCTCGTACTTCTTGTAGATGTACTTCTGGTAGACCGGGCCCTGCTCCATGAGCTCGTGGAAGGTGAAGCCGGAGGGCTTGACGATCTCGTCGTAGACCTCGTCCTCCGTCTCCCACGGCCAGGTGTGCTGCTTGCCCTCGGGACGGTTGATGGCCTTGTTGAACTCGTCATCGTTGTCGAAGTGCTGGGCCAGGCGACGGTTGATCTCGCAGTCGGAGAGCGCCTCGCCCTCGGCGGCGCAGCCACCGGTAATAGCGGACAGGAAGTAGTAGTGCGCGCGGACGGAATGCTTCTCGGCCCAGGTCTGGACGGGAAGGACGATGTCGGCGCAGCTCTGAATCATCGGCGTCATGAAGACATCGCAGGCGGCGATGAACTCGGGCTTCTTCATGGCCTTGTACCAACGCTCGGTCTCGCAGCTCATGCAGGCGATGCCGTTGGAGGTCTGGATCCAGACGCCCTTCACGCCGCCTTCCTCGCACACCTCGAGGCACATGTCGGGCATGGCCTGGGTAAGGCCATAGCGATACATCGGGTACTCTTTCCAACCGACGCGCTTCTTCTGCGTCTCCTCGTCGATGAGGTCGTAGATACCCCACGCGCCCGCGGAGGGCTGGTCGACACCCATGGGCGCGGCGGTGTAGCACATGCCACCAGGCACATCGAGGTTGCCGGTGATGGTCCAGAGCGCGGCGATGGCGGCAGCGCACGGCGTGCCCTGCGACTGCATGTCGACGGCCAGACCCCAGACGACGTTGGCGGGATGCGAGTTCGCGAACAGGCGCGCGGCCTCGACGATCTTCTCCTTGGGAACCCAGGTCATCTTCTCGACCTCGTCGAGCGACAACTCGCGGGCGCGCTCTGCCAGCTCGTCGAAACCGTAGGTCCAGCGGTCGACGAAGTCATGGTCGTAGAGGTCCTCGTCGATGATGACCTTGATCATGCCGAGCGCGAGCGCCGTGTCGGTGCCCGGACGCAGCTGCAGATGCACGTCGGCATGCGCGGCAAGCCAGGTTACACGCGGCTCGACCGAGATGAGCTTGCAGCCCATCTTCATGGCATCGGTCACCCAGTGACCCATGAAGAAGTCGGGGTTGGAGATGGTCGGGTTGCAGCCCCACACGATGGTGCACTCCGGGCAGACCCATTCGGGATCATCGTAGCGCAATGCCGAGAACTGACTGAAGTCGGCGATGAGCATGCCGCCGTAAGTCATGATCATGAGCGAAAGACGCGGCAGATAGCATGCAGTACCGGAGAGGAAGCCGTACTCGTTGGGGCTTCCCATGGTGTTGGCCATGCGTCCAACCTGCCACTGGTTATCGCGGGCCGTACCGCGCAGGCAGTGGATGGAGTCGCCGCCATAGGTCATGGAGATGCGACGGAACTCCTTGTAGCATGTCTCGAGCGCCTCGTCCCAGCTGATGCGCTCCCACTTGTTCTCGCCACGTTCGCCGGCGCGCTTCATGGGATACAGGATGCGATCCGGATGGAACTCGACCTGCTTGAAGGCCAGGCAGCGCGGACACAGCGCGCCGCGATTATACGGATCGTCCGGATCGCCCTCGCACTTGATGAAACGACCGGTCTCGGGATCAGAGTACACGAGAACGCCGCATCCCTCGTGGCAACCGGGCGCCGACCACACGGAGGTGCGCGTCACGAGCATGCCATCCTCCATGTACTGCCACTCGCCGGGATGCTTCCAGTCCTGCATCTCCGGACGCTCGCCGGCGCCAAAGTTGAACTGGTTCTCCTCCTTCGTGGTGCCGATGTCATCGCGATCCTTCTCGAGAATCGCCTCCTGCTTGCGGTCGGCGTCATTTGGCTCGCCCGCGCCGCTGAAGTGCCATTCCGAATCCTCGCGCTGGGCAGCGGCCTTGCTGTCCGTCTCGAATTCTTCCATAGCCTCTCCTCTCGCTTTCTAGATCCGCGGCTTCCCTACCGCGTCATCCGTTCCGTCGGGGAGGCGATGCCCGCCATGGCGCGCATCATGGGTCGGAGTGTCTTCCTCGCAAACGCCGCACTCCCCCATCGGGTTGCAGACAGGAAACCACGTGCGGGGAATCGCATATCGCCAAACGAGTATGCAATTGGGAATTCATTATGCTGGTATGAGGCGATGACCGGGATGGACGAGATAGGCGGACCAGGCAGATGTCGCCGGGGCACTTTTGTCTGGTTGTGCGACAGCTGCCCCAAAACCAGACAAAAGTGCCCCGGCGACATCTGCCTGGTCCGCTCTCCCTCTCCCGTTCGATTAGAGGTCGAGGGGGAACTCCTCGACGAAGCTCATGAGCTTTTGCTGGGAATGGATATCGAGCTTCCGGTAGATGTTGTAGATGTGGCTCTTGACCGTATGGGGAGAGATCGTCAGCTCCTCCTGGATCCATGCCGCGTTACGTCCCTTGGCAAGGTACGCGAGGATGTCCGCCTCGCGCGGAGAAAGCTGGTAGAGCTTCACGATTGCCTGGCAACGCTCCTCGAACAGCTCGCTTTCGTCCATCTGGACGACGATCTTGTCCGCGTTCAGGGCACTCTCGTCACGCGAGGTGCCGTCGACAAGATGATGCCGGCCAATGGGAAAGAACGCCATGACGACCACGACGAGCACGAACACCATGACAAGGCGTACGACCGTGAAAGGCTCGGAATGCGCGCCCGAGACTGTCGTGATCAGCGCCGCGATACCCCAGCCGACCGCAAACCCCAACGACGAGACGAACAGGCGCATGGGTGCCTGCCTGAATAACGGCGTGCTGCGCGTAAGCGTGCTCTTGCGCACGACAAACGCGTAATTGGTCGTCTTGAAGGCGGCCCACGCGGCTACCACCAAGCATGCACACCCCAATTGCAGGATCCCATCCGAGAAGGGCAGGAGTAGGCAGCTGAGCACAGTGATCACCAGAAGCCATCGTTGCACGACCGTGATGTCGACCTGCTTTTCGCATATGGCCATGAGCGCGACAAGCAGGGCGCCGGGGATAACGGCAAGCAGGCCCGGCAACAGAGCCTCGGTGCCGTTGTTGAACAGGAACACGAAATTGAGCGCAAAGACGATACCGAACACGAAGAACGATGGTTCGATTTCCTTGGCAAAACGCCAGGTCGTCTCCTCCGTCGACTCGAGCGGCGCGCGCTCATCGTTGCCATCGGCATTTTGGGTCGCGAAGATGAGCAGGCAGATGCTGAACAGCAGATAGGCGAACGAGAAGACGGGCTGCATGGCATCGGGCGCAAGCGTCGCCAGGGCGAACAGCAAGGAGCCACCCACGAAGGCAAGACCGGTGAAGCGACCGTACGAGGTAGTGCGCAGGCGACTCAGCACGTCGAGCCACGACACCGTGAGCATGGCCGAGGTGATACCTCCCAGGAAGTTGGTGACGCACACCACCGGCAGGGGCACGTGGACGTTCTGGTAGATGGCGAAGGCGACGATGGGAAGCGACAGGCCGCATACCAGCTCGATGCCCGTGGTGATGGTCGAGAACAGGTTGAAGCGCGGTATGCGCCCGAGCAGGTGCATGAGCACGTAGCCCACGGGCATGCCAGCAAAGATTGCCAATTGACTCATATCGCGTATGGCGAGTGGCACCTCGGGCGGAAAATCCCGGAACAACCAGAAAAAGGAAACGAACATCCAAGCCAAAAGGAAGGCGAATCCCATGAGGCCCAACAACTCGACGGCGGATATCGCATCCGCTTTCTTGATGCTCTTCATTTTTTCATCCCCTGCGCGCTTGATTTGCGTGGTGCCCATTGCAATGCTTCCGCCAGCAAGCTGCGGGTAAACCCACATGAAGCGGTAGCCAAGCGTAGCCCCCTCGAGTCAGGATTATAGCCCCATCAGATGGATGCAGGCAAAGGGGCCGTCCAAAATTGGACGGTCCCTCGAAACGCGAAATCAGATGAAGACGGTGACGCTACGATTGCGATGCCGGCGCATCATCCGCATCGCCTTCCTCTTCCACGATGACCTCGTCGGCCTGAACGGGCACTTCGGCGACCTCGGTGCCGTCAACGGGCACATCGATTTCGCCGGGCTGCCAATCGGGTGCGGGGGCAGGCGATTTCGCCGCCTCGCGCTCGGTCTTGGACGGCCGTGTGAGCAACGCGAACGCCGTGCCGATGACAATGATGGGCAACATGACGGCCCACGTAGTCATCTGGAAGGCCTCGGGCGGTACTGCGACATGACCTATCGCGGAAGCATCCATCGAGGCGAACGCGCCGATGGCATAGGACACGAAGGTCTCAAGGCACTCGCCGCCAAACTGGAAGACGGTGAGGATGGACAGACCGACGGCTACGGCCGTCTGGCCACCTCGGCCCACGAGGAACGGAACCATGGGACGCACGGAGCCCACGAGCAGGACATTGCCCACGATGTGGAACAGCAGGTAGAAGCCGAAGAAGTAGAAGGCGCCGACCTTCCAGCCGAAGACGACGGCCAGAAGCAGGCAGAAGCAGCCCACGAAGATGATGATCCACTTCTTGGTCCACGGCAGCTTGTCCGAAATCCACCCACCGATGGGCGCGAGAATGCCGCAGGCGTTTCCGCAGGTCATGAGGAACGCAGGCAGCCATTCCTGACCGACCCACATCTCGGGGAACTGGGCCGTGAGGAACGCCTCGTCATAGGTGGTGAACGCGAAATTGACGAACTCGAAGAGCATCCAGGCGATGAGCAGGCCTACGAACTGGCGGTTCTTCAGGAACGGCAGCGCGCTCTTATAGTCGAGGCGCTCGATGGATATCTCGGAAACCTCGCCCTTCTCGATGGAGGGCAGGCGATAGAGCACGATGAATACGATGAGTGCGACGACGATGATGGCAGTGATGAGCCACCACACCGTCTGGAACTGGCTCGTGGCAACGGCCATGTTCGCTGGATTCATCAAGAATCCGGCAAGATCGTCGATGCCGGCCATGGACGAGGTCAGCGCAGGCGACACGTTGTTGATGAACAGCATGCCAACCGGCACCCACGTGGACCAGATGGCGACCGCCATGAAGCGGTGCTTGTTCGAGAACCACAGCGAGACCGCCGTGGGACCGGTGACCGAGCACATGCCGACGCCTATGCCGGTGATGACGCGAAACGCGAGGAACGTCTCGTAGCTCACGTTGAAGAACAGGGCGACGCCGGCCATGCCGACAGCCGTAATGATTCCGGAGATGATGAGCGTCGGCTTGGGTCCGATGCGACGGATGATCCAGCCCGTGGGGATGGCGACGATGATCGCCGTCCAGGCAATGGCATTCATGAGAAAGCCGAAGGCCGCACCCGGATCGAGGGTCATCTGTCCGGGGATGACCCAACTCGCCACCATCCAGGGGATGAGGCGGCTCGCAACGCCCGGCAGGGCAAACCACGCCATGGGAATGGCGATGGAAATGAGCCAGGTTGCGAAAAGAGCCACCCACGCGTAGCGCGGGGTGGGAAGTTCGGAGGACATGAACTCGGTCTGGTCTTTTACGACCTCGCTCACGTCGAGCTTCGAGGTTGACTCTGACATGGTCTCCTCCTAATTCGATGGCTGTGGCACCATCGGCGCATGATGCGCGCGCCCCTCCCCCTCTCTGTACCGGACGCCAATGAGCGTGGGCCACGGTTCGCGGACGCATCTCCTTTTCTGCGTCCGTCTACAACCTAGGGGAACAAGAGGAGATGTCTTAGGCTCATATGACTGAAAACGTCTCTCAGCCTATTGGTATGAGTTTCCTAAATCACGAGGTCAAGGCGTTTTCTATGACGAACTCGAGACGCAATCGCCGTCGGTGATGCGGTACTTCGCGAGAATGTAGCTTCTCAGCGATTCCGCGAGTCGTTCTCTTCCGAGCGCACCTGCCGCCGCCGCGTTCACACATTCCTGCGCAACCGCGGCGGCCGCACGCTTCGACTCCAGAAGCGCCTGCAAAACCTTGTCGTTCATGGAACCCTAGGCGACGACGGGCTCGAGGCCGAGCCGTTTGGCGATGAACACGAGGTCGTCGACGTAATCGCCGTAGACGAGCGGCAGGTGCAGGCCGAAGGTCACCTGTTTCTCGAAGAAGTCATGTTCGTCCGCCACGCGGAACACGAAACCGTTGTTGCAGTTGTCGGTATCGTAGCCGAGCCCCGCCACGATCTCTCCGCGGCCGACGAACATCTGGGTGAGGTCGGACGAGATGCGGCACATCGTGATGACCTGTCCCTTGTCGGCATCGAAATCGTGGCGCTCGACGGCCCCGAAACCGGCATCGAGGGCGAAGTGGCGAAGGCCGTACTCGTCATGGCAACACAGGCCATGGAAGCATCGCGTAGGCGTGGAATGGGACGTGACGTAGAGATTGTCGGTCGACCCATCGATGGGCACTTCGTACTTGGGGTCGGCCCAGTTGAGCGTTCCGTCCGGGCGCTTGGGCACGGGAAGCGTGTTGCCCATGTACGCCGCCTTGCCCGAGATCGCCATCTCGAGCAGCATGCACAGCGCCGTCGTCACGTCGTACTCGCACGCCGAGGCAACGCCGCGCTCGAGGTTGAGCGAGTGCGTGAGGCAAAACGTGAACTGCTGCTCGTTGAGCCGGCGCGTGGAGCAGCTGTCGGGACACGGCGCGGAAAACCCGGAGCAATCGTAGTAGTCCATGAGCTTGTCGACGACCTTGTATGCCTTGAGCGAGTTTATGACATATTGGCGCTCGACCTGGCACATGGAGGCACCGCCGATGAGCTTGTCGGCCTCGGTCTCGCACCAAGCCACGTCCTCATCGGTAAGGTTCTGGGTGATGCGCCCGGGTGTGGTGTGGTTTCCGCCTTCGGGCAACGGTTCCATCATGTCCATGAGCTCGTGGATGTTGACGAAGCGGAAGTTCGTGCCAATCTCGTCACGCACCCTGGCGAGGCTGTCGAAGCTGTCGGTACCGCCGACCATGGCCTTGGTGCCGTCAAAACGCGGGGCAAGGAGGATGTTGGCGGTGCGCACGGCCTTCTCGGCGCGTATGTCGAGCATCTTGCGCTTGAGCTCGTCCCAGTCGAGCGCGAAGACGATATCAGCTCCGCGGCGTACCGAGGACGCGAAGAAGAGCTGGCCGAACATCTTGAAAGGGTTGGCCGCGATGGGCTTGCTCGTGCGCAACGCGAATTCCTCGACGATGGTGTTGGAGCCAAAGGCGGTGCTGACGAGATAGAAGTCCGCCACGTTATCGTCGGCGAGCATTTCGTCGAACCACTCCTCCTTGATGTCCCAGTCATCCGTGGACTTCACGATGACGGACTCGAGGACATCGAAGCGCTCGTCGTTTTTCAGGTTGAATTGGATGGCCTTCTCGAAGCCATCGTAGATCTTGCCGTTGACCATCGCATCGAAGCCGGGTTCGAGTGCCTGGCCGCTTGCCATGCGACAAGGTCCCTCGTAATAGTACTTGTGCTCCATGCAGAAGAAGATGGGTTTCACGTTGAGCTTGACGTCATTGACCGTGCGGACAGCCATGGGTGACTCCAATCGGATTAGGAACGCACCTCGTCGAGGTGACTCATCAGGAAGCGAAGCTGTTCAAGGGTGTGGTTATAGGCAAAGCCCTTGCGGTTTTGCGCTGTGGAAAGGGCGCGGATGTCACGTTGTGAACCGTCTTTCAGGTGGATTCTGAGAACGAGGTTCGAGCTATGGCCCCTCGCATCGGACGGTACGGGGTTTCCATCATCGAGAATCTCGATCGAGTCGATGCCGTCATAGGAGATCACCTCTCCTCCCTCGCGCACCTCCATGCCGGTGACGTCGCGGATGGGACAGATGAGTAGCTCGCGTGTGCGGTCGTTGTAGCGGGCAAAGGTGCCCACGGCGCCGGTGGCGACGAAGGCATCGTCGACGCGGTCATCGCCGGGCAGCTCGAGAGGCGGCCTCTCACCTGCGACGATGGCCTCGAGCGTGGCGAGATCGAACATCCGGGCGGGTGGTGCGAACGTGCGTCCGGTGCTCTCCCTCACGTATCGGCGCACGGTACGGTCGCATGCGGCGCACAGAAACCGATCGTTGGCAAGCGGGACGCAGTTGATTCCAAGGCTCTCGCGTCCGCAGACGGCGCATTCCTTCATGAAGAGCCCCACGACGCCACCTCCGATTCATCGCCTGTCGTTTTTGTACCCACAATGGGAATGCCCGCAGAGGAAGGGTACGAATCCTCTGCAGGCGATGGGGCCGATGTCGATCTTCGCGGGCTAGCGCACGCAGATGATCTTCTTCACACCCGACTGGCTGCCGTCGAAGATGAGCTTCGACCCGCCGGCGATCTCGAGACGGACTTCCTGTCCGTCAGAGGTCTTGGCGGTACCAGCCGTCGCGGACTGGGCCTCCCAGGTGCCGGTGAGGATTGACGCGCCGTTGTCCTGCACGTCAAACGTACCGTCGGCATTCATGATGATCTTGTACTGCTCGGTGGGAACCTCACCCTGACCGGGAACGATCTCGGACTTTGAGACCCACTCGCCCGCATAGTAACGAGCATCGCCCTCGGCCTTGGTCGGGTCGGACTTCGAGGCGGATGCGCTACCCGAGCTGCTGGCGGAGTTATCCGAGGAGCAACCCACGATACCGGCAAAGCACAGGCAACCAACGCACGCTGCCAGAAGGATGGTGACGAGCTTCTTCATAGAATTCTTCATGATGGTGGATCCTCTCTCTACATTCGTATCCGTACGTACCCTTTATTTGTAAGGGCGCCATCGTTTTGGATGGCGCCCTCGCAACTAAGCCAGCGCCTACTTGCCTTCGGGGGCGCCTTGTGGCTTGC
>CABSKV010000023.1 GCA_902478425.1 uncultured Coriobacteriia bacterium | reverse complement strand
GAGACGGTCCCCTCCGCGACCCGCGGCGAAAACATCACGATCATCTTCATCAACAATGCGATCTACGGCATGACCGGCGGCCAGATGGCCCCGACGAGCCTCCCGCATCAGGTCACGCAGACCTCGCCCTACGGCCGCGACACCTCGAGTGCCGGCTACCCCGTGCGCATCTGCGAGATGCTCGCCACGCTCGACGGTCCCGCCTATCTCGAGCGCGTCTCCGTGGACACGCCCGCCAACGTGCGCAAGGCCAAGAAGGCCATCAAGAAAGGCTTCCAGTACCAGGTTGATGGCGTGGGTTACTCGCTCATCGAGGTCGTCTCGACCTGCCCGACCAACTGGGGCATGACGCCGCAGGATTCCTTTACGTGGATGCGCGAGAACATGCTGCCGTACTACCCGCTCGGCGTGTATCGCGACGTTTTGGCCGAGGGCCACGAGAGCGTCGCCGCAGCAGCTGCCGAGCGCGCCAAGGACAGCAAGATCGTCGCCGAGGGAGGTGCGCGGTAATGAGTCAGGAAATGCGCTTCATCCTCTCGGGCTTTGGTGGCCAGGGTCTGCTCTTCGGCGGCAAGGTCATCGCGTACACGGGCCTCATCGAGGATCGCCAGGTCTCATGGCTGCCGTCCTACGGCCCCGAGATGCGTGGCGGCACCGCCAACTGCTCGGTGACGTTGTCCGACGAGCCCATCGGCTCGCCGCTCATCACCAACCCCACGGCGGTCATCGCGATGAACCAGCCCTCCGTCGACAAGTTCGAGGGCGATATCGTTCCCGGCGGCATCATCGTCATCGACAGCGCGCTCACCAACAACGGTCCCACGCGCACCGATATCACCTCGTTCATGATTCCCGCGACCTCGGCTGCCGAGGAAGAGGGTCTCAAGGGCCTCGCGAACATCGTGTGCGTGGGCAAGCTCTGGGCCGAGGCGCAGTTCTGCAAGCGCGAGACGCTCGATGCGGCTATCCGCAAGGCCGTCCCCGCGCGCAAGGCCGCCATGGTCGACAAGAACCTCGCCGCACTCGAGCTTGGAATCTCGATGTAGCGAGCCTGGCATGGTCTGATGTTGACGGCTCCTCGATTTGGGGAGCCGTTCTTGGATGCACGTGGTAATGTATGGGATTTACTCGCCGGATGCTTTGCGGCGAGCGAAAGATATCAACGGTAAGGAGAAAGGCAATGAGCGAAGAGGCAATCGATAACAAGCTGGGAACGAAGATCACGACGCTGCGCGAGGCACATCATCTTACGCAGCAGGACCTGGCAGACCGCTGCCAGTGCGACATCGAGACCATCCAGGGTCTCGAAAACGGTGAGCTCCCGCCTTCGCTTGCGCCCCTTATCAAGATCACGCGCGCTCTCGGCGTGCGCCTCGGTACCCTCATGGATGACGACGAGGCCCGCGGCCCGCTCTACATCTCGCAAGAGCAGATGAAGGAGGTCACGCGTCTCAAGAGCCTCGAGACGAACAACGACGCAGGTGACCTGTCCTACTTCAGCCTGGCTGCCGGCAAGCCCTCGCGTCACATCGACCCCTTCATCATCACGGTCGACCCGTCCGGCGAGACGAGCCACAAGCTCGTCGGCCACGAGGGCGAGGAGTGGCTCTACGGCATGGAGGGCGAGATCGAGATCGAGTACGGCAAGGAGCTCTTTGTGCTGCATCCGGGCGAGTCCATCTACTATGACTCCATCGTCCCGCACGAGGTCCGTGCGCATGACGGCCAGAAGGCCAAGTTCCTCGCCGTCGTGTACACGCCGGTCTAGGGGGCTGGTGCTGAAATGACAAAGGCTATGCAAGAGTCTCCGGCCTACATGGCCACCGACCATCTCGTTGCCGAGAACGGATGGACGCAAGAGGAAATCGACTTTCGCCTCGAGCGCGCGGCAGAGATCATGCATCCGTCTGCCCGCGAGGATGGCAGCGTCCCCGTCTTCGGCGACCAGGACTATCCGCTGCTCTCCGAGATGACGCTCGGCGATTACCTGCGCTTCCAGACCGAGATCGACCCCGATCACGAGTTCATGGTCTATCCCGACCGCGACCTGCGCTGGACCTATGCCGAGTTCAACGAGCGCAGCGACTTGCTCGCGCGCGGCATGCTCTACATCGGCATGCGTCCGGGCGATCATCTGGGCGTGTGGGCGCGCAACATCCCGGACTGGGTCACCTTCATGTACGCCTGCGCCAAGATCGGCGTCGTCATGGTCACGATGAACCCGGTCTTCAAGTCCAACGAGCTCGACTACGTGCTCAAGCAAAGCGACATGAAGGCGCTGTGCATCATCGACCAGTATCGCGACATCGACTACAAGGGAATCATCCGCGACCTCGTGCCCGAATCGCTCACGCAGCAGCGCGGCTATCTCAACACCGAGGAATACCCCTTCCTCAAGAATCTCATCTACATGGGGCCCGAGAAGCACCGCGGCTTCTACAGCGTGCCCGAGCTGCTCTTGCTCGGCGAGTACGTCGATGCCGAGGAACTCGAGAAGGTCACCCAATCCTTCGACAACAACGACTGTTGCATGATGCAGTACACGAGCGGCACGACGGGCTTCCCGAAGGGCGTCATGCTCACGCATCGCAACATCCTCAATGACGGCTTCTTCATCGGCGAGGGCATGAAGCTCACGCCCAACGACCGCGTGTGCCTGCCCGTACCGTACTTCCACTGCTTCGGCTGCGTGCTCGGCATCATGGCCATACTCACGCACCGCTGCACCATCGTCGGTATCGAGGACTTCGACGCCGAGATGGTCCTGCGCGCCATCGATCGCGAGAAGGCGACGGCCGTCTACGGCGTTCCCACCATGTACATCGCCGAGCTCAACCATCCTGACTTCGAGAAATACGACATGTCGAGCCTGCGTACGGGCATCATGGCCGGTTCCCCCTGTCCTCCCGCGACCATGCAGGAGGTCATCGACAAGATGAACATGCACGACATCACCATCTGCTACGGCCTGACCGAGACGAGCCCCGTGTTCACGCAGACGAGCGTCGATGATGATGTCGAGCACAAGTGCACGACGGTCGGTCGCAAGCACCCGCCGGTATCGGTCAAGGTCGCCGACGTCAACACGGGCGAACCTTTGGGCCCGGGCGAGCATGGCGAGCTGTGCTGCCGCGGCTACAACGTCATGAAGGGCTACTACAAGATGCCCGAGGAGACGGCCAAGGCCATCGACGAGGAAGGCTACCTGCATTCCGGTGACATGGGCACGATCGACGAGGAGGGCTACTTCCGCGTCACGGGCCGCATCAAGGACATGATCATCCGCGGCGGCGAGAACATCTACCCGCTCGAGGTCGAGAACTTCCTGCTCACGATGCCCGGCGTGCTCGACGCGCAGGTCGTGGGTTGTCCCGACGAGAAGTACGGCGAGGTCGTGACGGCCTTCATCCGCACGCGCGAGGGCTACGAGGACATGACGCAGGAGGACGTGCGCGAGTACGCGATCCCGCGCATCGCCCGTTTCAAGGTGCCCAAGTTCGTGTTCTTCGTCGACGAGTTCCCCATGAACCCGGCCAACAAGATCCAGAAGTTCAAGCTGCGCGACATGGCCAAGGAGCTCACCGGCCGCACGGACATCGAGGTGTTCGAGGAGGAATAGGGAAGGCAGAGCGCTCATCGCTCCGTTGTCACCCGCATGTCTCCATCGCCAAATGAGACGCTGATGGCACCCTGCTCATCGGTGCGGTAGATGCGAGAGCCGTGCCTCTCGAGCATGCGCAGCGTCTCTTTGGTGGGATGCCCGTAC
The DNA here is from genome assembly GCA_902478425.1 of uncultured Coriobacteriia bacterium. Taxonomy (GTDB): domain Bacteria; phylum Actinomycetota; class Coriobacteriia; order Coriobacteriales; family QAMH01; genus QAMH01. The sequence continues at coordinate 15,661 of CABSKV010000023.1, read as the reverse complement.
TTGTTGTCTGCCCCGACGCTAATGAACGCAAGCTCGGGCGAGAGCTGTGAGAGCTGCTCGTCGCTCAATCCGCCCTTGCTGCCGTGATGAGCGACCTTGAGAAAGTCGATGTCGCCTACGCGCGGGGTAACGTCCTTCATAGCCTTGCTTTCCGCATCACCGGTCAAAAGCCCACGGGCCTCGATGCTGCCATCGCAGTCGGCATCGTATTCGAGCAATCCGATGAGGCTATCGCCATTCTCGCTTGTGCCGCCGTCTTGCGGAGCGACAATGCTGAGCGTGAATTCCCCGGCATGTAGCGATGACCCGGGACGCACGCCTTCGGCATCGCGTCCATTCGTCACCCAGCGCGCGGACTCGAGCACCGTTTCCATGACAGCTTCGTCAAGCAAGTCGGCATGAACGTATACGTGTTCGACGGTTACGACACCGGCGAGCTCTCTGAGAGCTCCGGCGTGATCGGCGTCCTTGTGGGTGATGACGATGGCGTCGAGATGCGTCACGCCCTGCTCGGCCAGTTCGCGCAAGAGGATATCGCCGTCTTCGCCCGTATCGACGAGAATGCTGGCGCCTTCGCTCTGTATGAGCATGCTGTCGCCTTGTCCGACGTCGAGCATGACGATGCGCGCATCTGACGTGCTTGATAGCGCTCCGATCTGGCCGAATCCCAATGCAAGCGCGAGTATGACGGGAAGCGCGAAGGCGGCGCATGTTCCCGATAGCACACCGAGTTGGCGTGCGGGCGTGCGGGGACTGTCGCGCGTATCAGGGCGTCTGGGGAGCGGCCATGCGATCCAGAGTACGATAAGGAGCACGCAGAAGATGATTGCGAGCACATACGTGGCGCTCGAGAGGGGCAGACAGGCAAGCGGCACATCTGCGAGAAAGCGCACGAGCGCAGCGCAACAGGCCGCGACGGCTCCCGCACCATGCAAGAGCAAGGTGCCCACGGGCGCGAGGACGACACCGATGACGAGGGCGAGTACGCCGAGGCAAAGCGCAGCGGTGACAAGCGGTGCTGCCAACAGGTTTGCCACGGGCGAGATGAGGGGGAGCTGCGCGAACTGCGCCACGGTCACCGGCAAGGTCATGAACGAGGCGGCAACCGTCGCGGCGATAGAGGAGCTAACGCTCGTGGGAAGCCGGGGCAGGGCATGCACAAGCCAGCAGCTTGCGAGGTTCCCGAAGATGACGAGCCCGAGCACCGAGAGCACCGAGAGCTGGAATCCGAGCGAGAAGGCCATGGGAGGGGATAGCCCGAGAAAGACGAACACGCAGAGCGCAAGGGCACTCAGGACATAGGCGCGTTGTCTCGTCATCCCCAAGACGAGTGCGACGGTACACATCGTGCAGGCACGTATCGCCGATGCGGCAAAGCCCGTAATCGCGACGTATAGGATGAGGGCGGTGACGAGCATGACGCTACGTACCTTGCGACGCAGGGGAGTTCGGGCGAGCACGACGGAGAGCAGCATGGTGACGATGGCAAGATGGGTGCCCGAGACGGCCATGAGATGCGCGAGCCCCGTCGTGCGAAACGCCTGCTCGAGCTCCGAGCCTGCGTATATCGTCTTGTTCCCGAGCAACACGCCGGCAAGCAGGCCAGCGGCATCTCCTCCCAATGCGGATATGCGCTCGAACGACTCGTCACGAAAGGAGGTCACGACGCCGCGCAGGCCTGGACTGTAGCCAAGCTCCTCGACATGTCCCGCCCGAATGCTCCCGGCAAATCCGTTGCGATGGCTCCACCGCCCTCCATCGTCAAGCTTGGGTGACGAAACGCTGCCCGCGACGGTAACGCGATGGCCGGCGAAGGGCGGCTCGGCATCGTCGGGCCAGATCACACGTACGTTTACGGTCTGGTTGCCCTGCACGCATTGCGCTGTCGATACGATGCCGTAACCACGCTTGGCGGGGTCACCCGTGAGATCGAGCGTGAGCGTCGGGTTCTGCTCGAGCAAAGCGGGAAGCCGCTCTACGTCCTTGGCCCAGCCCGTCCAGCTCATGCATCCGCAGGCAAATGCGCACGCAAACGCGAGAAGGGCGATTGTCACGCCCGAACGCGTCAAAAGGGGCGCGAGATCCGCTGTGCGCATCTTGCAGACGCGCCGGAGCGTCACGCCAGCGAAGGCGATGCCGAGAGCACCGGCCACGATCACGAACATGCACGCTTGCAGGTTGAATGCGCCCGCGTATACCTGCCAGGTGAGTTCCTCTGCAAGGCATATCGCAATCCAGGCACCAAGGGCTGCAAGGAAGAGGGGCGGCAGCGCCGGGCGAGCGGGAGCCTCGAGTGACGGCAAACTCATACGCAGATCTTGTCCCTGAGGTTCGCGAAGCGCGTCTCGCCAATACCAGATACTTCCTGCAGCTCCTCTATGGAGGAGAAGCGCCCCTTCGATTCGCGGTAGTCGACGATGCGCTCGGAAAGCGCCGGCCCCACACCCGAGAGTTCCTGGAGTTCCTCGGCGCTTGCCGTGTTGATGTTGATCTTCGCCTCCTTGTTCGCCGATGAGCCCGTTTTGCCTGAGTCCGTGCTCGCCTGCCCGCTATCCTGCGCCTGCTCGATGGTCGGGATGATGACCTGCTCACCATCGGATAGCTTCTGGGCGAGGTTCGCGACGCCGGGCTGTGCATGGGCCGCAAGTCCACCAGCCGCTTGTATGGCATCGCCCACGCGCGCATCTGCTGGTAGCGCATAGAGCCCCGGAACGTTGACCGCACCCTCGACGTCGACCACGATTTCGCTTGTCTCCTGCGTTGCCGCCGCACTGCTCGACGAAGTCTCGGACGTCTGTTGTGACGCATTTGCCGTTGTCGCGATGAAGTCGGCATTCGCCTTTGGCCAGAAGTGCCAGACGGCAAAGAGTACGAGCACAAGCGCGATGATTGCCGTACCGATGAGAACGGGCCGGGGAAGTGATGCAAGCCCGGCTCGTCTCAGGAGCGAATGAGCTTTCAGGGATAGTTCCTCGGCGTCCATCTGGCCTCCATCAAATCCGTTTCGCGTACGATGATAGGAAAGGCGCATCCGGGCAAACCACCCCGGCAGTCTGAGCGAAATCGGAGGTCTTTGCGACCGAAACCCGACATCTGCAAATTAATCCGCGCTTTTGCTTGACGCGCTGTGCCTGATTCCGTAATATGCAATCTCGCGCCACACAGGGTTCGGCACTTGTTACTGGGGTGTCGTCTAATGGTAGGACAGCGGATTCTGGTTCCGTCAGTGAGGGTTCGACTCCTTCCACCCCAGCCAATGGCGCAGATAATGGCCCGTTCGTCTAGCGGTTTAGGACGCCGCCCTCTCAAGGCGGAGATCACCGGTTCGAATCCGGTACGGGCTGCCAAGATGACCGAAGGCCGGGTTTCCCGGCCTTCTTGTTTTAGGGGATGCCGTCGATGGCAGACAACGATTTTCTTCCCGTATATCTCATCGTCGGTGCCGACGAGCTCAAGCGCGAGTTCGTCTTCGGACGCCTTAACGAGCGCATGGCCAAGCTCGGCGATCTCGACTTCAACAAGGATGTCTTCGAGGGGGGTGCGCTCACGCCCGACGAGATCACGGGCGCCTGCAACACGCTGCCGTTCATGAGCGAGAAGCGCCTCGTCGTCATCCAGGGCGCCGAGCGCCTCAAGAAGGCGACGCAGGAGGCCATCGTCTCGTATCTCGAAAACCCCAACGACACGACCGTACTCGCCCTCATCGCCGAGAAACTCGCGAAGAACACGCGCCTGTACAAGGCGATCGCCAAGGTTGACAAGAAGGCCGTTATCGACTGCACCCCGCGCAGTGCACGTGAGCTGCCCGAGCAGGTGCAGCAGTTCGCGCAGAGCAAGGGCGTGACGATCACGCGTCCGGCCGCAGAGGAGCTCATCTCGCTCGTGGGCGAGTCGACCGTCCATCTCGATGGCGAGCTCACGAAGATGGCCATCGCCCTGGGGCGCGGTTCTGTCATCGACTTGCCCGAGGTGCAAGCGTACGTGGCGCGTGTGGCCGAGCCCAAACCCTGGCATCTGAGCGATGCGCTTTCGGCACGTGATGCGAGGAAGTGCGCGACGCTGCTCGCGCGCATGAACGCACAGTCGCCCTTCGGCCTGCTCACCATGTGCGTCAACAGGATCCGGGATCTGCTCGTCGCGAAGGACTTGCAGGGACAGGGTACGGGTGCCCTTGCCGCCGCGCTTGGCCGTCCCGACTGGCAGGTCAAGAACTACGCGCGCTGGGCTGATGGCTTCACGCAAGCAGAGCTCGAGGCGGCGCTCGTAAGCGCCGCGGCGTGCGATCAGGCCATGAAGACGGGTGCGGACAAAGACGCCGTCTTCGAGCGTTGGGTTCTGGACGTCTGCGTGGCCTGAGTTTCAGAATCGATGCGTGACATGACGCGTAACTGTGATATCATCTCGTAGTTTCGTCGCACCCCACTGCGAGAGACAATGGGTTTTATCGAAAGGAAAAGCCGGAAATGGCGAACATCAAAAGTCAGAAGAAGCGTATCAAGACCAACGAGAAGGCCCGTCTGCGCAATCGCGCCGCCAAGGCCGAGATGAAGACCGCCGTGCGCCGCGTGCGCGAGGCCGTCGAGGCCGGCGACAAGGCACTCGCGACCGAGGCCGCCAACAAGGCCTGCCGCCTGTTTGACAAGGCCGTCAGCAAGGGCATCATCCACAAGAACCAGGCCGCCAATCGCAAGAGCGGCGTCATGGCTCTGGCCAATAGCCTCGACAAGTAGTTTTAGGGCTTCTTGGGCTTCTTGAGGAGGCCGCCTCGCAATGGGGCGGTCTCCTTTTTCACGTTGACGTTCCTGCGTTAGAATGGGCCTCATGGACCGCTCGCATATCAGAAACTTCTCGATCATCGCGCATATCGACCACGGCAAGTCGACCATCGCCGACCGCATCCTCGAGATGACGAACACGGTCGCGTCGCGCGACATGGTCGAGCAGGTGCTCGACTCGATGGATATCGAGCGCGAACGTGGCATCACCATCAAATCCCAGGCCGTCTGCGTGTTCTACGAGGCCGATAACGGCGAGACCTACCAGTTCAACCTCATCGACACGCCGGGCCACGTCGACTTCACCTACGAGGTCTCGCGCTCGCTCGCCGCATGCGAGGGTGCCGTGCTCGTCGTGGACGCGACCCAGGGCGTCGAGGCGCAGACGGTCGCCAACGCGCTGCTCGCCATGAACGCCGACCTTGAGATCATCCCCGTCATCAACAAGGTCGACCTGCCCGCCGCAGACCCCGAGCGCGTGCGCGCCGAGATCGAGGAGGGCCTTGCGATTCCCGCCGACGAGGCGATACTCACCTCGGGCAAGTCGGGCATCGGCGTGCACGATCTGCTCGAGGCAATCGTGGAGCGCATTCCCGCGCCGCAAGGTGATGCCGACGCGCCGCTCAAGGCGCTCATCTTCGACTCCTACTTCGATGCCTACCGCGGTGTCGTCGCCCTCATCCGCATCGTCGACGGCTCGATCAGGGCTCGCCAGAAGATCCGCTTCATGGCGACCAAGAACGAGTGCGAGGTCGAGGAGGTCGGCGTGCGTCGCCCGGCCGAGACCCCGGTCGACGAGCTCAAGAGCGGCGAGGTAGGCTATCTCGTCACCGGCCTCAAGGACCCGCGCATGGTCAAGGTCGGCGACACGGTCACCCTCGCGAAAAACGGCGCTGCCGAGCCGCTTCCCGGTTACCGCGACGTCAAGCCCATGGTCTACACGGGTCTCTTTCCCATCGATGCCGACCAATACCCCGCGTTGCGCGACGCGCTCGACAAGCTCACGCTCAACGATCCGGCGCTTGTCTACGAGCCCGAGACGAGCCAGGCGCTCGGTTTCGGTTTCCGCGTCGGATTTTTGGGCCTGCTGCATATGGAGGTCGTCAAGGAGCGCCTCGAGCGCGAGTTCGGTCTCGACCTCATCGCGACCGCTCCCTCGGTGGAGTACCACGCCTACCTCACCGATGGCACCGAGGTGACCGTCCACTCGCCGCAAGATATGCCCGATCCATCCTCCATCGAGCGCATCGAGGAGCCCTACGTCAAGGCCGATATCATCATCCCGCCCGACTACATTGGCGCGGTCATGGAGCTCACGACGGAGCGCCGCGGCAAGTTCATCGACATGCAGTACCTCTCGACGACCACCGTCGAGCTCAAGTTCGAGATGCCGCTCTCCGAGCTCATCATGGATTACTTCGACTCGCTCAAGAGCCGCACCAAGGGCTACGCCTCACTCGATTACGACGTGTGCGGTTACCAGGCGAGCAACCTCGTCAAGCTCGAGATCCTGCTCGCGGGCAATCCCGTCGATGCACTCTCGGCCATCGTGCACAAGGATGCCGCCTACACGCGCGGCAAGGCGCTGTGCGAGAAGCTCAAGGAGATCATCCCGCAACAGCTCTTCGAGGTGCCCATCCAAGCTGCCGTGGGCAGTCGCATCCTCGCGCGCCAGACGGTGCGCGCACGTCGCAAGGACGTTCTTGCCAAGTGCTACGGCGGCGACATCACGCGCAAGCGCAAGCTGCTCGAAAAGCAGAAGGCTGGCAAGAAGCGCATGAAGAACATCGGCAATGTCGAGGTGCCCCAGGAGGCCTTCATGGTCATCCTCTCCGTCGACGACGAGTAAGCTTCCTGTGGCGCAAATCGAAACATATCTCGCGACGCCCCTGTGGCTTGCGCCCATGGCCGGCGTGACCGACCGGGCCTTTCGCAGCCTGTGCATACGATACGGCGCGGGCCTGACCTTTTCCGAGATGGTGAGCGCCAAGGGCCTCGAGTACAACGGGGTCAAGACCTTCGCCCTGACCGATCCGGCCGAGGAAGAGGCCGTGCTCGCCGTGCAGCTCTTCGGCTCGGAGCCCGACTGCATGGCGCGTCAGGCCCAACGTGTCGCCGAGCGCCTGGGCGATAGGCTCGCGCTCATCGACGTGAACATGGGCTGTCCCGTGCGCAAGGTCGTGCGTCGCGGCGAGGGTTCGGCCCTCATGCAGACCCCGGAGCTGGCGGCCGATATCATACGCAGCATCGTCGATGCCGTTGACGTGCCCGTCACCGCGAAGTTCAGAAGCGGTTGGACGAACGAGGAGAAGAACGCCGTCGACTTTGCCAAACGGCTCGAGCAGGCAGGCGCTTCGCTTCTGAGCGCGCATGGGCGCAGTGCGCGCCAGATGTATCGCGGGAGCGCGGACTGGGATGTGATTGCCCAAGTCAAGGCAGCGGTGGAAGTCCCCGTTGCCGGCAGCGGCGACGTCTTCTCATATGATGACGCCTGTCGCATGCGCGAGCAATGCGGTGTCGATGCGGTGCATGTTGCTCGCGGCGCGCGCGGCAACCCGTGGATATTCACGGGTCATGAGCCCTCACATGCCGAGCGCGCCGCCGTCATGCGCGAGCACTTCGAGCTCTACCTTCACTACGCCGATCCGCTCAAGGCACGTGACGAGCGCCCCTCGACGAGTGACGAGGCCATACCCGCCCCCTTGGACGCCCCGGCGCCGTACTTGAGCCCGCTGCGCGCGCAGCTCGCCTGGTACGTGCATGGCCTGCCGTCTGCCGCGTCGCTGCGCCGCGCCCTGAGCGAAGCCAGGAGCATTGCGGACTTCGAGCGCATCTTCGACGAGGCGGATAGGCTCGCGGAATGCGAGCTCCGATGATCGAGGCCCTCTACCTGCACATCCCCTTCTGCGTCTCACGTTGCTCGTACTGCGATTTCGCGACGAGCGCCTGCGCTGACGAGGCACGCATGGACGCGTATGTGGAGGCACTGTGCTTGCAGCTGCGCCGGGCGGCAAAGGCTGGCTTGCTCGGGCAGGTCAAGACGATCTACATTGGCGGCGGCACGCCCACGCACCTGGGAAGCCGACGCCTCAACACGCTCGTGTACACGATCTCGCTGTCGGTCAATCTTGAAAACGTCGTCGAGTTCACCTGCGAGGCCAATCCCGAATCTATCGACGAGCGCATGGTGGCAGATCTGTTCTCACTTGGCGTCAATCGCTTTAGCATCGGCGCACAGAGCTTCGATGATGCGGTCCTTCGGGGGTATGGCCGCATACACGACGCGGCTGCAATCGATGCGGCTCTGGCGGCTGTGCGCATGCGCACGAACAACATCTCGCTCGACCTCATCTGCGGAGGCTCCGGCCAGAGCATGGAATCGTGGATGCGAAGCGTCGAGCATGCAATCGACGCAGACGTCCCGCACGTGAGCATCTACCCACTAACCCTCGAAGGCGGCACTCCGCTGACGCGCCGCGTCGAGGCGGGGGAGTGCGAAGTCGCCGACGATGATTTGCAGGCCGACATGATGCTTGCCGCATCCGAACTGCTCGAATCGGCCGGCTTCGAGCGCTACGAAGTCGCCTCCTACGCAAAGCCCGGCTACCCTTCCCACCATAATACGGCGTATTGGACGGGCGCTGAGTACCTCGGCCTCGGGGCGGGTGCGTCGAGCATGTTGTCGGCCGAAACTGCTGAACAGGTAATCGATGCGGGACTGTTCGATATCGGGGACGATACCTCCGAGGAAGCCGGGTGGTGGCGCAGTCGCTCAGACAGTCCTGAGCTCGCACGGGAGCGCCACCGGCGCTCCCGGCTCGTGCGGCGACGCGAAGCTAGTCCCGTGGGAAACTCGCTTTGTGCATCCACCACCCGGCTTATTCAGATCGGTTCTGGCATCGCCCGTATGCGTATCGCAACATCGTCCGATGACGTTGCCTTCTCGCAGTCATTCGGCCGTCCACATGTCGAACTTGAAATGTTGAATAGTTTTGAATCCGCCGTCGAAGACCTCATGCTCGGCATGCGCAGGAGCATCGGCGTCTCGGTCGAGCACGTGCGAGCCGTCGAGGGAGCACCCGCCGTCTTCGAGCGTCTCGAGGCTCTCGGGCTCGTGCGCCAGCGGGAGGGCCGTCTTGTCCCCACCGAGCGCGGTTGGCTGCTTGGAAACGAGGTGTACGGCGCGATTTGGTCGCTCGCCTCCTAGTCCCTTACGTTTGCGTATGGCTTGGTGACGAAACGTTTACGATTCCCAACGCCTGCCCGTCCGTACCCCACAATGTTCTGCGTCAAATTTGAGTGCGGGGAGTTATAACGCATGGCGTATGAGTACTACGAGATCCTTGGCGTATCGCGCGAGGTCAGCGTAACGGAGATCAAGAAGGCGTTCAGGCGCAAGGCCCGTGAGCTGCACCCGGATGTCAACAAGGCTCCCGACGCCGAGGAGCGCTTCAAGGAGCTCAACGAGGCATACGACGTGCTCTCCGACCCGCAGAAGAAATCCCTCTACGATCGTTACGGCACACCGGAGGCCGCCCAGGGCTTCGGCGGCTACCAGGCCGTCGACATGAGCGACATCTTCGGCGGCATGGGCGACATCTTCAGCTCGTTCTTCGGCGGCATGGGCGGCCGCGGCAGCCAGCAGGTACGCCGCGATGGCCGCGATATGGGCATCGGCCTGCGCCTCACGCTCGAAGAGGTCGCGCGTGGCGCCAAGAAGGACATCGTCTACGATAGGCTCGCCACCTGCGAGGAATGCGGTGGTAGCGGTGCGGCCGAGGACGGCCAGGAGGTCGAGTGCCCGACTTGCCATGGCTCTGGCCATGTCGTGAGCGTGCAGCACACCTTCCTCGGTGACATGCAGACGGCCGCCACCTGCCCGGATTGCGGCGGCACGGGTCGCACCATCGACAAACCCTGCCCCGAGTGCCAAGGCCAGGGGCGTGTTCCCGACCGCGAGCACCTCACGATCGAGATTCCCCTCGGCATTCACGATGGTCAGCAGATTCGCGTCAAGGATCGCGGCGAGGCCGGCATGCAGGGCGCGCCGGCGGGCGACCTGATCGCGACCGTGCGCATCGATCCGCACGAGTACTTCGAACGCGATGGCGACAACCTGCACACGCGGGCCAACATCACCGTCGTCCAGGCGATGACCGGTGCGGACATCACCGTGTGCGGCATCCTCGAGGACGAGGAAGTTCCCGTCCACATCCCCGAGGGCTGCCAGCCGGGGCAGACGCTACGCATCAAGGGATACGGTCTGCCCGTCTTCCGTCGCAACAACAAGCGCGGCGACCTGCTCGTGCACGTTACCGTCGTCGTGCCCAAGAAGCTCTCGCGCAAGGCCAAGAAGATCGCGGAGGAACTTGGCGAGGAGATCGGCGACGACGTCTCCAAGGAACGTGCGCCGCTCGTACAGTAGCGCCCAAGAGAGATTCCCATGCCCATCAAGATTCCCAATGCGCTTCCCGCGACCGAGGTCCTGGAGGGCGAGAACATCTTCGTCATGACCGAGAAGCGTGCCATGACGCAGGACATACGCCCGTTGCACGTGCTTCTGCTCAACCTCATGCCCGACAAGATCAAGACCGAGACGCAAATCGCACGCGTGCTCTCCAACTCGCCGCTGCAAGTCGAACTCGAGCTCATGCAGATGAAGAGCCACGCGGCAGTCAACACCTCGCCCGATCACATGCTCACCTTCTACAAGACCTTCGACGAAGTACGCGACCGCAAGTTCGACGGCATGATCATCACGGGCGCGCCGGTCGAGGATCTGGATTTCGAGGACGTCGATTACTGGGACGAGCTATGCGAGGTCATGGAGTGGACCAAGACCAACGTCACGAGCACCTTCCACATCTGCTGGGGTGCGCAGGCCGCGCTCTATTACCACTACGGCATCCCAAAGTATCCGCTTGCGCAGCGCATGCACGGCGTCTTCGAGCATACGGTCGACCGCAAGTCATCGATGCTCCTACGCGGTGCCGATGATACGTTCTGGGCGCCGCATTCGCGCAATACTGGAAATCGCCTCGCCGATATCGAGGCAGTGCCCCAGTTGCGCATCATCGCGAGCTCCGAACAAGCGGGCCCGTACGCGATGATGACGGACAATGGCACGCAAGTCTTCATCACGGGACATCCCGAATACGATGGTCGCACGCTTGGCGAGGAATACCGCCGCGACCTCGAGGCCGGCAAGAATCCGCCGCTTCCCGCGAACTACTATCCCGATGACGATACAGACAAGCTGCCCGTCAAACGCTGGCGCGCGCATGCCAACCTGCTCTATAGCAACTGGCTCAACTACTACGTCTACCAGACCACGCCCTACGATTTCATTACGCTCGCGTAACGGAAGCGGTCTTCTCGTATACGTGAGTAGGTGCGCAGGCAAGCTGCGGAGCGAAGGTACGAGGGAGCGCGCCGTAAGGACCGCGAAGCGGGCCGTCGGGAAGCGACCGTCGGAGCAGAGCAGCTTGCCTGCGCATATTCGCGGCATGCAAGAAATAGACAATCGTTCGTCACTTTGCGCGGGAAAGTGCGTATACTTAGCAGCATATTGCTCGACCAATCCGAAAGGAAAGAGGAATCACCATGGATTTGAAGGGTAGCCAGACAGAGATCAACCTGCAGACCGCCTTCGCGGGCGAGTCCCAGGCCCATACCAAGTACGAGTACTACGCAAGCCAGGCCAAGAAGGACGGCTACGAGCAGATTGCGGCCCTGTTCCTCGAGACTTCGCACAACGAGAAGGAGCACGCCAAGATCTGGTTCAAGTACCTGCATGGCGGCGAGATGCCCAAGACGCTTCCCAACCTCGAGGACGCAGCTGCCGGCGAGAACTACGAGTGGACCGACATGTACGCCGGTTTCGCCAAGACAGCTCGCGAGGAGGGCTTCGAGGAGATCGCCCTGCGCTTCGAGATGGTCGGTGCCATCGAGAAGACGCACGAGGAGCGCTATCGCAAGCTCATCGAGAACATCGAGGACGGCCTTGTCTTCAGCCGCGACGGCGATGCCATCTGGATCTGCCGCAACTGCGGCCACATCGTCATCGGCAAGAACGCTCCCGAGATTTGCCCGGTATGCGCGCATCCCAAGGCGTTCTTCGAGCTTCGCGCCGAGAACTACTAGCATCTGCAGGATTCGTCCGAGGAAGTGACCATGAAGAAGTGGCGTTGCAAGGTTTGCGGATACGTCTTCGAGGGCGACCAGCCACCCGAGGCATGCCCGCTGTGCGGTGCGCCGGCCTCGGAATTCGAGCTTGTCGAGGACGAATAGCGGCCTTTCAGCAGGCAAAGACGACGGGTCATCGGAGTTTTCCGGTGACCCGTCTTCGTTGGTGACGATATGAACCTTGTCGAAATCACATCATTGGAAACCCCGGAGCTCGATGCCTACGCGCGCCTGACCGAAGCGCAGCTGCGCAATAGGCTCGAGCCCGAGAAGGGCGTCTTCATCGCCGAGTCGCCCAAGGTCATCGCGCGTGCGCTCGATGCGGGCATGCAGCCGCTCTCCCTGCTCATGGCGCGCTCGCACCTCGGGGAATGCGCCAAGCTCATCGCGGCCTGCGGTGACATCCCCGTCTACACGGGCGATGACGCCATACTCGAGGACCTCACGGGTTTCAAGCTCACGCGCGGCGTGCTCTGCGCGATGCGACGCCCGCAGCTGCCCGCGGTCGAGGACCTGCTTGCCGATGCCCGGCGCGTTGCCGTGCTCGAGGGCATCGTCGACCATACGAACGTGGGCGCGATATTTCGCTCTGCCGCCGCGCTCGACGTCGATGCCGTGCTCGTGACACCGACTTGCTGCGATCCGCTGTATCGTCGCGCCGTGCGCGTCTCGATGGGCACGGTGTTCCAGATTCCCTGGACGCGCATTGGCGAGGGTGCGGGAGATTGGCCAGGAGCGGGCATGAAGCGCCTGCATGACCTCGACTTCAAGACTGCCGCGCTCGCGTTGAGCGATGATTCGGTTTCCCTCGATGACGAGGCGCTCAACGCCGAGGAGAGGCTCGCGATGATATTCGGGACCGAGGGCGACGGCCTGGCACGCGAGACGATTGCCCAGTGCGACTACACGGTGCGCATTCCGATGGCGCATGGCGTCGACTCGCTCAACGTCGCCGCCGCAAGTGCCGTCGCGTTCTGGCAGCTGTGCAGATAAGATGTGTAGAAGGGTCAGGCCCTCTTGCACATGCGGAAAGGGTTATCACAGATGAGATTCGTGTCATGGAACGTCAATGGCCTACGTGCCATCGCCAAGAAGGGCTTCGACGAGATATTCCGCGCATTCGATGCGGACATCTTCGCCATCCAGGAGACCAAGCTCCAGGAGGGGCAAAGCCCGCTCGACTTCGAGGGCTACCACGAGTACTGGAGCTACGCTGAGAAGAAGGGCTACTCGGGCACGGCCGTCTTCTCCAAACGCGAGCCGCTCGCTGTCTTCCACGGTATCGGTGACAGTCGCTTCGATTGCGAGGGTCGCAGCGTCACCCTCGAGTTCGAGGATTTCTACTTCGTCTGCGTGTACACGCCCAACGCCCAGCACGAGCTCGCGCGCATCGACTACCGTTGCGCTTTCGAGGATAGCTTCAGGGGGTACCTTGCGGGGCTTGCCTCCAAAAAGGGCGTCGTGGTCTGCGGCGACATGAACGTCGCCCATGAGCCCATCGACTTGGCGCGTCCCAAGGAGAACATCGGTAACGCGGGCTTCTCCGACGAGGAGCGCGGCAAGTTCGACGAGCTTCTCGCCAGCGGTTTCGTCGACACCTTCCGCCTGCTTCATCCCGAAACGGCAGATGCGTACTCCTGGTGGAGCTACCGCATGAAGGCCCGCGAGCGAAACGTCGGATGGCGCATCGACTACTTCCTCGTAAGCGATTCCCTGAAGGATCGCGTCATCGAGGCGGGCATCGAGTCTGATGTCTATGGCAGCGACCATTGTCCCGTATCGCTCGTGCTCGATATTGACGAGTAGGCATCGACGCGCCTGCGCAATCGCTCAGCTGCGCATCCCTGCGGTATCATGGGCGCATGGATAGTTCGATGGACACGCTTTTCAGTGAAGTTGACGGCGAGACGCGTTTTGCGGCCGCCCCGCTTGCCGTGCGCATGCGCCCGCATACGCTCAACGAGATAGTCGGCCAAGAAGAAGCCGTCGGCAAGGACACTTGGCTCAGACGCGCCATTGCCAACGACACGCTCTCCTCGGTCATACTCTTCGGGCCTGCGGGCACGGGCAAGACCTCCATCGCGCATGTCATCGCCAATTCCACGAATGCCGCCTTCGTCGAGGTGTCGGCCGTGTCGGGTACGGTCGCTGACCTGCGCCGCGAGATAAAGGCGGCCGAGGAACGCCTGCTTGCCTACAAGCGTCGCACCATCCTCTTCATCGACGAGATTCACCGCTTCTCGCGTTCGCAGCAAGACGCCCTACTTCACGCCGTGGAAGACCGCATCGTCATCCTCATCGGCGCGACGACGGAAAACCCCTTCTTCGAGGTCAACTCGGCCCTCATCTCCCGCTCGCGTATCGTCGAGCTCAAGCCCATCGGCAATCACGGCATCAAGGTCCTCGTCAAGCGCGCGATCGAAGACGAGCGCGGTCTTGCCAACGAGTACAGCATCTCCGACGAGGCGCTCAACGCCATCGTCATCACGGCTGGCGGCGATGCGCGCACGGCCCTCACGACGCTCGAGCTCGCGGCGGCCCTCACCGAATCCGGGGGAGAGATAGGCACCGAGCAGGTGCGCGAGGCATCCCCGCGTCGCCAGCTGCCCTACGACAAGGATGGCGACACGCACTATGACGTCATCTCGGCTTTCATAAAGTCGATGCGCGGCAGCGATCCGGATGCGACCGTCTACTGGCTCGCGCGCATGATCGAAGGCGGGGAGGACCCGCGCTTTATCGCACGCCGCATCTTCATCTTGGCAAGCGAGGACGTGGGTCTTGCCGATCCGCGCGCCATCACGATCGCGGCGGCGGCCTTCAAGTCTGCCGAGAGCATCGGATACCCCGAGTGCCGCATCAATCTCGCCGAAGCGGCCATCTACATGGCACTTGCCCCCAAGTCAAACGCCGCGTATCTGGCTATCGACGCCGCACTCAAGGAGGTACGCGAAGGGCCGCTGCGCAGCGTGCCCACCCATCTGCGTGACCGGCATCGACCCGGCTCGGAAGGCTACGGCACCTACCTCTACCCTCACGACTACCCGGATGCCCAGGTTGAGCAGCAGTATCTGCCGGATGGCCTGGAACGTGGCTGCTTCTACAAGCCGACGAGCATTGGCTGGGAAAAGCTCCGCTTTCCGCCGGAAGAATAAGCACTTTGCGTGAAGGCGAGCTTCCGAGCGGAGATACAGGGGAGCGCTATTCTTTCTTTATGCGCAAAAGAGGTGGATGGCGTTTCGCAAGCGGGGCAATCTGCGCTATCATCTAAGTCTGGATATATACACGTGAACCCGACATGATTTTGGGGGACTCTCATGAATGACTTTCTCACACAGGCGTGGCCGTTTGCGGCAGCCGTTCTCGTTATCCTGGGCATCGTCGCCCTCGTCTTTCTCATCATCATCCTCTACCGCGCGAGCGTGACGATGAAGTCAGTTCAGAACATCGCGGCCGATGCCGAGAAGGAGGTCGCGCCCGCTCTCACCAAGGTCAACCCAATGGTCGACAAGGCAGAGCTCATGCTCGACACCGTCAATCTCGAGATGCTGCGCGTTGACGCGATCCTCGAGGATGTCGAGCAGATCACCGACGTCGCCGGTAAGGCGGCCACCACGGTCGATGCGGTTACCTCCGCGCCTGCTGATGCCGTGACCTCGATCGTCGATCGCATTCGCGGCTCGATTGGCTCGAAGCGCAGC
>CABSKV010000022.1 GCA_902478425.1 uncultured Coriobacteriia bacterium | reverse complement strand
GTGGAGGAGATCGTCTGCGCCGACTGCATCGAGGTCATCGGGCCCTCGGCGTTCAGGATGTGCCGTGACCTACGGGTTCTGGTGCTGCCGCGCGCGACGACGAGCTTCGATTCGAGCTGGGTGAACCAGTGCCGCAAGCTGGAGGAACTCGTGCTGCCCGGCATGCTTGAGCGCGTGGGCCTCGAGGTCTTCGAGGTCGAGGGGCTGCGCACGCTCACGATCGGCGTGGGCACGAGCGCGGTGGAGCCGGGCGCGTTCGCGAACAGCAAGCTCGCGGACGTGCATGTCGCGGCGGGAAACCCGTTTTTGGCAACAGATTGCATATGTGTGTTCGAGCGAGCGCACGTGGGTGAGGATGACGGCCAGATGCGCCTGGCGGCGGTCGCGGTGCCGGTCGAGGAGTACGAAGTCCCGAAAGGCTGCGTCGAGATCGGCGCCAAGGCCTTCGCGTGCTGCCCGGGCCTGCGCAGCGTCACGCTTCCGGACGGCGTGCACTCGATTGGCGCGCATGCGTTCGCGCGCACGACCCTGCGGGAGTTCACGGCGCCGGCGAGCTTGCGTCGCATCGAGAAACGCGCGTTCTTCCGCTGCCGCGAGCTTGCGAGCGTCGCGCTTGACGAGGGTCTCGTCGAGATCGGCGACGAGGCGTTCGCGGAAAGCGGCATCACCGAGCTGCGCGTGCCCGCGAGCGTGCAGCAGCTGGCCTGCGATTGCGTTGCGCGCACGGGCGTGCGCTGCGTCATCGAGGAGGGCGGGACGCTCTGGCTCGACAAGCACGGCGTGCTGTACGCGAACGGGACGCAGGTGCTTATGGGCTCGATGGTGCCCGAGCTCGTGGAGTACGCCGTCGCACCCGGTTGCGAGGTCATCTGCGGGCGTGCGTTTTCGAACATGGCGCGCTTGCGGCAGGTGACGCTACCCGAGGGGCTAGCCGAGATCGGCGATGCGGCCTTCCGCGGCTGCCGCAGCCTGCGACAGGTGCGCTTCCCCGAGAGCCTGCGCTCGATCGGCGACGAGGCCTTCCTCGATACGGCGCTCGAGGGCGTCTACCTGCCCGCCGGCTTCGAGCACCTGGGCAAGCTGGCGCTCGTCACCGCTGGCGCACGTGGCATCGACGGCAGGCCCTCGCTCGTAAACGTGCAGGTCAACCCCAACTGCGCACGCTTCTATCACACGGGCGGGCTGCTCTGCGAGCGCATGGGCGAGGGAGCGTCGCGCGTCGTGCTCTACGACGAGAGTCGCGCCGAGGTCGCCATTCCGCGCGAGGTCGACACGCTCGCACCCTTTGCGTTCGGCAACGCGACGCAGCTCTCCGCGCTCAGCATCGGCACGAACGTGCGCCATATCCAGGACCGCGCCCTCAACGTGAACTGCCTCATCGAGTACATCCACGTCGACTTCGTCGAACCCATACAGGGGCACGACTGCATTGACCTGCACTTTCCCGTCACCTTCCGCAGCCTCAACGAGATCGTGCGCGGCTTCAATTCGATGACCTACCTCAACCCCGAGGCGCTGCTCGCGCGCTACGACGCGTGCGTCGTCAACATGCACGATTACGACGCGAAGAGCATGGCGCCCATCGACCTGTACGGCCAGCTCACGCGCATCATCGGGCGGCTGCGCGACCCGCTGTTTTTGAGCGAGAACACGCGGCGCATGTACGGGCAGATTCTGCGCGACAACCTCGTCGAGATGTGCGTCGCGGCCGCGCGCCATGACGACCGCGCCAGCATCGACGCGCTCGTGGAGCTCGGCTACCTCGACCGCAAGACGCTGCTGCCGGTAATCGAGGCGGTCGGCGTGCTGCAGGATGCGGCGATGACGGGCTACCTGCTCGAGCTGCAGCGAACGCTCACGGGCCGCGGCTTCGACTTCGAGCTGTGATGTGTAAAAGGGTCAGGCCCTTTTACACATTCACGGCTGCTACAATGGGGCGAAACGCAATCGAAGACGCGAGAGCGAAGCGAGGAATCACGTGTACGACAACCTGGAAAGCCCCGGTCGCAACGACGAATGCTGGTGTGGCAGCGGCAAGAAGTACAAGAAGTGTCATCTCGAGTTCGATCGGCACTTGCAGGAGCTGCACGACGCGGGCGAGACCGTCCTGGGGCGCGACCTGCTCAAGACGCCCGAGGAGATCGAGGGCATCAAGGCATCGGCTAAGGTCAACATCGGGGCGCTCGATTACGTGGCCGAGCGCATCGGCGTGGGTACGAGCACCGAGGAGATCGACCGCTGGGTGCACGACTACTGCATCGAGCACGGCGCGATTCCCGCCGACCTCGACTACGAGGGCTTCCCGAAGAGCGTGTGCACGTCGATCAACGAGGTCGTCTGCCACGGCATTCCGAGCGAGGACGACGTGCTCAAGAGCGGCGACATCGTCAACGTCGACATGTCGACGATACTCGACGGCTACTTCTCGGACTCCTCGCGCATGTTCTGCATTGGCGATGTCGATGACGAATGGCGGCGGCTCGTCGAGGTGACGCGCGAATCCGTTGAGGCGGGCCTGGCGGCGGTGAAGCCGTGGGCGCATCTAGGCGACGTGAGTGCGGCGGTCAACAGGGTCGCGACGGACGCCGGATTCTCGGTCGTCGCCGAGTTCGGCGGGCATGGCATCGGGCTGGAGTTTCACGAGGACCCGTTCGTGAGCTTCGTGGCCAAGGCGGGAACGGGGCCGGTCCTCGTGCCGGGTATGTGCTTCACGATCGAGCCGATGGTCAACATGGGCAAGGCAAAGATCGACATGAACGACCCGAACGGCTGGACCGTGCGCACGGCCGATGGCTCGCCGTCGGCGCAGTGGGAGGTGCAGGTCGTCGTCACCGATGACGGCTACGAGCTGCTGTGCTGGTAGAGGCGGATAACACGCTGACCGGGGAAATGAGACAGCGAGACTGACGCCTTGTCTCATTTTCACGCAAACGAAAAGGGACCCCGGAGGGTCCCTTTCTTCATGCTATGAAGCCGTGCTTATGCGCCGATGGCGGCAATCAGGAAGAAGCAGGCGATCACGGCGATCGAGGCGATGTAGCCTGCGGTCGTGGTGAGGATGATCTCCTTGAAGCCACGCTTCTTGGGCGTGACGGGCGAGCCGAACTCTGCCTGCATGGCGGACTTCTCCAGGGCCTTTTCCGGGTTGAGTAGCATTGTCTCATCCTTCTCTCTAAGCGACCGCGCGACGGCCGGATTTCACACTTCCTGCGATGATAAAGCTTCGCGTGGGGGCGCGCAAGGGCGTGTCGGCGAGGGGGTGAGATGTGTAAAAGGGCCTGACCCTATTACACGTTTTGGGCGACGCGGACGGAGGCGGCGGCGTCGGCGACGTAATGGTGAGCCCCTATGCGACGCGCGTAGTCCTCGGTGAGGACGGCGCCACCCACCATGACCGTGACCTGCGGCGCCTGCTCGCGTAGCAGGGCGATGGTGCGCTCCATCGCGGGCAGCGTCGTGGTCATGAGCGCCGACAGGCCGACGAGCGGGGCATCGTGCGCGAGCACGGCATCGACGATGGCCTGCGGCGCGACGTCGCGGCCGAGGTCGATGACCGTGAAGCCGTAGTTCTCGAGCAGCATCTTCACGATGTTCTTGCCGATGTCGTGGATATCACCCTCGACGGTGGCGAGCACGATAGGCAATGAGTTGCCCTGCACCTGTGCGGCTGGAGAGTTCGCGCTCGCCTCGGAAAGCACGTCGAAGGCGGCCTTCGCGGCCTCGGCCGATGCCATGAGCTGGGGCAGGAAGTAGGCGCCCTCGTCGTAGCGTAGCCCGACCTTGTCGAGCGCGGGAGCGAGGACGTCGCCTGCGATGGCGATGGCGTCGCTGGTGGCGAGTAGATTGCGGGCAGCTGTGGCGGCCGCATCGCGCTGGCCGGTGAGGACGGCGTTGTGGAGGGTGGCGGCAGCCCCGGCTGCGTGGTCTTCGGGCGCGTTCACACGCGCCTCCGCGACAGGGCCCCCGATGTGGTGAGTGGCATGCGGGGAGGCTGATGCTTCGTCCTGCATCTCTGTGACGTAGCCGAGGCAGCCGGCATCCTGGCCGTTGATGACCTTGAAGGCGGCGATGGCCTCGCGGTAGCGCGGCTCGAGCGGGTTGATGATGGGCAGGTCGAGCCCGCAGACAAGTGCGGCCGTGAGGAAGCTCGCGTTGAGGACGGGACGCGCGGGTAGCCCGAAGCTCACGTTGGAGACGCCGAGCACGCAGCGCACGCCGAGGCGCTCCTTGCATAGGCGCACGGCCGCGAGGAGCTCGGGGACCTCAGACTGGTTGGTCGCGGCGGCCATGACGAGACAGTCGATCGCAATGTCTTCGAGGCGCAGGCCGGCATCGAGCGCGGCCTCGATGATGCGCTCGGCGATCGCGACGCGCCCTTCGGCCGTGGCCGGAATGCCGCCTTCGTCGAGCGTGAGGCCGACGATGGTCGCGCCGTAGCGGGCGGCGATGGGCAGCACGCTGGCGAGGCTTTCTGCCTTGCCGTTGACGGAGTTGATGAGCGGACGGCCCGCGTAGCTGCGGCAAGCGGCCTCGAGTGCGGCCGGATCAGACGAGTCGAGCTGCAAGGGTGCGGGGACCGTGGCCTGCAGGCGCTCGGTTACCGCGCGCAGCACGGTCGGCTCGTCGATGCCCGGCACGCCGACGTTGACGTCGAGTATGCTCGCGCCGGCCTCGACCTGCGCGACCGCCTCGGCGACGGCGATATCGTAGTTGCCGTTGACCAGCGCATCTTTGAGCCGCGGCTTGCCCGTGGGGTTGATACGCTCGCCGATGACGGCGATATGCTCCTCGTCCGGTGCGAGCTCGACGAGCTCTTGCGCGCTCGTGACGACGAAGGATGGTCGATAGCCTTGCGGAACATCGTACAACCAGTTGCCTTCATCGAGCAGGCGGCGTAGCTCTACGATGTGCTCGGGCGTCGTGCCGCAGCAGCCACCGATGATGCGCGCGCCTGCGTCGAGGATGCCGGTCATGGCCTGCGCGAACGCCCGCGGCTCCACGTCGTAGACGGTCGAGCCGTCCTCGGCCACGCGCGGCAAGCCGGCGTTGGGCTGCACCATGAGCGGGCAGCGGGCGAAGGGCGCCATCTGCGCGACGAGCGGGGAAGTCTCTGCCGGGCCGAGCGAGCAGTTGAGGCCGGCAGCCGAGGCGCCGAGCGCGGAAAGCGTGGCGGCGGCGATGGCCGGGCTCGTGCCCATGAAGCTACGGCCGTCCTCGCCGAAGGTCATCGTCGCGAAGACCGGCAGCGGCGTGTTCTCGAGGCAGGCGAGTAGCGCCGCCTTGGCTTCGAGCAGATCGGAGAAGGTCTCGAGGAAGATGAGGTCGCAGCCGGCCGCGTGTGCCGCGCGCGCCTGCTCGGCGAAGATATCGTATGCCTCGTCGAAGCTGAGCGGCCCGAGCGGGGCGAGCAATGCACCCGTGGGCCCTATATCGCCTGCGACTAGGGGAGCGCCTGCCTCGCGCGCGATTTGCGCCGCGGCCGCGAAGAGCTCGTCGACGCTCGTGCCCGTGCCCGCGAGCTTGAGGCGGTTCGAGCTGAAGGTGTTGGTAGCGATGCAATCGCTACCGGCCTCGACGTAGCGGCGTTGCAGCGCGCGTATATCGCTCGCGTGCGTGAGGTTGAGGAGATCCGGCAGCTCGTGTATGCCCGCCAGGCCGGCCTGCTGGATGAGGGTGCCCATGCCGCCATCGGCCAGCATGAGCGCCTGGCCGTGCAGGACCTGGTCGAGGAGCTCGGACGAAATCTGGGGCGTTCGCGGGGTCGCCACGTACATCACCTCTCCGCAGACGGCGAATATTACCTGGCGCCTATTGTACGCGATGCTGTGACACGGTTTTTCGCGTTAGCGCGCGGACGCGAGGCCGACGATGGCCGTGACGCTCTTCATCGGCGTCATGAGATGCGAGCTACCGGCGTGAATGCCGAGCGACTTATCGGCGTCGATCGCGGCGAGGAACGTCGCCTGCAGGTCGAGCGGCAGGTCGCCGAAGCCGGGGCTAAAGCGCTTCGTGGGCACGAGGCTGGCTTCCTCGGCGAGCGCGGCGATGCGCATCGATGCTGCCTGAGCGGCCTCTTCGGCCATGGACGAGGCGCAGGCGTCGAAGAGCAGCGCGTCGAGGGGGTTGGTGGCCTGCAGGCGTGCGAGCTCGCGCTCGGTCTGCATGCCGAGGGTGACCGCCAGCAGGCAGGCGAGCGTGCAGACCTCGAGGTGGCGGGCGATGTTGCGGCCGGTCAGGACGAGGCTTGTGCCCTCGAGTGCGATGCCATCGGGGTGCGATCGATCGAGCGTGAAGCTGCGGGCGATGCCGCGTGGCTGGGCGACTGCCTCGCAGTGGACGACGGCATCTTCGAAGCGGACCGCGAGCTCGTCGGTGAGTTCATGGCCGCGCTGACCGAGGTACTTGAGGGCGCGGCGCTCGTCGACGTGGCAGGAGAGCGCCTTGGGGCCGAAGCGCATGATGCCCAGCGCGTTCATGACTCTATCATCTGTGTGCATTGGTGGCAGGTGGTCCCTTCAGAGACAAAACTCGCCGGGGCGCTTTTGTCTGGTTACTTGCCGGTGCCCGTGGCGCCGTACTGGACGTAGTAGGCGTCGAGGGCGGCCTTCACGTCGTCGTCGATGACCACGCGACCGCCGCGCTCCTGGTTGTGCAGGTATCCGATGACCTCGTCCATCGTCACGATGGCGGCGGTGGGGAAGCCGTACTTCTCGCTCACCTCGTCGATCGCGCAGATCGTGCCGCTCGGGCCGACCTCCTGGCGATTGAGCGAGACCATGAGGCCCACGACCTCGACGTCGGCGATGCTCTTGAGCAGCGGGTAGGTCTCGTCGATCGACTTGCCCGAGGTCGTGACGTCCTCGACCATGACGACGCGGTCGCCGTCGTGCAGCTCGGCGCCGAGCAGTATGCCCGCATCGCCGTGGTCCTTGGCTTCCTTGCGGTTGGAGCAGTAGCGCGCTTCCTTGCCGTAGAGCTCTTGCAGGCCGATGCAGGTGACGACCGACAGCGGGATGCCCTTGTACGCGGGGCCGAAGACGATGTCGAAGTCCAGGCCGAAGGCGTCGTGGATTGCCTGCGCGTAGTAGAGGCCGAGCTTATGCAACTGGTTGCCGGTTACGTAGGCGCCGGCGTTCATGAAGAACGGCGAGGTACGGCCGCTCTTGAGCGTGAACTCGCCGAACTTGAGCACGTCGGACGCGACCATGAAGTCGATGAACTCCTGCTTGTAGGCTTCCATGTGTAGACGTTCCTCCTCTGACCTTGGAAATGAGACAAACGCTCAGTCTCGCTGTCTCATTTGTTAACTGTGCCTGCAGAAAATGAGACAATTGCTCTGAGCAACTGTCTCATACTTCGAGTGCCTGGATGCGGCGCATGGCCTCCTTGGTTGCCTCGGCGTCGCCGAAGGCCGTGAAGCGGATGTAGCCCTCGCCGGCAGGGCCAAAGCCAGCGCCCGGTGTGGTGATGACGCCGCAACGCTCGAGCAGGATGTCGAAGAAGCCCCAGGAGCTTTCGCCCTCGGGCACCTTGCACCAGACATACGGGCTGTTCACCGCGCCGTAGATGGTGTATCCGCTGGCCTCGAGCGCTTCCTTGATCACGCGCGCGTTGTTCTGGTAATAGGCAATGGTTTGCTCGATTTGCTGCTTGCCTTGCGGCGTGTAGATGGCCGCCGCGCCCTTCTGGATGACGTAGCTTGCGCCGTTGAACTTCGTGGTCTGGCGGCGATTCCACATCTCGTTGAGGCTCTGGCCGTCGCGCACGAGCGCCTTGGGCACCACGGTGTAACCGCAGCGTGCACCCGTGAAGCCGGCGGTCTTCGAGAACGAGCGGAACTCGATGGCGCAGGTCTTGGCGCCCTCGACCTCGTAGATGGAATGCGGCACGCCGTCTTCGACGATGAAGCGCTCGTAGGCGGCGTCGAAGAGGATGATCGCGTCGTGCTCGTTGGCGTAATCGACCCAGGTCTTGAGCTGGTCGTGGGTAAGCACGGTGCCCGTGGGATTGTTGGGCGAGCACAGGTAGATGAGGTCGGCGTTTTGCTCGGGAAGTGCCGGGCAGAAGCCGTTTTCCGCAGTCGTGGCCATGTAGATGATGTCGGTCCAGCCCTGTGTGGCCTCGTCGTAGAAGCCCGCGCGGCCGGCCATCGCGTTAGTGTCGACGTAGACGGGGTAGACCGGGTCGCACACGGCTACGCGGTTGTCGATGCCGAAGATGTCGCCGATGTTGCCGCAGTCGCTCTTGGCGCCATCGGAAACGAAGATCTCGTCGATGTCGATATCGATGCCACGGGAGGCGAAGTCGCCGGCCAGGATGGCTTCGCGGAGGAAGTCGTAGCCCTGCTCGGGGCCGTAGCCGTGGAAGGTCTCGGCGCTCGCGAGGTCGTCGACGGCCGCGTGCATGGCCTCGATGACGGCGGGCGCGAGCGGACGGGTCACGTCGCCGATGCCCATGCGGATGAGGTCGACCTCGGGGTGCGCGGCGGAGAACTCGGTCGTGCGGTGGGCGATTTCGCTGAACAGGTAGCTACCGGGGAGTTTCTGGTAATTCTCGTTGACTGTGGCCACGAGGGGTCCTTTCGTCGGGTGCGGGTGGTGCTGCGCGCGGGTGCGCAACCCGATAGTGTACAACGAAGTGGGCGCATACGGGGGAATGAGACAGCGAGACTGAGCGTTTGTCTCATTTTCTGGCAGAATGGCAGCATGAGAATACGCGTGACATATATGGTTGCCGTGACGCTCGTGCTTGCGTGCTCGCTTACCGCATGCGGCGCATCGGGCATTGGCGCCGTCGTGCGCGCGGCTGACCCGCAGTTCGAGAACGTGGTGCGCGCTGCCGGACCGTTCGGGCAGCTGCAGATCACGCCGGACTTCCGCCCTGCGTTCGACCATGGCGAGAAGGGCCCGCAGTACCAGCGCTACATCGTCTTGCACGACACCGAGAGCGAGGCCGACGCCGCGAGCATCGTGGAGTACTGGGACCAAGCGGGCACGGGGGTGGCGGCGCACTTCATCGTCAACCGCGACGGCAGCGTCGTGCAGTGTGTGCCGCTCGACCGCATCGCGCACCACGCGGGCTTTGGCGACACCGGGCACAACGCGTTCTACGGCGTGACGGACGAGTCGCGCGACGACAAGGTGGGGACGGTGCCCATCGGCGCGGACATGGCCGATTACGGGATGAACTCGTACTCGATCGGCATCGAGATGGCGCACGCCGCCGGCCAGGATTACCCCGAAGCGCAGCTCGAGGCCGTCGACGCGCTCATCGCCTACATCAACGCGTACTACGGTTTCGAGAGCACCATCATCGACCACAAGGGCTGGCGTACGGGCAACTCGGATACGAGCCCCCAGTTCGCGGAGTACCTAGCGAGCTACCAGGCCTGCGGCACCCATCGGTAGAAAATGAGACAGCGAGACTGACGCCCTGTCTCATTTGATGACGGGACCTGTTGATAATGAGACAAGGAGACTGACGGTTTGTCTCATTTGCGGATGAGGCACTTGCGACCGGGGCCGATGAGATCGGTCCGCCCGGCCTTGACGAGCGCCTCGCGCACGAGCTTGCGGTTCTTGGGGTCGCGGTACTGGATGAGCGCGCGCTGCATCGCCTTGTCGTGCGGCGACTTGGCCACGTAGACCGGTTCCATCGTGCGCGGATCGAGGCCCGTGTAGTACATGCAGGTCGAGACCGTCGACGGTGTGGGGTAGAAATCCTGGATCTGCTCGGGGTTGTAGCCCATGTCACGCACGAATTCGGCGAGCTCGACGGCATCCTCGAGTGTAGCGCCGGGGTGCGACGACATGAGATAGGCAACCAGGTACTGTCTGAGGCCGTACTTCTTGCTGAGGCGTTTGAATTCGGCGTCGAAGCGCTTGAAGACGCCGATGGGAGGCTTGCCCATCACGTCGAGCACCGCATCGGAGGCGTGCTCGGGCGCGACGCGGAGCTGGCCGCTCACGTGGTGCTTCACGAGCTCGCGCATGAAGCTCGGGTCATCGTCGAGCATCATGTAGTCGAAACGCAACCCGCTGCGTATAAATACCTTCTTCACGCCGGGTAGCGCGCGCAGCTTGCGCAGCAGGGCGAGGTAATCCTCGTGCGTAACGCGCAGGCTCGGGCAGGGCTCGGGCGACAGGCAGCGCTTGTTCGCGCAGGCGCCGTGCTTGAGCTGCTTGGCGCAGGCGGGTACGCGGAAGTTGGCGGTGGGGCCGCCCACGTCGTGGATGTAGCCCTTGAAGGCGGGATCCTCGGTCATGAGCTTGGCCTCGGCGAGCAAGGACTCATGGCTGCGCGCCTGGATGATGCGGCCCTGGTGGAAGTTGAGCGCGCAAAACGAGCAGTCGCCCATGCAGCCGCGGTTGCTCGTGAGCGAGAACTTCACCTCGGAAAGCGCGGGCACGCCGCCTGCCTGCGCATATGAGGGATGCGCGTCGCGTGCGTAAGGCAGCGTGTAGATGGCGTCCATCTCGGGCATCGACAGCGGCTTGGCCGGCGGGTTTTGCACGACGAAGACATCGTGCGGGTATTCCTCGACGAGTATGTGCGCGGAGAAGGGATCGAGGTTCTCGTACTGAGTTGCAAAACTGGTTGCGTATGCACGCGGGTCCGCTTGTAACTCCTCGAAGGAGGGCAAGATGATGGCATCATCGGGCAGGTGCTCGATCGAACGCGCCTTGTAGACGGTGCCGTCGATGAAGCTCAGATCGTGCACCGATAGGCCGCTGGCCAGGGCATCCGCGATCTCGATGATGGATTTCTCGCCCATGCCGTAGGAGATGAGATCCGCGCCCGAATCGAGCAATATGCTGCGCTTAAGCGAATCCGACCAGTAGTCGTAGTGCGCGAGGCGGCGCAGGCTTGCCTCGATGCCGCCGAGGATGATCGGCGTCTTCTTGTAGGTACGGCGGATGAGGTTGCCGTAGACGACGCAGGCGTGATCGGGGCGCAGGCCGGCTTTGCCACCCGGCGAATACGCGTCTGACCTGCGACGCTTCTTCGCGACCGTGAAGTGGTTGACCATCGAGTCCATGTTGCCGGCCGAGACGAGGAAGCCGAGGCGCGGCTCGCCGAAGGTGGTGACCGATGCCGGGTCGCGCCAGTCGGGCTGGGCGATGATGCCGACGCGGTAGCCGTGCGATTCGAGCAGGCGGGTGATGATGGCGGTGCCGAAGGAGGGGTGATCGACATAGGCATCGCCGCTCACGTAGACGAAGTCGAGCTCATCCCAACCGCGCTCGAGCGCATCGGCGCGGGTCACGGGCAAAAAGCGGGGCGCCACGGCGGCTACTCTTCGTCCTCGGGCAGCTCGAAGGCGATGAAGTCGATGAAGTCGTACTGCTCGTAGCGCTTGTTGATTGCCTTGATCGCGTCGGCGCGCGTGGCGAGGCGGTCGAGGATCTCGCGGCGGCGGCGGAATGCCAGGCGGCTGAGCGTGCCGTATTCCTCGCGCAGCTCGTCGTACTCCTTGACGTAGGCCATGACGTCGGCCTGGTACTCGGCGATGATCTCGTCGTTGGTCTCCTCCTGGTCGCCGGCCTTGGCGTCCTGCGCGGCGGCCATGAGCTCGGCGTGTTGGCGCGTGAGGTAGTTGATGTCGTTCAGGCGCTGGCGCAACTCGGTCTCGTACTTGCCGAGCTCGGCGGCTTTGGAGCGCGTGAGCGGGGACATCGCGCTGCAAAAGCGCGCCCAGAACGACTCCATGAGCTGCTGCAGGGCGGTGACCTTCTTCACGAAGTCCTTGCCGAGCAAGCCGACTTCGCGGCGGATGTTCTCGTGCTTGACCTGGTCGAAGACTTGCAGTGCCGTGAGCTCGCCGGAGAACTGGCGGCCGAGCAGCTCCTCGCGCTCGGTGACGTGCTCGGGATCATAGGTGCCCGAGCCATCCGGCGAATACGGCTTGGAGCCGAGGACGGAGATTTCCTCACCGACCTCCTTGAGCAGGTCGAGGAACTCGAGGATGCGCACAGCCGTATCGTCGATGCTTTCCTTGCGACGACGCAGCGACTCGGGCAGCGACTTGTAGGCGTAACGCTCGGCCGCCGGCATGGGCTTGACCGGCGTATACTTTCCTACTTTCCGCTGCTCTGCGGGCATCTCATCTCCTTTGCACATCAGTTCAGCCTATTCTACGCCCCAAGGTGGCTGTCGGTAAATGGGGATTTCGCGCTTGGATGCACGCGAGCGGGGGAACGGAGGGCCGAGCGAACCGGCACCGGAAGAAAATGAGACAGGGCGTCAGCCTCGCTGTCTCATTAGCTGATGGTTCCTGTTGAATTGCGTGAGGAAGCGATGCGATTGCTGATGCAGACGCCGATGAGAGCTGCGACGACGCCGATGATCGCGCCGGCGAACACGTCGGTGGGGAAGTGCACGAAGAGGTAGAGGCGCGAGAATGCGATGAGCACGGCCATCACCCAGGCAGCGACCTTCCAGCCGCGCGCGACCGGCGAGAAAGCGATGACGGTGGCGGCAAGGAAGGAGGCGAGCGTGTGACCCGAGGGAAACGAGAAGCCGCTTGGTGGCGCGATGAGCAGTGTGTAGTCGGGGTCGAGCATGAAGGGCCGCGGCCGCGCGACGAGCGCCTTGACGCCGTACTCGCAGATGAGCCAGGTGATGCCGAGGGTGACGAGCAGCGTGATGCCCCAGCGCCGCGTCTTGCGGAAGATAAGCAACACGATGCCTACTATGATCCAGATGAGGCCGTGGTCGCCGAGCGCGGTGACGAAGGCCATGAGGGCGTCGAGCGGCGGGCAGGCGATCGTGTCCTGGATGCCGTAGAGGATGGCGAAGTCCATGTGCGTCCTTTCGGGATGATTGCTGGCATTGTGCCATAGAGTGGTACTATGCGGTGTATTCGCAAGCAAGAATAAGGAGCGCACATGTACATCGCCGATTCGTATCTCGAGCAGCTCATCCGTGAGGATGTGCCCGACATCGACCTGACTACGCACCTGCTCGGCATCGGGGCGCGCGAGGGCTGCATCGAGTACTTCACGCGTGACGCGGCGCTGCTGTGCGGTACCGAGGAGGCCGAGCGCATCTACCGCATGCTCGGTGCCGAGCGCATCGAGATCGAGCCGTCGGGCACGCAGCTCGCGCCCGGTGACGTGTTCATGCGCGTGTGGGGCCGCGCCGAGGTCCTGCACATGGGCTGGAAGTGCTGCCTCAACATCTTCGAGTACTACAGCGCGCTCGCGACCAAGACGCGCGCCATGGTCGACGCCGCGCACGAGGGAAACCCCCGCTGCGAGGTGCTGACGACGCGCAAGCGCATGTCGGGCACCAAACCGCTCGGCACGAAGGCGCTGCTCGTGGGCGGGTCCTTCCCGCATCGCCTCGGGCTGTCCGAGACCGTGCTCATCTTCGCGCAACACGTTGCGTTCTATCCGGGCGGCATCGATGCGCTCGTGGCCGACATCCCCGAGATCAAGGCGCGTTGCTGCGAAAAGAAGCTCTTCATCGAGGCTGACGCGGCCGATGCGGCGCGCTTTGTCGAGGCGGGTGCCGATGGCATCCAGCTCGACAAGGTGCCGGTAGACGAGCTTGTCCCGCTCGTGCAGCAGCTCAAGGCCATCAACCCGCAGGTCACCGTCATCGCGGCCGGCGGCGTGAACCTGCAAAACGCCCGCGAGTATGCCGCGACCGGCGTCGATGGCATCGCGACGACCTGCCTGCACTTCGCCAAGCCGCTCGACATGAGCGCGCGCATGGTCACGGAGTAGGCGAGGCGCCGAGCGGCAAAATGAGACAGCGAGACTGAGCGTTTGTCTCATTTTGCGGCATCGTGGTAGAATACCCGCAACATGTTGCTCAAACCAAGGAGGACGATCCATCATGCAGCGTAGCGAACGAGGTCAGTACGAGCAGTTCGTCATCGGAGCCATCTCGATTCTGTCGAACCGGTTCAGCCGCTTTGCAGATTCGCTGCATTCGGACATCACCTTCAAGCAGTGGTACCTCATGATGATGATCTCGCGCATGGACGACGAGCCGCGTAACGTGCGCGACATAGCCGAGTTCACGGGCACGACGCGCCAAAACGTCAAGAAGATGCTCTCGTCACTCGAGGAAAAGGGCTACGTCACGTGCAATCGCTCGGACAGCGACGGACGCGCGCTCGAGGTCGAGCTCACGCGCAAGGCGCGCAGCTACTTCAAGGAGCAGGGCGCGGCGTCCGAGCGCAAGATCGAGGAGCTGTTCGAGCCGATTTCTGATGCCGAGCTCGTCGATATCGTGAAGGACATCCAGAAGCTCACGGATTGCCTCGACGCGCTCGAGGAAGAGGCGTAGGCTACAGCAGCTTCAAGCCCACTTCGCGCAGGTAGCGGCCCTGGTCGTCGCGCTCGAGCACGTTGTAGGAGACGACGGGCGTCACGCGCGTGCCCTGGAGCGCATCGATGTGGCGCAGTGGAAAGGCAACCGAATGCTCATGCGCGCTCTCGAGGAAGTCGGTGCAGCCCGCGGCGCGTAGCGCCTTCATCGCCGGCTCGATGTCCTTGCCGAACACCTTTGCCGTCTTGAGGAAGAAGTCGTCCTCGTCGAACGCGAAGCACGGGTGCATGCCGCGCCCGACCTCGTTCATCTGGCGCATCTCGCTGCGGTGCTTGTTGTCGAGCGAGCAGTAATGCATGCCGAAGGAAAGCCTTTCGTCCATCGCCCAGAGCATGAGCTCGAGCGCGAGCTGCTCGCTGCCGTCGATGGCCAGGCCGCCCGAGTAGCTATAGTCGTACATGACGTCAAACGGCGGGTTTCGCAGCTCGAAGCCGCGCTTGGCGAACTCGTCCCAGCTGTGGAAGGGGAAGCAGAACTCGAGCAGGTTCATGCCGTCGATGCCCGCCTCGTCGAAGCGGCGCATCCAGTCCTGCATCGCGTCCTTCGTACCGGGGATGATGGGCATCTCGACCATGACCGACGGGATGTACTCGGTCGCCATCTGCATGTTCGCGAGCACGCGTTCGCGCTGTTCATCGGTATCGTCTTGCTTGATCGAGAAGCGGATCTCGTCGAGGCCGGCATCGCGCAGTGCCTCGGCCATCTCGCGGGTGAGCAGGTCGCCCGAGGTGTACATGCGCTTGTGCGCGTCGCCGAAGAGCTCGTGGGCGCGCGCGAGGAAGGCGAGCGTGTCGTCGAAGTTGAGCAGCGGCTCTCCGCCGGTCAGGCCCACGACGGCGAGCTTTCCGTCCGATGATTGCGCAGCCTGTTGCATAACCTCTTCCCACGGACAGCCCTCCTCGACGAACTTGTCGTAATCGGCGAGGTTGTAGTTGAAGCAGAAGTAGCAATCGCGATGGCACTTGAACGTGGTCGAGAAGGTCTCGGAGCCATTTGCGCCGGTACACTCGACGCACGCGGGGGACAGCCAGCCCACGCGTATGCTCGCGCCGGCATTGCGCATCTCGGCTCCTCGCTCGGCAAACTCGTCTCGCAGCGCGGCAATCGCGGCATCGCGCGCGTGGGGCTCGGCAAAGGCGAGGCCCTTCTCGCGCAGGGCGTCGACGTAGTTCTCCTCGACGCGCCCGAAGCTGCGCAGGGCGCTTTGCAATGACTGGTTGTTCATGGGCTCCACATCCAAGTTCGCGGTCAATCGGCGTTTTTCCATTGGCGATTATAGGGCTTGCGCGGGGTGGCGTGGCGCGGGAAGTGCCGATATACTGTACGAGTTCGCGCCTGGGAGGGATGCGATGTCGCCTGCCCCGTCGTGGGCGGGCAGAGGAGCCGCGCGTGCGCTACGCGGCTTTTCTCGTGTATAGGCGCGGGTCTTCAGGAGGGTTGACCCGCATGAACAGGGGGAGTTACATGAAACCGTATAAGACCGTGTTCTACAGCTTTTGCGTGGGCGGCGTTCTTGCGCTCATCGCGCAGGCGATCCTGTCGTTTTGGCAGGTTGCGCTGGCCGGTACGCCGATGGAGTTCTTCATGGGCGGCGCCACGCTCGTGAGCATGGGCCTCATTGGCTGCGTGCTCGGTGGCTTTGCGTGCTACCAGTACGTCGAGAAGTGGGCGACGTTCGGCGC
Source organism: uncultured Coriobacteriia bacterium (assembly GCA_902478425.1). Classification (GTDB taxonomy): domain Bacteria; phylum Actinomycetota; class Coriobacteriia; order Coriobacteriales; family QAMH01; genus QAMH01. The sequence continues at coordinate 3,586 of CABSKV010000022.1, read as the reverse complement.
GCTGCTGCCGTTCTCCGGCTTCGCCATGGCCGTCGGCATGAAGGGCGTTGGTCCGTGGACCAAGGAAAACGCCTCGATGGGCAAGTGCATCTGGAACTGCGTGTGGTTCGTCATCTGGTTTAACGTCGTGTTCATGCTCGTGTGCGTCATCATCGGCTACGTGTGCGGCATGATGGGCGTCCAGCCCGGTCAGAACCTCGGCGTGCCCAAGACCGAGGGCGGCATGCTCTTCTTCAACGCCCTGTGGGTGGGCGGCCTGCTCGCCGCGGTCTTCCAGATCCTGTACCTCGTGTGCAAGTCCATCAGCCCCAAGGTCAAGCCGCTGCACATCCTGATGACGGCATGGATGGTGGGTGCGATCCTCGCACCCTTCGGTATCTCTGGCGCGCTCGCGAACTTCGCTGGCCAGGGCTTTTCGGTCATGATCACCGTCGGTGGCTACAACACCTACAACATTGGCATGGACCTGTTCCTCGGTGGCGAGCATGCCATCGCCGGCCTCATTCACTTGGGCTCGTTCGCCCTGGCCGTGTGCGGCTTGGCGCTCACCGCGCTCTTCACCTTCTGGATCTACAACGCGATCTTCGGTCGCAAGCCGATCAACGAGGTGCATGCCGAGAAGGCGCTCAACTCGCTCGAGGAGCTTGGTTACGATGCGTCGATGATTAAGGTCACCAAGGTCGAGGAGCACGATGGCCTCGATGACGACGTGGACGGCACGCCCGTGGGCACGGCCGAGGCGGTGGCCATCGGGGATGCCGAGGTCGACGTCGTGGTCGTTGATGACGAAAGCGTCGATAAGTAACTGGTTGCGTAGTATGTAGCCTGGCTTTGTGCTACACTACAGCCAGCGGATGCCTGCGATTGGTGCGTCAGGCAACGCCTGGTTTTGATAGACCGCCCAGCGCCTAACGGCGCGGGCGGTCGTCTCTTTTCCGAGCGCTGCTCGGAGTCTCGGACCGGAACTTCAATATCGAAGCTGCAAGACTGACCACCGCAGCGGCCAGTTTGAGAATCAACGTCAAAAGATCCATGGGCATCACCTCCCTTCAAGGGAAGGCGCTGCCGACTCGCGGGGCTTACTCCGCTGACCGCGAAGCATCGTAGCAGATGTTATCTAACAGAAATACCGCAAATAATCCGAGTGATTTCCGGGTGTTTTCGGAGCATGGGACAACATGCATCGGACATGTTGTCCCATAAGCAATAGGTTGCTCTACCTATGGTAATACGCGCGGCGCTCGAAGACCGGCTCGCAGCAGACGTTGATGCCGAGCTTGCGGTACATCTTCTCGTCGGTGGACGAGATGATGACCGAGAAGTACGCATCGCAGCCGCGTAGGGCCTCTGTCGCGTCGATGGCCTTCTGGGCCAGGGGGTCTGTGGCCGAGCTGATGGAAAGAGCAATAAGTGTCTCATCTGTGTGCAGACGCGGGTTGATGCTGTGCAGATGCTCGGTCTTGAGGTGGCAGATGGGCTCGAGCGCATCATCGCTCACGATGTAGGTGCTGTCATCGATGCCGGCCACGACCTTGAGGGCGTTAAGCAGCAGCGATGAGGCCGCACCCAAAAGCTCCGAGGTCTTGCCGGTGACGAGCGTGCCGTCGGGCAGCACCATCGCGCCTGCGGGCAGGCCCGAAGCGGCCGCCTTCTCGAGCGCGGCCTGGTGAGCGGGGGAAAGGTCGACGTTGACGCTTGCGTCCTTCATGAGGAGCTCGAGCTTGCCGACCTCCTCCTTGCCGGTGCCGGTGCGCGCAAGCTGCTCGCGCGCGCGGAAGTAGCGACGTACGACCTCGTTACGGGCTGCATCGCTGCAAACGGCGTCGTCGCAGATGCAATCGCCCACCATGTTGACGCCCATGTCTGTGGGGGATTGGTAGGGGCTCTCTCCCAAAATGCTCTCCATCATGGCCTTGAGCACGGGAAACGTCTCGACATCGCGGTTGTAGTTGACGGCGATGGAGCCGTAGGCCTCGAGATGGAAGGGATCGATGATGTTGTTGTCCTCGAGATCTGCCGTGGCGGCCTCGTAGGCGACGTTGACCGGGTGCGTGAGGGCGAGATTCCAAACCGGGAAGGTCTCGAACTTGGCATAACCGCAGGTCACGCCATGCTTATTCTCATGATAAAGCTGCGAGAGGCAGGTCGCGAGCTTGCCAGAGCCCGGGCCCGGTGCCGTGACGACGACGAGCGGGCGCTCCGTGACGACGTAATCGTTCTTGCCGAAGCCCTCGTCGCTCACGATGTGCTCTATATCGGACGGATAGCGGTCGATGACGTAGTGGCGGTAGCATTTGATACCCATGGACTCCAGACGGCGCTGGTAGGCCTCTGCGTGGGGCTGGCCGGTGAAATGCGTGATGACGACACCGCCGACGAGCAGGCCCATCTCGCGGTACACGTCCATGAGGCGCAGGACGTCCTCCGAATAGGCGATGCCGATGTCCGAGCGGTGCTTGTTGCCCTCGATGTGGTTGGCGTTGATCGCGATGATGACTTCTGCGTCTTCTGCCAAGGTCATGAGCATGCGAACTTTGGAATCTGGCTCGAAACCGGGCAGTACGCGCGATGCATGGTAATCGTCGAAGAGCTTGCCGCCAAACTCGAGGTAAAGCTTGCCGCCAAATTGGGCAATACGTTCCCTAATGCGGGTGGCCTGCATCTCGATATATAGATCGTTATCGAATCCCGTGCGCATGCGTACAACCTTTCTTGCCGAGCCTTTTTCTTCATCATACACGACAGCTGGGACATGAAAACGAGACTGCGGACCCAAATCGGCTGCGAGACGGATTAGCAAGACGGCTGCTCGGTATTTCTTCGGTAAGCTGCCTCAGGAGCACCGCCCCGCATTCTGTCCCAAGCAGTTTCCCACAGATATCCACAAGGGGATGAGTGACCAAGATACTAGAGGTGGATATCCGAGGTTTGGGATAGCGCGAGCGAGGCCCAAAATGGCGTGCGAAAAACGAGGCGTCAGAATCGCTCGTGCGGCATTCTGGGGACCAGTTTGGTATCGATAGTCGTTATAGGGCAAAAAGGGCTTAGAAGCCAAAATATTGCGCGAGAGGGCCAAGTTGGAATCTGAGGACCGATGCGAGGGATTTTGCGTTCAAGATTGTCTGCCCATGACAATTGAAAACGGAAGTTTCAATTTGATATTTATCGCGAATGTGGATAAAGGAGGGGCTTTGATGTGGAAAAGTGAGCAGAGGCAAATTATTTGCAATCGAGATAAAGCATTGTCCAAATAATAGATAATAGATATATCTGAATTGAAGATAAAGAATTATATGAATGAGAGATAGTTTGCCAATTGGGGTAGGGGAAGTAACCGGCTCCGGTCAAAAATATACCAAACGGAATTAACTATTCTCAATTCGGTATAAAGAACTATCTGCACAGAGAACAATTTGCGAAAGATCGAGCGATTTTCGACTCGGATGTTTTTTATTCTTTGAAGCGATAAATAATTATCAATATGAAGAATAAAGACGGATCGATCGAATCAGAATGCGATCAATGGGAATTTATCAGAATCGAGAATAAAAAATTATCAGATTTATAGATAGAGATACAAAATGGG